>JAAZEB010000322.1 GCA_012512505.1 Armatimonadota bacterium | reverse complement strand
GCAAGGAGTACCGCCCGGGAGACACGGCCACCTTCGTCATCCACACCTCGATGGTGGGCACCACCGCGCTGATCACCGCGGAGACGGACGGCATCCTTACCCAGAAAACGCTGGCGTTGTCGGAGCCGGCCACCACCTTCCGCCTGCCGATTACCCGCGCCCATGCGCCCAACTTCTGGCTCTCCGTGTGCTGCGTGCGCAACAAGGAGTTCGTTCACCGGCAGATCCCGGTACGCGTCTCCAAGCGCCCCTGGACGCTGCGGGTGGAAGTAGCCGCCGACCGGCAAACTTACGCGCCGGGCGATACGGCTACCTACCGGGTGCGGACCCTGGGCCCGGACGGTAAGCCGGTGCCGGCGGAGGTCTCCCTGGGCGTGGTGGACGAGTCGGTCTACGCCATCCGCGAGGATCGGGCGAACATCCTCACCGCCTTCTACCCCAGCCGCTACAGCCAGGTGAGCACCGAGTTCTCCTTCCCCCAGATCTACCTAAGCGGCGGCGACAAGTCGGGGGTGCCGGGCGAGGTGCGCAAGGAGTTCCCGGACACGGCGCTGTGGGTGCCCAGTCTGCGCACCAACGCGCGCGGCGAGGCCACGGTGAGGCTGAAGATTCCGGATTCCCTCACCTCCTGGCGGGCCACGGCGCGGGCGCACACCCGCGAGACGTTCGTTGGGCAGGCAGCGAGCAAGGTGACCTGCCGCAAGGAGCTGATGGTGCGCCTGCAGACGCCGCGCTCCTTCACCGCCCGCGACAGCGCCACCGTTTCGGCGATGGTCCACAACGAGTCGGGCGCCGAGCAGCAGGTTCAGGTATCGCTGCAGGCCAGTGGCGTGCGCCTGGAGGGAGAGGCCCGGCGGCGCCTGCGCCTGCGCCCGGGGCAGGTTCAGCGCCTCGATTGGCAGATCACCACCGAGCAGCAGGGTCGCTGCCGGCTGGTGTGCACCGCCCAGGCGGACGGTGGCCCGCGCGACGCCGTGGAGCAGCAGTTCCCGATTCTGCCACACGGGCGCGCCCGCCGGGAGGCGATCGCCGGCACCCTGAGCGGCGATGGCACGGCGGAGGCGCCGATCACCCTGCGCCCGGATAGCACCGGGGTGATGGAGGTGGGCCTCTACCTGGCGCCCTCCCTGGCCGCGGGAATGCTTTCGGCACTCAACTACCTGGCGGAGTATCCCTATGGCTGCACGGAGCAGACGCTGAGTGCCTTCCTGCCGGACCTGGTGGTCCACCGCGCCATGAAACGCCTGGGCATCGGCTCGGCGCGCCTGGAGCAAGCAATCCCGGACATGGTGAACACCGGCCTGCAGCGCCTCGCGCGCTTCCAGCATGACGATGGCGGCTGGGGCTGGTGGGAGTTCGACCGGTCGGACGTGCGGATGACCGCCTACGTGGTGCAGGGCCTGCTGACAGCGCAGCGGGAGGGGTTCGCCGTGAACCCGGAGGTGCTGCAGCGGGGCGTGGCCTGGCTGCGGGAGCGCGCGCGCGACTGGATGGTGCGCGGCATCCCGCGCCTGGGCACTCCCCGGCGCCTGGCCTACGGGGCGCCGCCTGACGAGCCGCCGGCCGCCTTCCTTCGGCCGCCCACGCGGCACGATCCCGCGCCGCTGATCCCGCTGGAGCGGTCGGAGGCGCTGCTGGCGCTGGCGGAGGCCGGCACCGGGGACGTGGTGACGGCGGCCCTGACAACCCCGACCGATGCCACCGCCGACGTGGAGGATGCCCGCATCCTCGCCCGGCTCTGCCTGGCGGCTGCCGCGGCCGGCCAGGCCACCGAGGCCAACCGCCTGCGCGAGCGCCTGATGGCCCAAGCCCAGGAGAGCAGCCTCTTCTGCCATTGGCAAAACGACCCGGAGGCCACGGCGCTGGCGCTGCAGGCGCTGCTGAGCGGACGCGCCACGGCGGCGGTTGGCGAGCACCTCGCCAGCCCCCGCGCCGCGCGCCTGGAGCCGAAGATCGTGCGCTGGCTGCTGGCGCAGCGCGACGGAGATCACTGGCGCTCCACCTGGGCCACCTCCCGGGTGCTCTTCGCCCTGGTCGATTTCCAGCACGCCCGTGGCGAGATGGCGCCCGCCTTCACGGTACGGCCCTCCTTCAATGGCAAGCCGCTGCGGCCGGTGCGGTTCGGGCGGGCAGACCTGTTCCGGCCGGAATTGCGCCTGGAGGTGCCGTCGGAGTGGGTGCGCCCGGGCGAGAACCTGCTGCGCCTGGAGAAACAGGGGAGGGGAGACCTCCACTACACGCTGCGCCTGCGCCAGTACAGCGGGCAAGAGGACGTGCCGGTGCTGCTGGCCGATTGCGGCATCACTGTCGCGCGCACCTACCACCTGTTGCGCCCCGGCCGCGACCCGGATACCGGCGCGTTTCGCCTGGTGCCCTCCGAGAAGGCGGTGACGCGGATGCGCGCCGGCCAGTCGTACCTCGGTCGGATCGTGATCCAGTCGCCCCGTGCTTACGAGCATGTAGTGATCGAGGAGCCGCTTCCCGCCGGCTGCGAGCCACTGGATCGCGGCCGTGTGGATGAGTACGACTGGCGCCACTGGTGGACGGAAGTGGACGTACGCGACTCGCAGATCGCCTTCTTCGCGCGCACGCTGCCGTCGGGCAAACAGGTGCTGGAGTATTACCTGCGCGCCGCCGTGCCCGGCCGCTATCACGTGATGCCGACGGAGGTATCGGGGATGTACGACCCCGAGGTGCGCGGCGGCGGCGCCGAGACGCGGGTGGAGATTCGCTGAGGCCCCGCGGGTTCCTCGGGGCGCCCGGGAGTGGAACGCCCCCGGCGGTTTGCCTGGAGATGGACACGTTGGCATGAAAGCGCGACTGGTGATCACCGGGATCTCGCTGCTGGCGCTGCTGGCGGTGGGGGGCCTGGGCGCGGCGGCCCTGCGCCTACCGGCCCCGGAGCAGTGTCTGGGCAGCTACGGCACCAGCCTGCGCGGCCGAACGCGCAGCCAGGTCTACAACGCCCTGCGTGCCGCGCGGGCGCTGCATGGCGCCGAGATCCCACCGGGAGGCGTCTTCTCCTATAACCGCCGCGTGGGGCCCTGGAATGCCGCCGCGGGCTATCGCAAAGCCCCCGTCAGCTACGACGGCGAAATGATGCCCTCTTATGGCGGGGGTGTGTGCCAGACCTCCACCACCCTCTACAACGCGGCTCTCCTCGCCGGCCTCGAAGTGGTCGAGCGGCACCGGCACATCCGCCCGCCCACCTACGTTGCCCCGGGCCGTGACGCGGCGGTGGCGATGCCCAGCATCGACCTGCGCCTGCGCAACCCCTACCCGCACCCGGTGCGCCTGGAAGCCCGCCGCGTCGGCGATAGCCTGGTGGTGGCCGTGCGTGGCCGGGGCCCGCGCCGGCCGGTGGTCGTTCGCACCGAGGTCGAGGCGGTGGCTCAGCCGCCGGAGGTGCGCGGGGCGGGGCAGCGCAAGCCAGGCCAGCCCGGCTTCACTTCCCTGACCTACGTCCTGCGGGGGAAGAAGGGGCAAGTGCTGGGACATGAGGCCTACCCGCCGGTGAACAGCCTGAAGCCGTGAGGCCGTTGGGTGTTTGGTACCCAGGGCCTGGGCCAACCCTTGGTAGGGCCGGCGAGACGCCGGCGATCCGGCCGCTGTGCCTGGTAGGGCCGGCGAGACGCCGGCGATCCGACCACTGTGCCTGGCCGCGGGCTAGCCGGCGAGACGACCGTTGTGCTCAAGGACCGCGGGGCACCCGGCGGGGCGCCCCGCGGTGTCTTGCTGCTGGTTCCTAGAAGCGATCGCCGGTGGTGAGGTGCGCGCGCCCGCCGTCGCGGCCGAAGGCGTAGTCGAGGCGAATCGGCCCGAACGGCGTCACCACCCGCAGCCCCAGGCCGACGGCCGGGCGCAGGTCGCCCAGGTTCAAGGTAACGCCTCGCGGCCAGGCGTAGCCCAAGTCCAGGAAGGCGGTGGCGGCCAGGCCGCTGGTGATCTGGTGGCGCCACTCGGTGTTCACCACCAGCATGCGCGTGCCTAGGAAGCGGCTCCAGGAGTAGGAGCGCAGCGTCTGTGCCCCGCCCACCCCGTAGAGCTCCGAGAATGGCACCGCGCCGAATGACCATCCGAGCTGCACCCGCGAGGCCAGCACGTCCTTCTTCGACAGCGGCAGGTAGTGCGTGCTGGTGATCCCCAGCTTCTGGTAGCTCTGGCGTTGGCCGTTGGCGTCCGCCTGGCCGAGCTCCAGGTAGGCCCCGGTGCGCGGGATACCCTGCATCTCCGAGAACGGGTTCATCGGCCCCCGCGCCATGCTCAGCCGCACGCTGCTCACCCGTGTTGGCGCCGCCGACTCGCCCGCGGGCGCGGTGATCTCCGGCGGGGCCAGGCTGTAGTCCACCCGCTCGCGCCGGGCGAGGAAGCCTAGCGTCATGCCGTGCCCCAGCTCGCGCGCCAGGGTCAACCAGGTGCCGTGGCGCCACTCGTAGAACTTGAGGGTGTCGTCCTCGTAGTCCTGATCGAAGTAGGTGAACTGCTGGGTGCCGGTGTCGAAGTAGCGCAGGCCGGCGGAGAACTTGCGGCTGAACAGCCACGGCGAGAACCACCCGACATCCAGGCCACTGCGCATCTGTCCGCCGAGATAGGTGCCATCGTCGAGGAAGGTGCGCGTGCCGTAGCTGCCGCGCTGCCAGTTCACCGAGATCGTCTGGCCGGTGCCGAGGAAGTTGCTGTCGCTCAACTGCACGAAGCCGACCAGGCCGGCCGAGCTGGCGTAGCCGGCCGCCGCCGCCACGTTGCCGGTTAACCGCTCCTTCACCTCCACGGTGAGCACCGCTTTGCCCGGCTCAGAGCCGGCCGACGGCACCATCGAGACCGACTCGAAGAAACCCAGGTCGTAGAGCCGCCGCCGGTCGTCCGCCAGGGCCTCCCGGCGGTAGACCTGTCCGGCGCGCGACTCCAGCTCCCGGGTGATGACGTGGTGCCGGGTCTTCTTGGCGCCCTTCACCACCACCTTCTCGATGCGCCCCTCGTTGATCGGGAGGGTGACCACGCCCTCGGCATCGATGCCGAAGCCGGCAGCTACGTGGGCCAGGGGGTAGCCCGCCTGGCGGTAGAGCGCCTCCACAGCCTGCACGTCGCGCGCCAGCGCCTCGGCATCAAACGGCTGGCCGGGGCGGGTGTGCAGCACCTCCCGCAGCTTCGCCTCCGGCAGTTGGGTGACGCCGGTGAAGCGCACCCCCTTCACGACTAGGCCGGCGGTGGCAGCGTCGGCTTCTGCTGCCCGGGCCGCCGGGGAGAGCCAGACGAGAGCGGCCAACAGGAGCAGCACCGGGGCCGCAACCCCTGGTGCCGGGACCCGCCGGCCGCCGGGGCAGCCCGGCACGGCCGGGACCCGCCCGGCACGGCCGGCACTGCCGTCACGATATGTGAACGCTTTCGCATGCATTAGGACACCTGCTCCACGAACGCGCGCCAAAGCAGATGGGCGATTGTGCGCGCGGCCGCCTGGGCGACTTCCGCTGCCGGCTTGCCAACCAGGGCGGCATCGGCGGGCGTCACGCTGAAGAGCGCCTCGCCCCGCAGGGTGACCGTCACCTCGTCGTCCGCCACGCGCACATCACGCATCTCGGCGCCGTCCAGTATCAGTTGGGATAGCCGCGCGGCAACCCGCTGGGCCTCGGGCAGGCCGGCGGCAGTTTCGTAGATCACCTCCTCACCGAGCCGCACCTGCGCCGCCGACCGGTCGTCGGTGCTGGTATCGCGGGCGCTGGCGCGGAGCTGGTCTTGCACGGCGCGGCGGTTGATCGACACGTTCTGGGCGCGCAGGTAGCTCTCTAGCGCCTCCACGCGCTGCCGGCCGGGCGGGTGCGTGCGGAAGACGCCCAACTGCGGGCCTGCCTGCCGCTCTTCGTCGCGCGCCAGCCGCTCGATCACGGTGAGGATCCCCACCGGGTTGTACTTCCCGGTCTTGATGAGGTACTCGACGCCCGCGCGGTCGGCCTCCGTTTCTGCTTCCTGGCCGTACTGATTGAGGTAGGCGGTCTTGACAATCTCGGCGCCGAAGAGCATGTTGCCCAGGCCAGAGGAGTGCAGCCGCCCTAGAAGCAGCGCGCTCAGCACGCCGATGATCACGTACTGGTTGGCGGCCGACTCGCGGCGTCGCAGGTCTCTCACGTGGTGTTTGGCCGCGTGGGCGATCTCGTGGGCCAACACGCCGGCCAGTTCCTCATCGGAGCGCACGTAGGAGAGCATCCCCTTGGTGACGTAGGTGAACCCCCCTGGCAGCGAGAGAGCATTGACCTCCTCGGTATCGAGGATTTTGAACGTATAGCGGTAGCCTGGCTCGTCGGAGACGGCGGCGATCTCTTCGCCGATGCGCCGCAGCCGCGCGAGCTGCTGCACGTTGCGCACCAGCTTGTACTCCCGTTCGAGGGCCGCGGCGGCCTGTCGGCCGAGGCGCACCTCGTCGTCTTCCTTGGCGGCGCCCGCGCTGGCTGCCGGCGCCTCCTTCTGGGCGGCACCCGGCCGGGCGCCGGTGCCCCAAGCGGCGCTGCCCCAGGGGCCGGCGGCGCCGATCACCAGCACGAGGGCCGCTAGCGCCTGGCCAAGCCACCTGAGCCGGCTGTTGTGTCCCGGCATCTCTCCCCCTTCCTCTTCTCCCGGCCACGCCATGGTGGCGGGGATGCCCGTCCGTCCCGCCCGCGGCGGCGCGCGCGCCGGCCCGCGGCTGGGGCGGGGCCCCACAGCGCCTTGGCGCTGCTGCCGAGGAAAGGGCATGCAATTTCGCGGCCTATTGCGGGGCAGCGGCCGGCGCCGGCCGTCTCGCTCCGGCCCGGGGCGGGGCGGGGCTCCCCCGGCAGGAGCGCCGAGCGCGTGGGATGCTAACGGTATACCCGCTGGCCGCCTTTACAAACCCTGGGGGATGTGCTAGAATCCGGGCGAAGCGGCGGGATGGCGCTGCTGCGCGTCGGCTTCCACGGACATCCGTGCCGCTCCCCTCTGTGCTACCGCAGAAAGGAGGCCACCTGCACCATGGCCCAGAAGCTCAACGTAGCCCTCATCGGCTACAAGTTCATGGGGAAGGCGCACAGCAACGCCTTCCGTCAGGCGCCGGTCTTCTTCGATCTGGATGCTGAGCCCGTGATGAAGGTCCTCGTGGGGCGTGAGGAAGCCGGAGTGAAGGCCGCCGCGGCGAAGCTTGGTTGGGAGAGCTATGCCACCGACTACCGCGAGGTGGTGAGCCGGCCCGACATCGACGTGGTGGACATCGTCACCGGCAACACCTCGCACGCCGAGATCGCCATTGCCGCCGCGCGGGCGGGCAAGCACGTCTTCTGCGAGAAGCCGCTGGCCATGTCCGTCAGCGAAGCGCGCGAGATGGTGCAGGCGGTCGAGCAGGCGGGCGTCAAGCACTGCGTCAACTTCAACTACCGCAAGCTGCCGGCCATCCAGCTCGCCAAGCGGCTGATCGACGAGGGTGCCATCGGCCGGATCTTCCACTGGCGCTCCGTCTACCTGCAAGACTGGATCGTCGACCCCGACTTCCCCCTGGTGTGGCGCCTGAAGAAGGAAGACGCCGGCTCCGGCGCGCTCGGCGACCTGGCCGCCCACTCCATCGACCTGGCACACTTCCTGGTGGGCGACATCACCGCGGTGAGCGGCCTGATGGAGACGTTCATCAAGGAGCGGCCGATCGCCACCTCGATGAGCGGCCTGGAGGCCACCGCCAGCCAGGAGCGCGGCCCGGTGACGGTCGACGATGGCACCCTCTTCCTGGCGCGCTTCAGCAACGGCGCCATCGGCACCTTCGAGGCGACGCGCTTCGCCCCCGGCCACCGCAACGGCAACATTTTCGAGATCAACGGCAGTGAGGGCAGCCTGGCGTTCAACGTCGAGCGGCTGAACGAGCTGCAGTTCTACTCGCGCCGGGACGCGGGCCACGTGCAGGGCTTCCGCACCATCAGCGTCACTGAGGGCGGCGAGCACCGCTGGGTGGACGCCTGGTGGCCCGCCGGCCACATCATCGGGTGGGAGCACTCCTTCACGCACCAGGTGGTCGACTTCATCGAGGCGATCACCCAGGACAAGCCCGCCACGCCCGATTTCCGCGATGGTCTCAAGGCGCAGCTCGTCCTCGACGCCGTGGAGCGCTCCGCCGCCAGCGGCCAGTGGGTGACTATCGGTTAGGACGCGTCCACGAACACCTCGGGCATCGCCCAGGATGTCGTAGGGGCACACGGCGCTGCGCCGTGCTTCGCGGACAGCTCCTTCGCAGAAACGCCTCGTCCTCGTCGTTGCTCGTGAGTGACCAGCGACGAGGACGAGGATGATCAGGAAAGGGAGATTCCCATGGCTGCAACTCCCGTGAGGTTCGGGATTATCGGAACGGGCGCGATTGGCCAGCGCCGGCATATCCCGGAGTGCGTCGCCAACCCCGACTGCCAGCTCGTCGCGGTGTGCGATGCCAACGCGGCGCGCGTCAAGGAAGTGGCCGCCCAGTTTGGCGTCAAGGCTTACACCGACTACCAGGAGATGCTGGAGGGCGAGAAGCTCGACGCGGTGGTCGTGTGCGGGCCGAACACCCTGCACGCGCAGCAGACGCTGGATGCCCTGAAGGCCGGCCTGCACGTGCTGTGCGAGAAGCCGATGGCCACCACGCGCGAAGAGGCCCAGGCGATGATCGCCGCCGCGCAGAAGAGCGGCAAGAACCTGATGATCGGCCACAACCAGCGCTTGATGCCCCCCCACGTCCGCGCCAAGGAGATCCTCGATAGTGGCCGCCTCGGCAAGGTGATCTCCTTCCGCACCGCCTTCGCTCACCCCGGCCCCGAGTTCTGGAGCGTCGACAACAACGCCAACACCTGGTTCTTCAAGAAGGGCGTTGCCAGCCTCGGCGTGACCGGAGACCTCGGCGTCCACAAGGCCGACCTGATGCGCTGGCTCCTCGGCCAGGAGTTCACCGAGGTGGGCGGCATCATCACCACCCTCGACAAGCGCTACCCCGATGGCACCCTCATCGACATCGACGACAACGCCATCCTCACCCTGAAAAGCGATGCCGGCGTCGTCGGCACGGTGACGGTTAGCTGGACCAACTACGGCGCCGAGGACAACTGGACCGTCCTCTACTGCGAGAAGGGCGTCCTCTCCATCGGCACCGACCCGGTCTGGAACGTGGTGGTCAACTACCGCAACGGCGACGTGGAGCAGCACAAGGTGGGCGAGATCTCCACCAACGTGAAGCAGGTCTCCAGCGGCGTCATCGATCTCTTCGTGGCCGAGATCAAGGCGGGCAAGCCGGCGTCTATCAACGGTGAGGAAGGCTACAAGGCGCTGAACGTGATCCTCACCGCCATGGAAGCCGCCGCCGCCGGCAAAACCCTCCCGATTACCTGAGAATCTATTCACGGCACCCAGGGCACTTCGCCAGGCGCACCACCGTGCGCCCCTACCCAGAGCGTGGAGCGTAGGGACGCACGGTGGTGCGCCCGGTGCCTTGTACCGCCCGAGCCATCGGGCTTCACGCTGTTAGGAAGCCGCATCGCTGCGGCGCTCCGCTACTCTCCCAGGCAACTGGCCGGAGTGCCCGAGCCATCGGGCGTCACACTGTAGGAAGCCACATCGCTGTGGCGCTCCGCTGCTCTCCTAGGCAACTAGCCGGAGTGCCCGAGCCATCGGGCCTCTGCCGGGCGGCCGCGTCGCCGCGGCACCTCGCTGCTTCTGGGTGCCCGCCTGCCAGGCATGAGGGTCTCCTACGGCGGCCGGCGGGACGCCGGCGCTCCGACCGCTCGGCGTTGGAGACGATTCCGCCGCCATATCCCCGCGGCGGGGGCCGCGTCGCTATTGAACAACCTGCGCGCATGTGCTAAGATAGGGAGCGGCCATCACCGGCCTGGCTATCCGATTCGCTATGGCACGCCTGGTGCTCGGTCGGCCCGGGTGGCGGCCGTCTCGGGAGGGCAGCTATCCGGTCCGCCCCTGCCACCGTGGGCCTGCGGGGCCTGTGTCACTTCGAGGACAGGTGAGCACGATGAGCTTTCGACGTTACGAAGACGTCATCCGCCAGATGGAACGGGAGATGGAGCGCCTGACCGAGAGTTGGCGCGGCTTCTTCGATCCGTTGCCGGTGCCCGGGCGGTTCTGGCAGCCCCGCACAGATGTTTACGAGACCGAGGAGAACCTCGTCGTCAAAGTGGAGGCCGCCGGGCTGCGTGTCGACCCCGACACCGGCGGTCTTGCCGATGTCCACGTGGACCTGTCGCCGGATGGGCGAGTGCTCACCATCCGCGGCCAGCGTGTTGAGGATTGCGACGAGTGCGTCGGCCGCGTGCGGTGGTATCGCTTTGAGATCTACTTCGGTCCTTTCGAGCTGGCCATCCCCCTGCCGGGTGATGTCCATGTCGATCGCGACCGAATCGTGGGGAGTTACAAGGATGGATTCCTGCTGGTGGTGCTCCCCAAGATGCCCCAGGCGGAGCGCGCGGTCGCGCGCACCATTCCGGTCACCGGGGAGTGAGGGTGAGTGATGGAAGTGACTGAGGAGCAGGCCCCGGCTCCGGCTGGGGGAGAGGACGGCGCCGTCAACATCCCGGAGGAGCTGAGTTTGCTCCCCCTGCGCGACACGGTGTTGTTCCCGGTGGTGGTGGTGCCGCTGGCCGTCTCTCGCGAGAGCTCCGTCAAGCTGATCGACGACGCGGCCGTCTCCGGCAGCCGCGTCATCGGCACCGTGGCGATGAAGTCGCCCGAAACGGAGAAGCCGAGCCTCGACGACGTCTACCGCGTTGGCACGGCCGCCGTGATCCATACGATGCTGAAGCTGCCGGAGGGCATCCGGCTGATCGTGCAGGGCTTGCGCCGCTTTGAGGTGCTCGAGTGCCTCCAGACAGAGCCCTACCTCAAAGTGCGCGTGCGCGTGTTGCCCGAAGAGTTGCCCACCGACCCGCAGGCCCTGATGGAAGTGGAGGCACTGCGCCGCAACGTCGGCGGCCTCTTCCAGAAGGTGGTTTCTCTCTCGCCCGACCTGCCGGACGAGCTGCAGGCGATCCCGCAGAACGTTCAGGAAGCGCACGTCCTGGCCGACCTAGTGGCCGCGCACGTGCGCATGCCGATCGGCGAGAAGCAGGACCTGCTGGAGACGGTGGACCTGCGCGAGCGCTTGCGCAAGCTGGCGGCCCTCCTCAACCGCGATCTGGAGATCCTCGAGCTGCAGTCCAAGATCCAGTCGCAGGTGCACACCGAGCTGGGCAAGATGCAGCGCGACTACTACTTGCGCGAGCAGCTCAAGCAGATCCAGAAGGAGCTGGGCGAAACCGACGAGCGCACCGCCGAGATCGAGGAGCTGCGCCAGAAGATCGAAGAGGCCAACCTGCCCGAGGAAGCCCGCAAAGAGGCCGACCGCGAGCTGGACCGCCTCGCCAAGATGCCGCCCCAGGCGGCGGAGTACACCGTCTCGCGCACTTACATCGACTGGCTGGTGGCGCTGCCGTGGAACATCAGCACCGAGGACAACCTCGATATTCGCGCGGTGCGCGAGGTGCTCGATGCCGACCACTATGGCCTGGACAAGGTGAAGGAGCGCATCCTGGAGTACCTGGCGGTGCGCCGCTTCCACCCGGAGAGCCACCGCCACCCGATCCTCTGCTTTGCCGGCCCTCCCGGCGTCGGCAAGACCTCCCTCGGCAAGTCAATCGCCCGGGCGCTGGGGCGCAAGTTCTTCCGCATGTCGCTGGGCGGCATCCGCGACGAAGCGGAGATCCGCGGTCATCGGCGCACTTACATCGGCGCCCTGCCGGGCCAGGTGATCCAGGGCATCCGCCGCGCCGGCGCCAATAACCCCCTCTTCATGCTCGACGAGATCGACAAGGTGGGCGCCGACTTCCGTGGCGACCCCTCCTCCGCGCTGCTGGAGGTGCTGGACCCGGAGCAGAACGCCACCTTCCGCGACCACTACCTGGACGTGCCGTTCGACCTCTCGCGGGTGCTCTTTATCACCACGGCGAACGTGCTCGACACGATCTTGCCGCCCCTGCGCGACCGCATGGAGATCATCGAGATCTCCGGCTACACCGAGCAGGAGAAGCTGCAGATCGCCAAGCGCCACCTGGTGCCCAAGCAGATGAGCGAGCACGGCCTCACCCCGGAGCACATCCGCTGGGAAGACGCGGCGCTGCGCGCCATCGCCCTTGGCTACACCCGGGAAGCCGGCGTGCGCAACCTGGAGCGCGAGATCGCCTCGGTGTGCCGCAAGGTGACGCGAGAGTTTGCCGAGGGACGCACGGAGCCGGTTACCATCGACCAGGAAGCGGTGCGGCGCTACCTGGGCGTGCCCCGCTTCGAGTACGAGGAGATCGCCGAGCGCACCTCGCAAGCGGGCGTGGCAGTCGGGCTTGCCTGGACCCCGGTGGGCGGCGACGTGATGTTCGTGGAGGCGACGGCGCTTCCCGGCGGGCGCACCCTCCTGCTCACCGGGCAACTGGGCGACGTGATGAAAGAGTCGGCCCAGGCGGCCCTGAGTTACGTGCGCGCCCACGCCGCCGAACTGGGGGTCGATCCGAATTTCTTCCGCCGGCACGATCTCCACGTTCACGTGCCCGCTGGCGCGATCCCGAAGGACGGGCCGTCGGCGGGGGTCACCATGGCCACCGCGCTGGCCTCGCTGGTAACCGGCCGGCGGGTGCGCAGTGACGTGGCGATGACGGGAGAGATCACGCTCACCGGGCGTGTGCTGCCGGTAGGGGGAATCAAAGAGAAGGTGCTGGCCGCGCATCGCGCCGGGTTGAAGCGCGTCGTGCTGCCTGAGCGCAACCGCAAAGACCTCCTGGAGGAGGTGCCGGAGGAGATCCGCCAGGAGTTGCAGGTGGAGTTCGCCGACACGATCCAGCGGGTGCTGGAGTTGACGCTGGATGCACCGGCGGAGCCTCGGGCGGACGCCGGCGAACAGCAGGACGATGGCGAGGCGCCCGCCACCAGGGCACGCCCACGCGCGCACGCTGGCCCCACCACTCAACCGGCGGCGCCCGCGCCTTAGCGGGGCATCCCCCGTTGCCGCTCGGTGGCCGGCACGCAACGTGCAGCGCGCCCCCTTGTTTGCGCGCGGCGGCACTTGGGTAACAGCGTGTACCGAATGCTCCTCGCCCGGCGGCCCGGTGGGGTCCCGCCGCGGGCAGATGGGGGTGGCCTGATGGAGTACACGCGCGCTACCATGGATGAGACCGACCTGGTGGAGCAGGTGGAGGAGGCGCTCCTGGAGGACGAGGGCGTGCAGGACCACCTGATCACCGTCACCCGCGAGGGGCGAATCATCTACCTGCGGGGCCGTGCCACCAGCCCCCAGGCGCGGGATGCCGCCACGCGCGCCGCCGCCCAGGTGCCGGGGGTTCACGCCGTCGTCAACGAGCTGGAGGTGTAGGCTCCGGGCTCAGCGGTTCCAGGTCCAGCTCGGGCAGCAACTGGGCCGAGTCTGGCTTGGTGCCGAAATGGCCCTGCTTCCCTGCCAGGGCATAGACCAGCGCGATCTTGCCCAACGGCGTGTCGACGCTGTCTACCGTCGTCAGGTTGTAGCGGGCGAAGCGAGGCACCAGGGAGGCCGTGACGGCCTGGCGCTCGCAGACCACCACCGGCACCTCCTGCTCCGCCAGCACGCTAGCCACCCGCGCCAGCACGCCGTTGCCGTGGGTGAGCGCCTCGGTCTCCTCGGTGCTGGTGGCCGCCAGCAGCAGCACCCCATCCACCGGCAGGGTGTAGTCGCCATCCAGCACCAGGCCGGGCGAGTACTGCGCCGCCAGGCGGAGGAACTCCGGCTCCTTGCCTTGCACCACGCCCTGCACAATCCGTCCGGCAAGCTGGCGGCGGGCGCGCTCCAACTCCTGCCCCTCAATCCCGGCGTGTGCCAGGATCGCCTGGCGGCTGGCGGCGTTCTCGGGGATCAGGTTGCCGCGCAGAGTAGTGATCGAGGCCACGCTGGCCCCGGCGCCGTTGAGCAGGTGCTTCAGGTCGCGCAGCAGGCTGGTGTCGGGGCGCGGCTCGCTGACGATGACGGCGATCCGCTTGCCGGTGAGGCGCGCGCGCACGGCGGCGGGCACCACCAACTGCAAGGCGTTCTCCAGGGTGCGGATCTGCTGCTGAAGCTCGCTGTTGTCGGCCCGAAGCTGTCGGTCTTCCGCCTGGATGCGGTCGAAGCGGTCGCGCAGGTGGTCGATCTGGCTCTCCACTGACTGCGAGCGGATCAGGGAGGTGCCGATCAAGATGCCGACGGCCAGCGCCAGGAAGACCGCTACCAGGCTGGCGATGTGATACTTCAGGTCAATCAAGAGTGCCTCACCAAAGCTGCCGTAGCCACACCTGCAGGCGCAAGGCCAGCAGGTCCACGAAGCCGCGCGCGCCCGCGCTCACCGAGAGGATCACCAGCACCAGCACCAACGCCGCCAGGACCAGCGAGGCGATGTCGATGATGCGCAGGCCCCGGTGGTAGAGGCGGCTGACGCCCTTGGCATCGACGAGGATCGAGCCCACCTTTAGGCGCGCCAGGAAGGTGCTGCTCATCCCCTTGCGCCCCTTGTCGAGGAAGTCTTGCAGCGAGAAGTGCGAGCCGACCACCACGATCAGGCGGGCGCCCTTGCGCTCGGCGAGGATGAGCGCCACGTCCTCGCTGGTTCCCAGGGCGTAGAGCACGTGGGCCTCCAGGCCCAGCCGACGCACGCGCGCCAGGCCGGGCGCGCTCGCTACCTGGGCAGTGCCGGCCTCTCCCTGAGAGCGCCGCTCGTAGCCGTGAACGATGATCTCCGCGCCGCAGCGCAGGGCGTCGTCGCTCACGGAGTCCATGTCGCCCAGGATCACGTCGGGGCGCAGCCCCATCTCCCGCAGGGCGTCGGCGCCCCCCTCGACACCGATCAGCACCGGGCGCTTGTCGCGCGCGTAGGAGCGGATCGCCTGCAGATCCTCCCGGTAGCCCTCGCCGCGGACCACCACCAACACGTCACGGCCCTGCATCGGCGTGCGCAGTTCCGGCAGCGGGCGCTCGTCGAACAGGAGGGTCCACTCTTCCGAGAGGTAGGAGAGGGTGTTGCGGACAAACGCCTCCATCTCCGTGGCGACGTTCTGGCGCGCTTCCGCCAGGCGCTGCTCCAGCAGGTCGGTGGAGACGCGCCGGGCGACGGCCAGGCAATCGCCGTCCGCGATGATCTCGCCGGAGTCGCGAATCTCCAAGGGAGCGCCCGGCTGGAGGCGGTCCAGCAGATCGCTGCCGGCGCAGTCGTACACCGGGATGCCGGCGGCAAGGAGGATGCCGGGTCCAGACGCGGCGTAGCGGCCGGTGAGCGCCTCGGCGGCGTTCACCACGGCGGCGACGCGGCGCGCCGCCAGCGCCGTGGCGCACACGCCGTCCATGTCGGGGTGGTCGATGATGGCGATGTCGCCGCGCTGCAGCTCGGGGATCAGTTTCTTCGTCTTGCGGCCGGGGCGGGCCGGCCCCTGTACCGCCCGGCCAGAAGCCTTGCGCCTCAAGCCGCGGCCTCCCTCGTGGCGCGCTGCGCCAACAGCTCGCGGGCATGCTCGCGGGCGGTTGCCGAGTCGGCACGGCCACCCAGCATCCGGCTCAACTCCTCGATGCGTTCCTCCTCGCTGAGGCGGCACAGGCGCACGACGGTTCGCTCGCCCTGAACCTCCTTGCGGACACTGAAGTGGACATCGGCGCGGGCGGCAATCTGGGGGAGGTGCGTCACGCAGACCACCTGCTTCTCACGCCCCAGCGACGCCAGCTTCTCACCGATCACGTGGGCGGTGCGCCCACCGATGCCCACGTCGATCTCGTCGAAGATCAGCGTCGGCACCCGGTCTACCCGGGCAAGGACCGACTTCAGCGCCAGCATGACGCGCGACAGCTCGCCGCCGGAGGCGATCTTCGCCAGCGGTTTCAGCGGCTCGCCGGGGTTGGGGGCGATCAGGAACTCGGCGCGGTCGGTGCCGGTAGGGCCCAACGGCTGGGGCGCCAGTGCCACGGCAAAGCGGGTGGTGCCCATCGCCAGGGCCGCTAGCTCCGCCTCGATCTCCCGCTCGAAGCGCCGGGTGGCCTCGCGGCGCAGCCGGCCAAGCTCCTCTGCCAGCGCGAGTGCCTCACTCTCGGTGGCGGCACGCTGCGCCTGCAGCGCTGCCTCGTTGGCCTCGGCGCTCTCCAGGCGCTCCAGGTCGGCAGCTACCTGCGCGCGGTAGGCGAGGATCTCGGGGATGCTGTCGCCGTACTTGCGCTTCAGGCTCTGGATCACCGAGAGGCGCTCCTGGATCTCCTCCAGGCGCTCCGGGTTGAACTCGATGGCGTCGCGGTAGCTGCGGAGCTGGTCGGTGGCGTCCTCAATCTGGTAGTAGGCGGCCTGGAGCGCTTCCAGCAGCGGGGTGGCTGCCCGGTCGATGTCGGCCAGGCTCTGCAGGTGTTCCAAGGCCGCCCCCAGGTTGTCGAGCGCGCCCCCGTCGTCGCGCAGGCGGTCGTAGCCTTGGCCGGCGTGCAGGAACAGCTTCTCAGCGTTGGCCAGGCGCAGGCGGTCGCTCTCTAGTTGCTCCTCTTCATCCGGCTGTAGGGCGGCGGCGTCAATCTCCTTGAGCTGGAACTGGTAGAGGTCCACCCGGCGGGCACGGTCGCGCTCGTCCATGCCGAGCTGCGCGAGTTGCTGATCTAGCGCCGCCAGTGCCCGGTGGCACTCGCCCACCCGCTGGCGCAGCGCCATCACCTCGGCGCCGGCCCAGGCATCCAGCAGGTCGAGGTGGCGGCTTACGGAGAGGAGCGACTGGTGCTCGTGCTGGCCATGCACATCGATCAGGGTGCGGCCCAGGTTGCGCAGCATGGCGACGGTGACCAGGCGGCCACCGACGCGGCACTGCGTCTTGCCGGTGGCGGGCAGGTCGCGGTGGACGATCAGCAGCCCCTCCTCCACCGGGTGGCCGGCGCTCTCGGCCTCGGCGCGGGCGTCGGCGGCGTCGTCCAGGTCAAAAGCGGCCTGGACGGTGGCGCGTGCGGCGCCGTGCCGCACCAGGTCGTTCCCGGCGCGCACGCCAAGGATGCAGTTGATGGCGTCGATAATGATCGACTTGCCGGCGCCGGTTTCGCCGGTCAGGACGTTCAGACCCGGGCCAAAGCGCGCCGTCAGGCGGTCGACTAGTGCAAAGTCCTCGATGTACAGTTCCGATAGCATCGTGGGCACCAGTCTATTCTACCATTCGGCGCCTTTTCCCGCAATGGCGTGAGTGGGTCCAGCGGCGCCTCGGCGCGCGTCGCCAGGGCCGCCGGGTGGCTACCGCGCCTTCAGCAGCGGCGGATGAAGGCGACGACCTGCCCCAGCAGCTTGACCTGGTCGGCCGCAACGCGGTCGCTCTCCTCCTCGGCGGCGGTCAGCGCCACCGTCAGGGCGTGTCTCTCGTAGCGCCGCACGCACACCTCGTCACCGACCTGGCAGACCACCGGGGCGCCGTTGGGCACCGCGCGGGTCGCCTTCACCAGCAGCAGATCCCCCTCCTGGTAGAGACCGCCGCCCGCCGCGCCGGCGATGGCCACGGTGAAGTCGTGTTCTGGCAGAGCCGGAGCCGCGAGGGGGGCGGGGAAGGGCGCTCCGCCACCGGCCTCGTAGTGGGGTGCGGCCACGGCGGCCGGCGGAGCGACACTGCCGAGGTCCGCCAGGGCGGCGCGCAGCTCCGCGGTGCCAAGAGAACCGGCAAGGCTGGGTGGCACAAAGCCGGCGGCCAGGTACAGCTCGTCACGCTCCTGGTCGTTGCAGCGCAGCGCCAGCGCGATGCGGGCGATCTGCTTGCGGCTGGGAGGCGGCTTGGTGCCACGCTCCAGGTCGGAGATGTAGCTCTTGTTCACCCCGCGTGTGTCTTGGCTGGTGGCGTCGCGGATGCCCGTCAGCCGGTCGGCCAGCTTCTGCAGGGAGAACCCACGCCGGCAGCGCAGTTCGCGCAGCTTGCACCCAAACTCGTTGTCTGCCATGAGCGACCGCTCCTTTTCCCAGGATAAGCGCGCAGCGGTACGCTCTGCAGCTTCCCCAAACACCCCGGGTAATCCTGCTGGGTGAACGAAGGGGGACTCGCGGGTCTCCGGGTGGTGGTAGGGGCGAAGCATTGGCGGGTCAAGCGTACTGCGGCGCAATCGCCGCGGCGCCGCGGCTTCGGCGCGAGGGGGGATCAAAGGAGATGCACGTCGTCGGGGCTGACCAGCAGGCAAACGCGGTCGCCCACTTTCAGGCCGGCGGCGCGGGCTTCACTGCGCAGCTTCAGGGCGGTGAGGGTGAGGCCGGAATCAGTCTGGGTTTGGAAGTGCAAGAGGTGGCCGCGCTCGGTGATGCGGGTCACGGTGGCGGTGAGGGCGCCGTCCGGCGTCTCGGCCGGGCCGTCTGCCTGAGGGTAGAGACGGAACGCCTCCGGACGCACGATGGCATGGCTCCAGCCGGAAGCCCCCCGGGCCGGGACCGCGGCCAGCAGTGAGTCTTGCGTCGAGAGCGATAGCCGCAACCGCGCGCCGGCGACCGGCTGAGGCGGGGCTGCCAGGGGGATCACGTTCTCGGCGCGGGTGAACTCGGCCACAAAGCGGCTCTGGGGCGCGGAGAAGATCTCGTCGGGGGTGCCGACTTGCACCATCTGGCCGGCGTGCATGATGCCGATGCGGTCGGCCACGGCCAACGTCTCGTCGAAGTTGTGAGAGATGTGGATGACGGTCACGCCGGTGGCGCGCTGGATGTCGTGCAGCTCGGCGCAGAGGCGGTCGCGCGTTTGCTCGTCCACGGCGGCCAGCGGTTCGTCCAGCAGCAGCACCTTGGGCTCCACGGCGAGGGCACGCGAGAGGGCCACGCGCTGTTTCTCCCCGCCGCTCAAGTGCAGTGGCTGGCGCTCCAGCAGGTGCTCGATGTGGAATAGCCCCACCAGCGAGGCGACGCGCTTGGCGATCACCTCTGGCGGGGTGCGCCGCACGCGCAGGCCAAAGGCGATGTTCTGGCGCACGGTCATGTTCGGGAAGAGGGCATAGTCCTGCGGCACGTAGCCCACTCCCCGGCGCTCGGGCGGCACGTCGGTGATGTCGGCGTCGCCCAGGAAGACGCGGCCCCGGTCGGGGCGCTGCAGGCCGGCGATGCACTCGATCAGCACGCTCTTGCCGGCGCCGGTGGGCCCGAGGATGCAGAAGTACTCGCTGGCGGCAATTGCCAGGGTGATGTCGCGCAGATCGAACTCGCCCAGCCGGACGCAGAGGCCCTCGACGCGCAGGCTTACCATATGTAGCCCTTCCCCCCCAGCCGCTTGAACAGGAGAAGGGTGCCCGTCGCCAGGAGGATCATCAGGACGGTGATGGCGACAGAGACCTCGAGGTCGCCCCCGGAGAGGTTGAGGAACGCGGTCACCGGCAGCACCGCCGTATCGAACCGCGCGCCGGCCAGGACCATGATCGGCGCGAACTCGCCCATGGCCCGCGTCCAGGTCATGATCCAGCCGGCCACCAGGCCGGTGCGGGCCAGGGGAAGGGTCACCTTCCAGAACGCCCGGACGGGGCCGCAGCCGAGGGAGCGTGCCACCGCCTCGAACCGGGGGTTCACTTGATCGATGGCCGCCTTGACGGCGCGGATGCAGAACGCGGAGGCGATGAAAAACTGGGCGACGATGATCCCCACGCGCGAGTAGACGATGCCCAGGTCGCCGTCGCCGAGGTTGCGGCGCCACCACTCTTCGACCGCCAGCCCCAGCGAGGACTGGTTGAAGAAGATCAGCAGGCTGATGCCGGCCAGCAGCGGCGGGATGACAATCGGCAAGTCGATGATCGTATCGATGGCGGCCTTGAACGGCAGCCGGTAGCGCGAGAGGGCGTAGGCCGAAGGGATCGCCACTCCCATCGCCAGGATAGAGGTGATGAACGACGTGGCGAAGCTGAGGAGGAACGCCGCCTTCACCTGGTCAAACAGGTCCGGCGTCGCCAACACGGCGGTGATCGCTCGCGGTTTGCCCACCTCCGCCGGCCGGCTGAGCCAGGAGACATCGGCGAGGATCACCGCGAGGATGAACCCGGCGTAGGCGAACAGCAGCGAACTGAGGAGGGCGGCGAAGAGCAGGTCGCCCCGCTTCTCGTGGAGCGACGAGCGCCGCGAGGGCGACGGTGGCTGAACGGCGGTGTCGGTTGCCGGCATTCCGGTCATCAGTGACCCTTGTGCGGGTAGACCGGATGCTTTGGGTCCACCGTGTAGCCGCACTTCTTGAAGATGGCCTGGCCCTCCTTGCTCGCGGCAAACTGGAGGAACTGTTTAGCCTTTATTGGCGACCGCGCCGACTTCAGGACGCAGACGAAGGAGCGCACGATCAGGTTGTCGTTGGGCGGAATGGTGATGATGTCGGTGCCGGCCTCGTAGGGGGCGGCCACGGCATCCCAGTTGATGGCGGCATCCACGCTGCCCAGCTTCACCGCGTTGCCCAGCTCCGGGGCCATCGGGGTGTACATCACCACATTCTTCTTCACTGCTTGCGCCAGGCGATGCTTCTGCAGCAGTTCCTGGGTCGTCTTGCCCACGGCGCACGTCTTCGGCTCACCCAGGCCCACGCGGAGGCCGGGCTTCGCCAGGTCTTTCAGCGATCGGATCCCCTTGGGGTTGCCAGCGCGGACCATGATCACCGGCACGAAGTAGCTGATCGGCTTGGACTCGGCCACGAAGCCGCGCTTTTCCGCCTGCTGGGCAAAATACTCCTCGCCGGGGATGTAGAGGTCCACCAGGCGGTTCCGGTAGGTGATGGCGATCTGCGCCAGCAGGCACTGGGAGCCGCTGTAGGCCACCCGCACCGGGATGTGGTAGCGCTGCTCGAACTCCTTGCGCAGGGCCTCCATCGGCTTGCGCAGGCCGGCGGCACAGAGGATCATCAGCCCCCCCCTCGGCCGGGGATAGTTGCAGCGGCCGTTGGGCCCCATCAACTCGATCGCCTTCTCGCCCGCGGGGGCGGCGAAC
The DNA here is from genome assembly GCA_012512505.1 of Armatimonadota bacterium. Taxonomy (GTDB): domain Bacteria; phylum Armatimonadota; class JAAZEB01; order JAAZEB01; family JAAZEB01; genus JAAZEB01. Next base: position 27,901 of record JAAZEB010000322.1, on the reverse strand, counting down.
CCGCGCGGGATGGCCGCGGCGACGACCAGGCTGAGGGCGGCCGCCAGCAGTGCCCAGCGCGCCCTTCTCATCCGTGGCGCTTCTCGGTCGGCTTGCACTGGTGCGCTGTTTCTGCGGAACATGACTTTCCCTTATGGCCCCCCGGGAGCGGGAGCTCTCTTCCGTAACGCCGGTGAGGATAGCAGCCGAACGCTCTGTTACTATACCATGCGCGCCGCCGGGCGCGCAACCCCGGCGCTTACCACCAGGATCTCGCTTCTATTATTATAGTATTGTAGCAGGGTTGCAGCGTTAAGCTCACGTTAAGCATGCGTTAAATATTTTGGGGATTGCCACCAAACGCCGGCGTCACGGGTCCTTGATCGTGAAAGCGGGAGCGAATTGACGGCCCGGCCGCCGAGGTGGTAAGATGATGACTGGCCGCGTAGTGTCCGCGTGGCGGCCAACCGCGGCCCGCGCCTGCACCGGAGACCGACCTCACCGCCAACCACAGACAGGATGAGGGGATAGAGCATGAACGCTTTGCCGATGGAGTGCAACCGGTGGCGGTTCCCCCTGCCGCTGGTACTGATGCTGCTGGTGGGTTTTGTCAGCGCCGCCGCGGCGGCCCCCAAAGCCAGCCGCTCGAAGACGGTGGTGGCGACGCTGCCGAAGGTGCGCCTGGTGGCCATCAGCACCCCGGTTGCGGTCAGCAAGGTGCTCAAGGCCACCCGGCCGATCAAGCTGGGCAGCGTCAGCTATTTGATCGGCGACTACCGCACTAGCTACGACGTCATGGCGGCCGGCACCCGAACCGGCAGCATCGCCTGGGAGGCGCGCCGCCAGGAACAGAAGCAGACCCCGTTCTCCGGAGTCATCGCCGCGTCCAAGGTACGGCGGATGGCCGGCGGCTCGGTGTGCATCGTGGTCCAAGGCAACAAGAGCGCGCCGCTGGCCAAGGGGGAGCAGCGCTTCGGGCTGTTCTCGCAGTTTTCCCGCGAGTATCAGGCGACGATGGTGTTCACGCCGGAGCCGCTGCCGGCGGAAGCGCGGCGCACCGCCCTGATGATCACCGGGAACACTGAGGTGGCGGAGACGACGAAGCCAAAGTCGCCGGGTGCTCCGGGGGCGGCCGGTGGTCGGGTGAAGTGGCTGAACGGCAGCAAGGGCCACGACACGGCGATGAAGGAGCTTGCCGCCACCAAGAAGGGGGTCATGCTCTACTTCTCGGAGCCGACCTCGGCGCGGTGCCGCAGCCTGGAAGCGGAGGTCTTCTCGGCCTGTCGCGCCGGGGAGGTGCTGGCGCGCGCCACGGCGGTGAAGATTGTGCCCAGCCGGAGCGCGGCGGAGAAGAAGCTGGCCGGCCGCTATGGGGTGACCGCGTTCCCGTCGCTGTTGGTGGTGACCGCCCAATCCAACAAGCCGACGTGGGTGCTGCCGGAGAACAAGCGGGACAGCCAACCACCGGCACCGGCGAAAGGCAAAGGGGGCGGCGGCGTGATGCCCTGCCACGTCACCGACGTGATCGCCGCGGCGCTGCAGATGAAGTAGCGAGGCGCCGGGAACCCCATCCCTCTTGGCCAGGAGTGGTGCCGGTTCGAGGGCTGCCGCCTGGCCGGGCAGGCGGGCAGGCGATTGACTACGGCTCCCGATTGTGGTAAGATGGGCCTGTTGCTGAGCCCGTGGCACGGCCGAACCTCGCCTTTAGAGCCTATCCGGAGAGTAGCGGTGTGCCGCAGCGATACGGTTACAAAGCCCGATTGCTCGGGCACTCCGGTACGTATCGGAGCTTTTCGGATAGGCTATTAGCCCCCAGGATGCCATCTCTGCCGTGGCCCAGTGGTTTGCGGGGGGCTTACGGAGTGGGGGTGCCTCCGAGGACGCTGCCGGAAGCTCGATCCCTTCCGGCAGCAGCGAGGGTACTCCATCCGGGCGTCGAAGGGAACCCACGGCCGGCGCCCGGCCACTGGCGTGGTGGCAGACGGCGGGAGAGGGCCAACCGGAGCGGGGGCTGGAGGCTCGCCATCGGAGGGCTGCTGGCGATACCCAGGCCGGCGCGAGGGCCCGTGCCTTGTAAGGCGCTTGCACCCTCCCGGCGTGCCGGGTGACGGCTATACTTGGAGGTGCTAACTTGAGCGACGTCGCCGTGGAGCCGAAACTTGAGGGCTCCGCCAGAACTTATCTGTTGGATCGCATCACCGACTGCCTGCTGCAGGCCGATGAACCCCTCAAGGTCTCCGAGATCCTCGCCGCCGTCCAACAAGACGGCACCGTCACCTCCCGGTTGCTGCGCGCTGTTCTGGAATCGAGCGACAACTACCAGGCGATTGACCGGCGCTGGCTGATGGCGGCCCCGGAAGTGGATCCTCGCCGGCCGATTGAGGCCAGCGTGGAGCAGGTGCTGCAGCAGATCGGGCGGCCGATGACCGCCGAGCAGATCGCCCGCCTGCTCGCTGAGGGAGTCGGCCGGCCGGTGGATGTGCTGCTTCCCTCGGTGCAGCAGGTGGTCCGTGGCCGTGGCAAGTACTTCGCCGCCGGCGACCGCTGGGGCCTCACCGCCTGGCTGCTGGATGTTGACGACCACGACGAGGAAGAGATCATCTTCCGCAACTTCTTCCTGGACGAGGAGGTGCTGACGCGCTTCCGCGAGGCCCTCGGCGGGTTGCCGTGGGACCGCCAGGCACTGGCCGACTCGGCAGTCAAGGTTCTGCGGCAGGCTGGGGAACCGGTGCCTGGGAAGGTGCTCCAGTTCCTGGCTTGGTGCGCGGCCCGCCGCGCCTTCCGCCCCGGCGAGTTCTTCGCCCAACTGCTCGACCACGAGGACGCGCTGCTCCTTTCGACGGGGCACTGGTGCGCCGCGGAGATGGTGGGCGAGTTCGGGCAGACGCTGGAGACGTTCGCGGAGCAGCTCGCCGAGCGGGAAGCCCCGGAAACGACGGAAGAGGGAGCTACGCCGCGCGTGTTCGAGGTGACCGCCAGCGAGGTTGCCGAGATTGCCGGCCTGTTGGCCGACCGCCGCTCGCACCGCATCAGCGAGGTGATCGAGACGATCTTCGAGCTGTCGCCGGGCGAGCGCGACTACAACGCGGCGTTCGGGAGCGTGTGGGGTGCTATGGGTGCCGACGAGCGCTTCGCCTGGGTTGGCGGCGAGCGGTGGCGGCTCGCCGGCACGGTGCCGCGCCTGCTCAACAAGGTGCCCGAACTGCTGGATCTGCCCTATTTGCCCTACTTCGTCAACGAGGATGGCGAGCCGCTCGACGTGGAGCTGGCCGAGGAAGGCTTCGAGGGTGACCTGCTGGAATGGGTGAAAGACCCCCGGGTGATGATCGCCGGCCAGCCGATCCCCGAGGGGAGCGTGCCGGAGGAAGCGCCACCCAAGGTGACCCCCGCCATCCGCTATGAGCTGCGGCTGGCCGGGGCACTCCCCATCTACGGTGACCTGCGCGCGTTTTTCCCCACCCAGCCCGAGGTGGTCGAGATTACCCTCTTGCACGCGGGGAAGAGCTTCACCGCCTGGCTAAACAACAACCTGAACCTGATGGTGGAGCTCGGGCCGTTCTTTGACCGGCTCGACCTGCCGCTGTGCGGCGGCTCGTTCCAGCTTCAGCCCCGCGGCAAAGGTGTGACGACCGACTACACCGTCTCCTACAAGCCGGGCGACGTGGACCCACTGGTCGCCGTCAGCGACGAGCGCCTTGCCGTCCTGGAAGCGATGCGCGAGGACCCGGAGAACACCCAGACCTCCACCTTCGAGCTGATCCAGAAGATCCTGGGCGCCTACGACAAGAAGGGGCTGCACTTCGTGACGTTGTTCACAGAGGTCAACGTCGTGCGCCGCACCCACGCCTACCTGATCGCCTCCATTTTGTCGGCCTACGCGTGCTTCAACTACCTGCGGCCCGGCTACTGGGGCTACGACGAGAAGAAGGTGGAGCAGGGGATCCGTAGACAAAAGCGGAAGTATATCAAAGAATAATAAAGGAATAAGTTGCTTAAAGCCCGAAATGGGGAGTGGCCGGCCGCAGCCCAACCCCGTCTCGGGAGGGGGTCGCGGGGTCCGGGCCGAAGCAGGTCAGGGGCTGCCGTGGCCCTTTTGTTTGTGAAGAAAGGCGCAAGAGGTGCTGAAGGAGTACTTCCCGATTCTGCTGATGCTGGTGCTGGCGATCGGCTTCGGGGTGACGATGATCTTCCTGTCGTCGCTGGCCGGGCGGAAGACGGCCACGGCGACGAAGACGGCGCCCTACGAGTGCGGCTCGCTCCCGGTGGGCAGCGCGCGCCTGCGCTTCGACGTGAAGTTCTACGTGGTGGCGATCCTGTTCATCCTCTTCGACGTGGAGGCGGTGCTGTTGTGGCCCTGGGCGGTGCTGCAGGCGCAGCAGCTCAAGCTGACGGGTCTGGTGGAGGCGGCGGTGTTCGTCGGGATCCTCCTGCTGGGCTACCTATATGCCCTGAGGAAAGGAGCACTGGAGTGGGAGTAGAGGAGGAGCTCAAGGATACCGTCTTCCTGACGACGGTGGAGCGGATGGTGGGCCTGGCGGAGAGCACGGTGAATTGGGCGCGCAAGTCGTCGCTGTGGCCCCTCACCTTCGGCTTGGCCTGCTGCGCCATTGAGATGATGGCCACCGTGAGCGCCCGCGCCGACGTGTCGCGCTTCGGCGCCGAGGTCTTTCGGGCCTCGCCCCGCCAGGCCGACCTGATGATCGTCTCCGGACGGGTGAGCCGCAAGATGGCCCCCGCTGTTCGGCGGATCTATGACCAGATGGCCGACCCAAAGTGGGTGATCTCGATGGGCTCCTGCGCTTCCACGGGCAACGTCTTCAACAACTACGCGATCGTGCAGGGGGTGGATCGGATCGTGCCGGTGGATGTCTATCTGCCCGGCTGCCCCCCGCGCCCGGAGGCGCTGATCTCGGCGATCATCCAGATTCAGGAGAAGATCAAGAAGGACCATCCGCTGCGCGGCTGAGGGCCGCCGGCGTCGCCAGCCCCTCCGGCGCCAGGCACGCCCCGGTGCGGGAGGCCTCGGTGCCGCCGGTGAACTCACCCCCACTGCATGGGGGCCGGCCGGCGGGCGGTGTGCGTGTTGGCAGGAACAGGAGCGTGCTGTGGAGCAAGAAGAGGCGCTGTCGGTCGCGGAGGAGTTCGTGGCGACGCGCAAGGTGCGCGAGCGCTTCCCGGAGTGGGTGCTGGAAAGCACGGTATTCCGCGGCGAGCACACCCTCGTCGGGCGCCGTGAGGGGATCGGGCCGGTGCTGGCGTTCCTGCGCGACGACCCTGAGCTGCGCTTCGACTTCCTCGCCGACCTGACGGCGGTGGACCACCTGCCGCGGCAGCCGCGCTTCCTGGTAGTCTACCACCTGAAGTCGCTGCCGCACAACCACCGGCTGCGGGTGAAGGTGCCGGTGCCGGAGGAAGACCCGGAGATCGAGACGGCAACCGGGGTCTGGCCGGGCGCCGAGTGGCTGGAGCGAGAGGTCTACGACCTATTTGGCATCCGCTTCCGAAACCATCCGGACCTGCGGCGCATCCTGATGCCTGACGAGTGGGAGGGCCACCCGCTACGCAAGGACTTCCCGATGGGCAAGGTGGCGGTCAACTTCGACAAGACGCGAGGGAAGTAGAGCCAATGGCGCACCCAGCGGCACCCGAGATTCGCACGGAAACGATGGTCCTCAACATGGGCCCCCAGCACCCGAGTACGCACGGGGTGCTGCGCCTGGTGCTCGAGCTGGATGGTGAGACCATCATCCGGTGCGTGCCTCACATCGGTTACCTACACACCGGCTTCGAGAATACGTTTGAGGACAAGACGTTCCACCAGGTGATCCCGATCACCGACCGCATGGATTACCTGGCGCCGCTCTCCAACAACTTGGCCTACTGCCTGGCGGTGGAAAAGCTGCTCGGCCTGGAAGTGCCGGAGCGCGCCCAATACCTGCGCGTGATCCTGGTGGAGCTGCAGCGGATTGCCAGCCACCTGGTGTGGTTGGGCACCCACGGCCTCGACCTGGGCGCCGTTACGCCGTTCTGGCACACCTTCCGCGAGCGCGACATGATCCTCGACCTCTTCGAGGGCATCTCCGGCGTCCGGATGATGACCAGCCACATCCGCATCGGCGGCCTGGCGCTGGACATCCTGCCCGGCTGGGCCGACCAGCTTCGCGAGTTCCTGCGGATCTTCCCCAAGCGGGTGGATGACTATGAGGGCCTGCTGACCCGCAATCGCATCTGGGTACAGCGCACCCAGGGCATCGGCGTCCTCTCCGCCGCTGACGCCATCGCCCTGGGGGTGAGCGGACCGGTGCTGCGCGCCTCCGGGGTGGCGCACGACCTGCGCAAGGCCGAGCCTTACTGCGGCTACGAGCGCTTCGATTTCGAGGTGCCGGTGGGCCAAAACGGCGATGTTTACGACCGCTACCGGGTGCGCCTCGCCGAGATGCGCCAGAGCCACCGCATCATCACCCAGGCGCTGGAAGGGCTCCCGGAAGGAGATTTCAAGATCCGCGACTGGCGCTACACGCTGCCGACGCGCCAGGAGATCAAGACCAGCATGGAAGCCCTCATCTTCCACTTCAAGTTCGTAAGCGAGGGCTTCAGCGCGCCGGTGGGGGAGGTCTACCGGCCGATTGAGGGGCCCAAGGGGGAGATCGGCTTCTACATCGTCAGCGACGGCGGCCGCAAGCCGTGGCGCTGCCGGGTGCGCCCGCCCTCCTTCGTGAACCTGCAGGCGCTTCCCAAGATCGCCGAGGGCCGGCTGATCGCCGACTTGGTCGCCATGATCGGCAGCATCGATATCGTCTTGGGGGAGGTGGACCGATGACGCAGGCGCGCGCCGGACTGAGGGAGACCTGCCGCGCGGAGGTGGAGGAGATCCTGGCCCGTTACCCGGAGCGGCGGTCGGCCCTACTGCCGCTGCTGCACCTGGTGCAGCGCGAGGAAGGCTACATCTCCGAGGCGGCGATGCGCGAGGTGGCGGAGATCGTCGGCTGCCGGCCGGTGGACGTGTTTGACGTGGTGACGTTCTACACGGTTTATCACAGGCAGCCTGTGGGAAAGTATCTCTTGGAGGTCTGCCGCACGCTCTCCTGCGCCCTGTTGGGCGGGCGGAAGCTCACCCGGCACCTGGAAGAGCGGCTCGGGATCCAGGCAGGCGAGACAACCGCCGACGGTCTCTTCACGCTGCGCGAGGTGGAATGCATCGGCGCCTGCTCGAACGCACCGGCCATGCTGATCAACAACCGCATCTACGAGAACCTCACGCCGGAGAAGCTGGATGCCATCCTGGAGCAGTTGCGCGCCGAGGCGTCGGAGCGCGTGGCGCCGCCAGAGGGCGAGCGCCAGGGTTTGCCTTGACGGGGGACCACATGCCAGTGGTGAACAAGGAGTCGGCGGCGCGGATGAACGACGGCCCGCTGCTCTTCCGCTACATCAACGACCCGGAGCAGTATCGCATCACGCGCTACCTGCAGCATGGCGGTTACGCCGGCCTGCGGAAGGCGCTGAAAGAGATGACGCCGGCGCAGGTGGTCGAGTACGTAGCCCAGGCCAACCTACGCGGCCGCGGCGGCGCCTTCTTCCCCACCGCGCGCAAGTGGGGCCTGATGCCTCCCGGCGTCTTCCCCCGCTACGTGGTGGCCAACGCCGATGAGAGCGAGCCGGGCACCTGCAAAGACCGCCAGATCATGGAGCGCGACCCGCACCAACTCCTGGAGGGTCTCATCCTGTCGGCCTACGCGGTCGGTGCCGAGCAGGTTTACATCTACCTCCGCTGGGAGTTCGAGCTGGCGGCAGAGCGGCTGTGGGGCGCCATCCGTGAAGCCTACGACCACGGCTTCCTCGGCCAGCGCATCCTGGGCAGCAACTTCAACTGCGACATGGCGGTTCACCGGGGCGCTGGCGCCTACATCTGCGGCGAGGAAACGGCGCTGCTGGACAGCCTGGAGGGGAAGCGCGGCCAGCCCCGCCTGCGTCCGCCCTACTTCCCGGCGGCCAAGGGCTACCTCTCGATGCCGACGGCGCTCAGCAACGTGGAGACCTACTGCAACGTGACGCACATCGTGCGCGAGGGCCCGCAGGTCTTCACCCAGTTCGGGCGCGAGAAGTGCCCGGGCACCAAGCTGGTCTGCCTCAGCGGCCACGTGCGCCAGCCGGGCGTCTACGAGCTTCCCCTCGGCGTCTCGCTGCGGGAGATCCTCTACGAGTGGGGCGGGGGGCCGCTGGAGGGCCGCCAGTTCAAGGCGGTGATCCCCGGGGGCGCCTCGATGCCGATCCTCCCCCCGGACAAGTTCGACTACCCGTTCGACTTCGAGGGGATGGTAGAGGCCGGCTCGATGATCGGCTCGGCCGGGGTGATCGTGATGGACGACTCCACCTGCATGGTGGGCGCCGCGATGAACCTGGTGCGCTTCTTCGAGCACGAGTCGTGCGGCAAGTGCACGCCTTGCCGCGAGGGCTGCCCCTGGCTCTCGCAGATCCTGCGCCGCATTGAGCACGGGCAAGGCCGGCCTAAGGACATCGACCTGCTGCTGGCCATCTGCCAGCAGATGGACGGGAAGTGCTTCTGCCTGCTGGGAGAGTCGGCCCTCGTGCCGGTGCGCAGCGCCATTCAGCATTGGCGCCACGAGTTCGAGCAGCACGTGGCTGAAGGCCGCTGCCCCTTCGGGGACGGGCATACTGACCCCGGAACTCGCGGAGATACCGATGAAGCAAGAGTTCAGCGCCGTGTTGTGGCAAGAAGGGGAATGGGTGGTGGCGCAGTGCCTGGAGGTGGATGTCGCCAGCCAGGGGCGCACCGAGGAGGAAGCGCTGGCCAACCTGAGAGAGGCACTGGAGCTGCATTTCACGCCGCCGCGTGCGACCGTGATGCCGACCGTGCGGTCGCTCGAGATGGACCTCTGTGCCGCTTAGGCTCCTGGTTCTCCGACGCGTTGTGACCTGGCGACAGGGATTGCACAGGCTATGAGTGATGCAACGGTGGACACCGTCACACTGACGATAGACGGCATCGAGGTGAGTGTGCCGAAGGGCACGCTCGTCGTCGACGCGGCCAGGAAGGCGGGAATCGAGATTCCGGTCTTCTGCTCGCACCCGAAGCTGGAGCCGATTGGCGCCTGCCGCATGTGCCTGGTGCGCGTCGAGAAGATCCCGAAGCTGATCACCTCCTGCACCTTGCAGGTGGCCGAGGGGATGGTGGTCACCACCAACTCGGCGGAGGTGGCGGCGGCGCGCGCGGGCGTGCTGGAGTTTCTCCTCTCCAACCACTCCCTCGATTGCCCCTTCTGCGACAAGGGCGGCGAGTGCGACCTGCAGGATCACACCTTCCGACACGGCGTGCCGGAAGGCCGCTTCGAGGAGCCGAAGATCCTGCGCCAGAAGAAGCCGATGCCGCCGATCATCGAGAAGGTGATGAGCCGCTGCGTTCACTGCGCCCGCTGCATCCGCTACTGCGACGAGGTGATGGGCGTCGGCGCCCTCCGCTTCATCAACCGCGGGGTGTGCACCGAGCCGGCCGCCTTCATGGATGGGGGGCTGGCCTGTGAGCAGTGCGGCAACTGCATCGAGGTCTGCCCTGTCGGCGCCCTCACCGCCGAGTTCTACGACCTGAAGGCTCGCCCGCTGGACCGCAAACAGACCAACTCCCTCTGCCAGTACTGCGGCGACGGCTGCACGATGACCATCGAGGTGAAGGGGCGCCACTCGGGCGAAACACACATTATCCGCACTCGCGGTCACGATGGCCAAGGCGTCAACGACGAGTTCCTCTGCGTGCGCGGCCGCTTCGGCTATGGGATGGTCAACAGCCCCGAGCGCCTGAAGCAGCCCCTGGTGCGCCGCGACGGCGAGCTGGTGCCGGCCACCTGGGATGAGGCGCTCGATCTGGTGGCCACACGCCTGGCGGAGATCCGGGAGCGCCACGGCGCGGATGCCATCGGCGGCATCGGCTCGGAGAAGTGCACCAACGAGGAGGCCTACCTCTTCGGCAAGCTGCTGCGGGGCGTCCTCGGCACCAACAACGTGGATTACCGCACCGAGGCGAAGCGGCCGTTCCAGGCGGCGTCGCTGGCCCGCCTGCTGGCGCTGGCGCCGCCGGAGGGGGCGCTGTGGCGCCTGCGACACGCGCGGTTGGTGGTGTTGGTCGGTGCCGACCTCACCTCAGAGAACCCCTGGAGCGAGAAGCAGATCATCCAGGCCACCGCCAAGGATCACCAGCGGGTGCTGCTGGCCTACCCGCGGCGGATTCGCCCGGTGGAATACGCCAGCCGCTGGCTGCGGCACGCGCCTGGCACCGAGCCGGCGCTGCTGCGGGGCCTGGCCGGCCTGGTCGCCAACGAGGCGCAGGCCGAGCAGGTGGCCGCCACCGTGGGCGTGGCGCCGGACGAGCTGCAGGCGTTCGCCAAGGAGCTGCAAGACGCCCCAGACGTAGTGCTGCTCCTCGGGCCGAGGGTCTGCGCTGGCACCGACCCGGACGCGGCAATGCTGGCCGCGGCGCAGCTTGCCCAGACGCTGGGAGTGCGCCGGCCGGCTGGCGCCGACGGTCCGAAGCGCGTCGACGTGGTCGTGCTGGCGCGCCACAACAATACCCGCGGGGCCCAAGACCTGGGCCTGCTGCCGGACACCTACCCGGGCTATGCTGGCATGAAGACGGCCGGGTTCGCCCCGGAGTGGGGCGAGGCGCTGCCAACCAGGCCCGGGAAGAGCACCCCCGAGATGCTGGCGGCGGCGGCGCACGGCGAGCTCAAGGCGCTTTACGTGCTCGGCGCCAACCCGGCGGTGGCCTTCCCGGATGGCGAGCGCGTCCGGCAGGCGTTGGCCGGCGTGGAGTTTCTTGTCGTGCAGGACCTCTTCCTCACGCCGACGGCGCAGCAGGCGGACGTGGTCTTGCCGGCCGCCTCCTTCGCCGAGAAGGAGGGCACCTTCACCAACGGGGAAGGGCGCGTGCAGCGCGTGCGTCGGGCGATGGAGCCGGTGGGAGAGGCCCGCGCCGATTGGGAGATCCTCCAGGCGGTGGCCGGGCGCCTTGGCCGGCCGTGGCCTTACCTTTCCGCCGGGGAGGTGGCCCGCGAGATCACTCGCCTGGTGCCACTTTACGCCGGCTTGAGCTACCAGGCGCTGGACCTGCCAGTGAGCAACTTCCTGGTGCGGCCGGCACCGCTGGCGGCAGCGGCCGCGGAGCCGGTGGTTTCAGGCGGCGCGGGGCCGGCCGCCCCGAGCGGGGAGTACCCGTTTGTGCTGCTCACCGGCCAGACCCTTTTCCACTCGGGGACGCTGTCGCCCTGGGCGCCGGAGATGCGCCGACTCGCGCAGCACGCCTACGTGGAGATCGCGCCGGAAGACGCCGCGACGCTGGGGGTGGCCGATGGCGAGCGGGTGCGGCTGGTCTCGCCGCGCGGCGCGTTGAGCCTCTTCGCGCACGTGCAGCCAGGGGGCGCGCCTGGAATCCTCTTCTTGCCGCACCACTTCGCCGAGGCCCCGGCCAACGTGCTCCTGGACGCGGCGGCCGCCGTGGACCGCGTGCGGGTGGAGAAGGAGTAGCCAGCCGATGGAGTACGTGGTGATGGCCGCCAAGGCCGTGGTGGTCTTCGCGCTTGTCTCCGGCTCGATGCCCTTCATCGTGTGGGCGGAGCGGAAGGTGATGGCAGACGCGCAGGCGCGCATCGGCCCGAACCGTGTCGGCCCTTTCGGCATCCTCCAGAGCTTCGCCGATGCCCTGAAGCTCATCTTCAAAGAGGACGTGGTGCCGACGGGGATTGACAAGCGCATCTTCTACCTGGCGCCGATTCTCTCCATCATCCCGGCGCTGATCACCTTCGCCGTGGTGCCTTATGGCGGCCCGGACCTAAAACTGTTCGGCTACCCGGTGGGCTACGTGGCTGACCTGAAGGATGTTGGCATCCTCTACGTCTTCGCCGTGACCACACTGGGCGTCTACGGCATCGTGCTGGCGGGGTGGGCCTCCAACAACAAGTACTCGTTGATGGGCGCCCTGCGCTCGTCGGCGCAGATGATCAGCTACGAAATCCTGCTGGGCCTCAGCATCATGGGGGTGGTGATCGGCTCCGGCTCGCTTAGCCTGGTGGAGATCGTTCAGGCCCAGGCCACTCCTTACTTCGGCGTGATCCCGGGGATCTGGCTGTTTGCCCAGCCACTCGGCTTCCTGATCTTCCTGATTGCTAGCCTGGCCGAGGCAAACCGCGTTCCGTTCGACCTGCCGGAGGCGGAGAGCGAGCTGGTAGCCGGCTTCCACACGGAGTACAGCAGCTTCAAGTTCGCCATGTTCTTCATGGCGGAGTACATCAACCTGCTGACGCTGTCGGGAGTGATCACCACGCTCTTCCTGGGAGGGTGGCTCGGGCCAGGGGTAGACCGGTTCCCGATCCTGGGGGTGCTTTACTTCTCGGTAAAGACGGTGGCGCTGGTCTACTTCTTCATCTGGCTGCGGGCCACGCTGCCCCGCCTGCGTTACGACCAACTGATGCGGTTTGCCTGGAAGGTGATGCTGCCCGCGGCGCTGATCAACATCTTCATCACGGCGTACTGGGTGGCGCGGTAGGCTGGGGAGTGGGGCTGCGAGGATGCTGAAGGATATCAAAGACGCGGTGGAGCAGTCGCTGGCCATCTTCCGGGGCCTGGGGGTGACGCTGCGGCACATCCTGCGGGAGCGCCGCGTGACCACCCAATATCCCGAGCAGCGGCCGCCGCAGGCGTTCCGCTACCGGGGGATCCACCAGCTCCGCCTGGATGAGAACGGCAAGGAGCTGTGCGTCGGCTGCAACCTGTGTGGATTGGTCTGCCCCGCGGAGTGCATCTACGTGGAGGGCGCCGAGACGGATAACCCCGAGGAAGAGCGCGTCACGCACTACGAGCGTTTCGCCCGGGTCTATATCCTCAACTCGGCACGCTGCCTCTACTGCGGCTTCTGCGTGGAGGCCTGCCCCACCGACGCGCTGGCGATGACTCCCCAGTACGAGCTGGGCGAGTATCACCGCCGCGACTGCATCTACGACAAAGAGGATCTGATAAAGAACTACCTGCGCTGGAAGGACCAGGCGGGCTACGGCATTGAGTGGTGCCACCCGGAGAAGCTGCCGGAGTGGACGGGGCACGCGGAGCCGCTGACTCCCCCGTCGCACGCTGCCCCGGCGATTGGCGAGCACCGCCAGTAACCTTGGAGATCTCAGGTTGCGGATCTCGGATTGCCCGAGCCGGATGCCGTGCGGCAGGCCGGGGGCGAACCGCGATTCGCAAGCCGCGGTTCGCAATCCGAGGATGATATGACCGAGTGGATCCTGTTCGTGGTGTTGAGCGTCATCGCCATCGGTTCGGCGGTGATGATGCTGGTGGGGCGCAACCCGGTGCATTGCGCGCTGTGGCTGGTGCTCACCTTCTTCTGTGTCGCCGGGTTCTTCCTAACCCTGGGGGCGCCGTTCCTCGCCGCGGTGCAGATCATCGTCTACACCGGCGCCATCATGATCCTCTTCCTCTTCGTCGTCATGCTCGTAAATCCAGAGCGGGAGGGGGAGCCGGCGGTGCCCGCGTCGCACCGGCGCGCCGGCCTGACGCTGGCGGCGGTGCTGTTGGTGGTGATGGTCGGCGCCATCACCACCCGGTCCGGCCTGGGGGCGATCCCGACGGAGCCGGGCGGGGTTACCCTGCGCCAGGTGGGCACGGCGCTGCTGACCGAGTGGATGCTGCCGTTTGAGCTGACCTCGGTGCTGCTGTTGGTGGCGATGATCGGGGCGATCGTACTGGCCCGGCGCCGGATCGAGTAGGATGGATCCACGAAGGAACACGAAGGGACACAAAGGGGGAAAGGTGGCGGTTCCTTCGTGATCCTTCGTGCCCCTTCGTGGATCAAACCCCCGGTGAGGGCGTAGGGAGAGCGAGTTCATGGTTCCGACGGTAGCGTATCTGGCGGTGAGCGCGGTGCTGTTCACCCTCGGGGTGGTGGGGGTGCTGGTGCGCCGCAACGCCCTGATCATCTTCATGTCGATTGAGCTGATGCTGAACGCGGTGAACGTGTCGCTGGTGAGCTTTGCCCGCCAGCACGGGCACGCCACCGGCCAGGTGTTCGTGCTGCTTATCCTGGCGGTGGCCGCCGCCGAGGTGGCCGTCGGACTGGCGATCATTCTCTCCGTCTTCCGCCACCGCGACACGGTGGACGTGGACCACGTGAACCTGATGAAGTGGTGATCGTAGGGCGTGGGCGGCCGCACCTTACGTGTCCGGACCCAGTGGAGTAGCGCTCAATGCAGATGGTGCTTGAATACGCGTGGCTGATCCCGGTGTTCCCGCTGGTCGGGGCGATCTTGAACGGCCTGCTGGGGAAGCGCCTGGGCAAGCCGTTTGTCAGCTTCGTCGGCGTGGGCACGGTCGCCGCCGCGTTCGCCGGCGCGGTGGCAACGCTCCTGGCCCTGCGCGGCACCGCCGGCGGCGTGTTCACCAAAGACCTCTTCGCCTGGATCCCGCTGGGCACCCCGCCGGGCGGCGGCTTCAGCGCCAACTTCGACGCGCCGGTCGGCTACCTGATCGACCCGCTGTCGGTGGTGATGGTCCTGGTGGTCACCGGCGTCGGCCTGCTGATCCACCTCTACTCCGTGGGCTACATGGCGCACGACCCGGACTACTCGCGCTACTTCACCTACCTCAACCTCTTCGCCGCGTCAATGCTGACGCTGGTGATGGCGAACAACTTCCTGCTGATGTTCGTGGGCTGGGAGGGCGTCGGTCTCTGCTCCTATCTGCTGATCGGCTTTTGGTACGAGAAGGAGAGCGCGGCGGCGGCTGGCAAGAAGGCGTTCCTGGTGAACCGAGTGGGCGATTTCGGCTTCGTGCTGGGGATGCTCTTCCTCTTCTCTGTCTTCGGCACCCTCCGCTTCACCGACATCAACCAAAGCGCGCAGCAGTTCCACCAGGCCGGCCTGCTCACCACCGGGATGGCGACCTTGATCGCCCTGCTCCTCTTTGTTGGGGCCACCGGCAAGTCGGCGCAACTGCCGCTGTGGGTGTGGCTGCCGGACGCGATGGAGGGCCCCACCCCGGTGAGCGCCTTGATCCACGCCGCCACGATGGTCACCGCCGGCGTTTACATGATCGCTCGGGCGAACGCGCTCTACGCGCTGGCACCGGCCGCCAGCGCGGTCGTCGCCCTCGTCGGCGCGCTGACGGCGCTGTTTGCCGCCACTATCGCCCTGACGCAGTACGACCTGAAGCGGGTGCTGGCCTACTCGACGATCAGCCAGCTTGGCCTGATGTTCCTGGCGGTGGGGGTGGGCGCCTACACCGCGGGCATCTTCCACCTGATGACGCACGCCTTCTTCAAGGGGCTGCTTTTCCTGGCGGCCGGCAGCGTGATGCACGCCCTGGGCAACAAGATCGACCTGCGGGAGATGGGCCAGCTCCACCGCTACCTGCCGGCGACCCACCGCACCTTCCAGATCGGCTGGCTGGCGATTGCCGGTTTCCCCCTGCTCGCCGGCTGGTGGAGCAAGGATGAGATTCTGGCCGGGGCGCTGCACGTTCAGGCGCACGCCTGGTGGGCCTCGGGGCCGCTCCTCTACGGCATCGGCCTGGTGGTTACCCTGCTGACCGCCTTCTACATGAGCCGGGCCTACTACCTGGCGTTCCACAGCAACCAGCGCCTCGACGCGCACACCGAGGCGCACCTGCACGAATCGCCCCCGGTGATGACCGGGCCGCTCTGGATCCTCGCCGGACTGTCGGCGGTGGCCGGCATCGTCCTGGCCGGGCCGGTGCTGCTTGGCCGCGAGAGCCTGATTGGCGCCTACCTGCATCCGGTGTGGGAGCCGGCGCGCCACATCCTGGGGCACGAGGCGGCGCACCCGCCGCTGCCGACACTCCTCGGGTTGATGGCCGTGGCGACGGCGGTGGCGTTGGCTGGCATCCTCGCCGCCCGCCGTGCCTACCGCGAGCCGGCCTTTGCCGCCCCCGAGCCGGCGGAGCGCCGCCTGGGCGCCTGGTGGCGCTTCTTCGACCAGAAGTGGCACATCGAGCAGGGTTATCACGCGCTCTTCGTGCGCGGCGGCACGCGCCTCTCCGACTACCTGGCCGGTCCGGTGGACCAGGGAAGCATCGATGGTGCCGTGAACGGCATCGGCCGGGCCGTTGAGGTGATGGGCGAGGGGCTGCGGCGGCTGCAAGGCGGCTACGTGCGGGGCTACGCCTTCTCCGTGCTGATCGGCGTGGTGGTGGTGATGGCTTACTTCGTGATCCGGTAGGGTGCCGGCGGGCCGGCATAGGATGGCAGAGCGATGAGTTTGCCAATACTGACATTGCTGCTGATCGTGCCCGTTCTCGGGGCGGTGGTGTTGGGGCTGTTTCCGCGGCAAAGCACCGGCGCGCTGAAGTGGGGCGCCGTGATCGTGGCGCTGGTCAACTTCGCGCTCTCGGTGGTGCTGTGGCTGCGCTTCAACCCCGCCGAGCCGGGGATGCAGTTCGAGGAGAACCTCCCCTGGATCCGGGCGCTCAGCTTCCAGATGAACTACCACCTGGGGGTAGACGGCATCAGCCTGCTGCTGGTGGTGCTCACCACGCTGCTGATGGTGCTGGCGCTGCTGGGAAGCTGGGGCATCACCGACCGGGTGAAAGAGTACGTGGTCACGATGCTGCTCCTGGAGACGGGGATGCTGGGGGTCTTCCTGGCGGCAGACCTGTTCCTCTTCTACGTCTTCTGGGAGGCGATGCTCATCCCGATGTACCTGCTAATCGGGGTGTGGGGCGGCCCCAACCGCATCTACGCGGCGATCAAGTTCGTGCTCTACACCGCCGTCGGCAGCATCCTGATGCTGGTGGCGATTGTCGCCCTGGCCTGGCTGCACGGCCAGAACACCGGCGTGACCGCCTACGACCTGGACGCGGTGCTGCCGACGCGCGTGCCGCTGGCGATGCAGGCCTGGCTGTTCGCGGCGTTCGCGCTGGCGTTCGCCATCAAGGTGCCGCTTTTCCCGCTGCACACCTGGCTGCCGGACGCGCACGTGGAAGCGCCCACCGCCGGCAGCGTGATTCTGGCGGGCGTGCTGCTGAAGATGGGCACCTACGGCTTCCTGCGCTTCTGCCTGCCGCTGTTCCCCGAGGCCACGCGCGCCTTCGCGCCGTTGCTGGCGGTGCTGGCGATCGTCGGTATTATCTACGGGGCGCTGGTGGCGCTGGTGCAGTCGGACGTAAAGAAGCTGGTGGCCTACTCCAGCGTGAGCCACCTGGGGTTCGTGGTGTTGGGCATCTTCGCGCTGAACCTGCAGGGTCTGGAAGGCGGGCTGCTGCAGATGGTCAACCACGGCATCAGCACTGGGGCGCTCTTCCTGCTGGTGGGGATGATCTACGAGCGCCGGCACACACGCCTGATCGCCGACTACGGCGGGCTGTGGAAGCAGATGCCGCTCTTCAGCGCCTTCTTCCTGATCATCGCCCTCTCTTCCATCGCCCTGCCGTTCACCAACGGCTTCGTGGGCGAGTTCCTGATCCTGCTGGGCGCCTTCCATGCCAACAAAGCCTGGGCGGTGTTCGCGGCCCTCGGCATGATCCTCTCCGCCGCCTACATGCTCTGGATGTTCCAACGCGTCTTCTTCGGGCCGCTGAAGAACCCGGCCAACACCGGCCTGGCCGACCTGAACGCCCGCGAGGTGGCGACGCTGGTGCCGCTGGTGATCCTGGTCTTCTGGATCGGCATCACCCCGCGTTTCTTCCTCAACCCGGTGCGGCCGGCGCTGCAGGAGGTGCTGCTGCAGTACCAGTCGTCTCCCCTCAGCCTCTCGCAGGCGCCAGCCGGCGCGCGGCAGCCGGCACGCCCGCCGTTGACCCGTGACCGCTCGCTGCCGGTGCCCGCGGCGTCGGCGCCGAGGGATGCCCGCCGCGCGCTCGTGCTTGCCCACGGAGAGGGGGCGCTTCCATGACCACCACCTGGAGAGAGCTTGGCTACCTGACCCCTGAACTGGTGGTCCTCCTCGGCGCGGCGGCGGTGCTGCTGCTCGACCTGTTCCTGCCGCGGGGGCGTAGACGGGTGCTGGGCGGAGTGGCACTGGTGCCGCTTGGCGTGGCGTTGGGGTGGGTGCTGCGCGCGCTCTGGGCGCAAAGCGGCGGCCCCAGCCAGCTCCACAAGGTGTTCGGCGCCCTGCTGCTGCGCGACCCCTACTCGCTCGGCTTTGATGTGGTCTTCCTCGTTGCCGCGATCCTGGGGGTTCTCCTCTCGCTGCGCTACGTGGAGCGGGAGGCGCTGCCGGCCGGCGAGTACTACGCGCTGACGCTGTTCGCCGTCTTCGGCATGATGATGATGGCGATGAGCGCCGAGCTGATCACCCTCTTCATCAGCTACGAGATCCTCTCGCTGGCTGTGTATGTCCTGGCAGGCATCGCCCGGGGGCGCGCGGTATCGGCGGAGGCCTCGCTGAAGTACTTCCTCCTGGGCGCTTTCGCCAGTGGCTTCCTGGTCTATGGCATTGCTCTCGTCTACGGAGCTACCGGCACCACGGTGCTTTATGACCCGCTCGGCCAGTCGGCGAGCACGATCAGCGGGCTGATTCTGGAGCGGGGGCTGTTCGGCAACGCCCTGCTGCTGGCCGGGTTGGCGCTGCTGGTGGTGGGGATCGCCTTCAAGGCGGCGATCGTGCCGTTCCACGCCTGGGTGCCGGATGTCTACGAAGGCGCGCCACTGCCAGTCACCGCTTTCATGTCGGCCGGGGTGAAGGCGGCCGCCTTCGCGGCATTCGCCCGGCTGCTGTTTGGTGGGTTCCGCAACCTGGGGGAGGTGTGGCAGCCGGTGCTGTGGGTGCTGGCCGTGCTGACGATGGTGCTGGGCAACGCGGCCGCGATCCGCCAGCAAAACGTGAAGCGGATGCTGGCTTACTCCAGCATCGCCCACGCCGGCTACCTGCTGGTGGCCCTGGCCGCCTATACGGCGCGTGACGTGGCGATCGGCAGCGTGCTTTACTACGCGCTCACCTACACCGCGATGGGCGTGGGCGCCTTCGCGATCCTGCTGGTCGTCGGTCAGGAGGGGGAGGCAAACCAGGAGCTGTCCGACTACCGCGGCCTGGCGTCGCGCCATCCCTGGGCGGCCGCGGCGATGGGCCTCTTCATGATCTCGCTGGCCGGCTTCCCGCTGACAGCCGGGTTCCTCGGCAAGTTCTACATCCTGAACGCGGCCCTGCGGGCGGACCTCGATGGGCTGGCGGTGGTGTTGGGCCTGGCGAGCGTTGTCTCCTGGTACTACTACCTGCGCGTCGTCTGGTTCATGTACATGACCGAGGTGCCGAAGGCGGCGGTGCGGCCGATCTCGCGGGCGACTTCGCTGGGGGTGGCCGTGGCAGTGGCGGCCTTGCTGGTGATCGCCCTGGGGGTCTTTCCCTCCACGGCGCTGGCGGTCGCCCAGATGGCCGGCCACACCCTCCTGCCGCTGGGCTACTGACGCGCGGTCACCAGCGATTCTTCGTTATGGCCGCTGGACTCAAGACTCGCATCCCCCTGCCGATAATGGAAGCGAGTGGCTCTCAACGGGCAGGATGGAGGAACCGGCGTGCTGGCGACGACGAAGAGGCACCTTGCGCTTGCAGAGCTCGGTAACGTACTGACGATCCGGGGAGAGGTAGATTACGCGGACGCAGAGAGGCTGCTGCGGCGGCTGCGCCGCCTACGTGGCCGGCACCGCGCCGTGGTGGTGGACCTCTCCGAGGTGACCTACATGGACAGCGCCGGTTTCGGCGCCTTGCTGCGCGTCTGCCGCGAGTTGCGCCACAGCGGCGGCGAGCTGATCCTGAGGCGGCCTTCGCCCCACGTTCGCCGGATGCTGGAGATCACCGACACGCTGCGCTTCTTTGGCTTGCAGGAGGAAGAGCCGGCCGCCGCCAGCGAGGCGTAGCGGCGCACCGCCGCAACCAAGGCGCTACTCAGAACGCGGGTAGAGCTTCACCAGGCGCACGGTGGCTCCCTGCCGGTCGCGCTCGAACTCCACCCAGTCCATGATGGCCCGCATGTAGAAGAGGCCCAGCCCTCCTTCGCGGAGGCGCTCGGGATTGGGTGTCTCGATCTGGGCGGGATCAAAGCCCTCGCCGCAGTCCCGCACCTCAGCCACGAACGCCTCTGTTCCCACCAACGCCCGCGTGACGACCTGGTCCTGGGCTCCGCGCGGCGAGCCATGGCGCACCGCGTTGGCGAACGCTTCCCCGACGGCGAGTTCCACGTCTGCCAGGTCGGCGTTGGTGAGGGGGGTGGCGCGGGCCTCGTCGAGGACCGCGTGGCGGACCAGCACCGACGCGTGCGGCACCGCCTGCTGGACGATCCGGCGGACCTGCCACTGGCCAACGGCGGTATCGGGGCCGGGCTGGCGCCTGCAGGGATGAGGGGTTTCCTCACCGGGCACTCCCAGCACCTTCCCCAGGTGAGCGAAGCGGAGCATCTTCAGCAGCAGCGGCGGGGCGTTTTGCAGGCGCACCGATCCCCCCTGGGCAGCGGCCCGGTCTCCAGCGGTGATCAGCGCCAGCATGCCGCTGCTATCCACGTAGCGGCAGTCGGCCAGGTCCACCAGCAGGTGTGCGTGCCCCCGCGAGAGAAGGCGCAGCAGCCGCGCGCGCAGAGCGGGCGCCGTGACGGCATCGAGGTCTCCCTCCACCCGAACCGGCAGTGCCGCTGCTTCGCCCTCAGCTTGCCGGAGCCGATCCTCCACCGAGATCCCGTGCGACATGCAGTCCTCGCCCCTCCATTGTAGCACCTCTGGCAGGGGGCGTCAAACGCCGGCGCTGGTCAGCAGGCGGGGGCTGGGCAGGGGCCAGCACTCGGCGGGTGGCAAGCGGGTGGTCGTTTACGGCTACCCGCCCTCTGCCAGCGGGCGGGCGTACTGCTTGCGGTAGTACTCGCGGAACTCGCCGGATTTCAGCTTGCGCCACCACCATTCGTTCTCGCGGTACCAGGCCACGGTGTGGGCCAGCGCCTCGGCAAACGAATAGCGGGGCTCCCAACCGAGCGCGCGCAGACGGGTGGTGTCCAGCGCGTAGCGCATGTCGTGCCCGGGCCGGTCGGCCACGAACGAGATCAGCGAGTGGGGCTTGCCGAGCAGGTCGAGGATGGCGGTGGCAAGCTGCACGGTGTTCACCTCGTTGCCCGCGCCGATGTTGTAGGCGCGGCCGGGCTCGCCCTGGTGCAGCACCGTCGCGATGCCGGCGCAGTGGTCATCCACGTGGATGTAGTCGCGCACCGCTTTGCCTTCGCCGTAGATCGGCAGCGGTTGATCCTCGAGGGCGTTGGTGACAAAAAGCGGCACGACCTTCTCGGGATACTGGCAGGGGCCGATCGTGTTGGCGCCGCGGGTGAGCAGCACCGGCGTGCCGTAAGTGGTGTGGTAGGCCAGCGCGAGCAGGTCGCCACTCGCCTTGCTGGCCGAGTAGGGGCTGCGCGGCGCCAGTTTGTCCTCCTCCGTGGCGTGGCCTTCTGGCACGGTGCCGTACACCTCATCGGTGGAGACCTGCACCATACGCTCTAGCTTCCACTTGCGGGTCGCCTCCAGGAGCGTGTAGGTGCCCTCCACGTCGGTGCGGATGAAGGCGCCCGGGTCCAGGATGCTGCGATCAACGTGCGTCTCGGCGGCAAAGTTGACGATGACGTTGATCTGGTGCCGGGCGATCACCTCATCCACGAGGGCCGCATCGGCGATGTCGCCGCGCACGAACTGGTAGTGTGGCCCCTCCGCCAGATCCTTCAGGTTGTCCAGGTTCCCGGCGTAGGTGAGCTTGTCGAGCACGACCACGCCGTAGTCCGGGTGGTGCCGTCGGAGGTAGTGGACGAAGTTGCTGCCGATGAACCCCGCGCCCCCGGTGATCAAGAGCTTGCGCATGGTGATCCCTCTCGTGGTATACCGTGCTATTGTTCGCGCTCGGCTGGGTGAACTCCTGTATCCCCGGCGCCGGCCGCCTCAGCGCATCTGTTCGAGAAGCGAGAGCACCCGCAGGCGATAGCGGTCGGGCGCGTCGTGGCCGGTGCCCCGGCTCCAGTCATACTCCGGGCGATAGCGGCCGATCACGGCGGCCGACGCTTCGGCGAGGAGTGCTTCCGCTCTTGTTTTCAGGCGGGGGTCTTCGGCGCGAGCGGCCGCGTCGCGCAGCATCGCCAGGTACTCGTAGTCCTCGATTCCCTCGCGCACCGCCTGCCAGTGAACGCTGTCGGTGGCGTCTGCCACTCCCAGAAAGGCCGGGGCATAGGCGGTTCCGGAGGCGGCATACTCGTTCCAGGAGCTCTTGGCGCCGCCGGTGTCACCAAACGCCCAGAAGCCGATCCCCACCGCGCCATACCGAAACGCGTGCCACGACTGCAGGCGGTGATAGCGGCTCGGGTCGAAGAGGCGCGCCGGGCCGGAGCATTGGTAGAACCACAGCTTCTGGCCGGCGGCCTGCCGTTGGGCGAAGTAGCGGGCGACCGCCGGTCCACCCCGGTAGAAGAGGGACACGTTGGGGCAGAGGATATCGACCCGGGTGAGTGCCTCCTGGATCTTGGCCTGATCGGGGCGCTCCCAGATCGGGTCCTCAAAGAGGGTGAGTTCCGGGGCGGCCGCCTTGATGGCGCCGGCCCAGGCGGCGATGATTGCGTCCTGCTCGTCGGTCTGTGGCTCATCCACCAGCAGGATCCCGAGCTGCTCCGGCTTGAGCCCCCGGTCGCGCAGGTGCTGCGCCAGTGCCTTCGCCCAGCTTGCCACCCGGCCGTTGAAGGCGGCGGTGCCGATCTTTGCCCCGGCAAAGGTGTCGTTGACGGCGGCGAAGACGAAGTAGTTGCGGGCGCCGGGCCACTGGTCAATCCACTGATCCAGCGCGTCGAAGGTCAGCGGCGCCTTCAGCCGGTGCTGCGCGTCGAACGCCTCGGCGCCGGGCCAGGGAAGCGCGCCGGAGGTGGCCCAGGGCGTGTCCACGAAGTGGGAGCGCTGCAGCCGGATGGCCGCGTCCACGTTGCGCCGGCTAATGCCATACACCCCGCCGCCGTTCGTGTAGTCCCACATCCCCAGCGAGAGGCGGGGCGTTTGCATCCGGATCGGGGAGATGTTCAGCCGCAACGGCAGGCGCAACGGCGGCCCAACCGCCTCGACCAGGAGCTCGCCCTGGTACTGCCCCGGCGTCAGCGCCGCCGAGTCGACGGTCAGCCACACCTTGCGAGTGATGCCGGCCGGCACTGGCACCAGGTAGGCGCCGTCGGCGGTTTCGGCATCGGGCAGCGCCGCGGCAACCGGCACGCCCTGCGCGGTGTCGGTCCACGGCACCGCTGAGAGGCGCAGCCACTCCGGATAAGGGGCGCCCGGCAGCCCCTGCACCCGCACGCGGGCGGTGACCGGCTGCTCGGTGGTGTTCGTCAGCAGGAACGACTCGGCGCGAAACTCGCCGCCCATCAGCCGCAGCGAGAGAGTCGGGGGCGCGGCCGGTGCTGAGCGCGGCGCCTCGTGGGGGCGCAGGAAGGCATAGCGGTGCTTGTGCCAGGCGAAGAAGGGCGGCAGCCCGCGCGCCCGCAGGATCGGCGCGTGGATCGCCAGGATGCGCGCGTGGGTGTCGTTCAGCGGGAAGAGGGTGCGGAACGTTTCCGGGTCGGGGTCGGCAATGTCGAAGATCGCCTGCTCGGCGCTATCGAGGCGGGCCTGCAGCTCCTTCTTCCGCGCTGCCGGCAGCCGCGCCGCTCGCAATGCCGCGCGGGCCGCTTCCAGGTCGGCGCGCAGGCGGCGGTAGATCCCGGTTCGCGTGGGGTTCCAATCGGCCGGGGAAGAGAGCACGCTGTCACGCGCCAGCCGGCCGGGAGCCGGCCCCGCCAGCAGGCTCTCCGGGCCCCGCAGCACCTCAATCTCATCGCAGAACACGTACGGCCCGCCGGGCACTACCACCAGACGCACGAACCGGCCTCGGGTCTTTAGCCCGGACACGACGTAGCGGTGGACGGCATAGCCGCGCCGCGGCGGCCGCTTGCTCATCGCGACCAGGTTGCCCGCCTCGCGCCAGATGTAGCCATCGTCACTGACGGCCGTGTGCAGGGCGCGCGGCCAGGTGACCTGCGCGGCACCGGCCGCCGTGTTGAACGAGAGGCCGGCAATCGGCTGCACCGTGCCGAGGTCGAGCGTGATGGTGATCATCTGGGCGCCCGACCAGCCGACGGTGCCCCGCTGCACCCAGAAGTAGCCGGCGCTGTACTCCCCATCGGTAAGCTGGCGAGCATCCTCTGGATCGGTGCAGAGACCGTAGTTGGGCGCCGGGTTGAACCGTACCGGGCAGCCTCGGGCCACGTTCACGGCGGCCGCGGCGGCCGGCGCCGCCCCGTTTCCCTCGCCACCCGCCTGGCTTGCCGGCAGGAGGGCGATGTCGTCGAACCAGGCGCGCGCTCCCGCGGGAGCCTCGCCCGCGGTGGCAAGGCAGACCAGCGTCAGTTCCCGCGCCGCGCCGCTGTTCAAGCGGGCGCGCGCCACCGTCCATTCGGTGGGGCTGCCTGCCGAGGCCGCGGCCAGCAGCGTGCCGTCGGCCCGGAGGAGCCGTACCGACGGGGAAAGCCGGCCGTCGCTCTTCAGCGCGGCGGAGAGGACGTAGTTGGTGTTGGGGGTCACCGTCGCTACCTGCGACGGTGCCGGAGCACCGGCCGGGGCTGGTCCGGCGAACGCCACGCAGCCGGGCGCCGTGTAGCCATCGTCATCGGCGAAGCGATAGGCGGTGGCCCCCGGCTGCCACCCCTCCAGCTTTGCCTCGATCGCGAATGTGCCGTTCCGCACCGGCGCGGCGTGCGCGGTGCTCGCCAACAGCAAGAGGCAGATCAGAACCCGGAAGCCGATCGGTTGCATGGTGAGCGCTCCTACCCGGTGACGCGCAGCGCGCCAGGCCGGCATCGTGTGGGTGCTGTCACACTATAGCACCCCTGCCTCAGGCTGGTCAAGCGGGCAAGCGAGCGGGCGAACATTCACGGCCTGCTCGCTGTCAACCAGGTAAGCCGAGGGAGTGACACACCCCTCCTACACCAGTCCGGTCGGAGCGCCGGTCCCCCGCCGTAGGAGTCCCCCATGCCCGGCGGGCACCCAAGAGGATAGAAATGGGGATCCGTCGCTAATCCAAGAGTTAGGCGGGTGGCAAGAGACCATCTCCTGGGAGGGCAGCGGAGCGCCGCAGCGATGCGGCTTCCTACAGTGTGAAGCCCGATTGCTCGGGCACTCCGGCCATCTCCTGGAGGAGGAACCCCCTCGGCGTCGGAGGCGCCTCCTACGGGGCCGGCGCGGCTTCAGCAAACGCCAGACGCGAGGGAAACGCGCCGGCTGCAGAGAACCATCAAGTGTGAGGAACGTGGAAAGGGAACAGGACGATGCTCAAGCAGATAGTGGCCGCTGCTGTGCTCCTGGGCCTGCTGGTTGCCGTGCCGACGCAGGCGCAGTGGGAGGACGACGAGGAACTACCGGAGTGGGTCGGGAAGCTCCGGTTTGCTGCTTCCGCCGGGTTCACCTCCAGTGGCGTGGTGGACTTCCTCACCTTCCGTGATGGCGACGGGCATGGCGGCTGGAACTGGCAGCTCACCGGGATCTACCGCCTGGAGACGCCGTACTTCGCTGAGGCTGGCCTGATGGGCTGGCGGCTGGGCCGCGAGAACCGAGACGATGCTAAGGAGTTCGGCATCACCCTCGGCGGGGGCGCGCGCATCGGCTCGACCGAGGTGGGGATCGGGCTGGTGCCGAGCGGTGGGCGTATCTTCGCGCGCCACTTCCTGCAGCCAGAGCGGCAGCGACAGGGGCCATTCGTCCAGGTAGACCTCGTCTTCCCGGATGTCAGCGGCGCCAGCAGCTTCCTCGACCTCAACGTTGGCTTGGGGTTCTGAGCCGGCTGGCGCCGATCGTGGGGAGGCCGAATGACGATGCGCAGCGAACCAGGATCGGTACGACTGACGCGCCGCGCAGTGATGACCGCCGCCGGCGCGGCCGCCGCTGCGGCACTGCTCCGGTGGCCGCCCGCCTTCGGAGCCGAGGGAGAAGCGATGGAAGCAGTGGTTAAGAACGGACGCATTCGACAGTCGGTGAGCAAGTGGTGCTT
The DNA here is from genome assembly GCA_012512505.1 of Armatimonadota bacterium. GTDB lineage: Bacteria > Armatimonadota > JAAZEB01 > JAAZEB01 > JAAZEB01 > JAAZEB01. The sequence continues at coordinate 1,895 of JAAZEB010000322.1, read as the reverse complement.
TGGCAGCATCGCCCTGCCGGAGTTTGCTCGGGTCTGCCGCCAGATGGGCCTGGTGGGGATTGACTTGCTGGGTCCGGCCGACTTCGCGACGCTGAAGGAGTTCGGGCTGGTCTGCACGATGACCAACTCCCACAGCCTCACCGATGGCCTCAACCGCAAGGAGAACCACCCGCAGTGCCTCCAGACGCTGCGCGAGGCGATTGAGGCGACGGCCGCCGCCGGCTTCCCGAACGTTGCCGCCTTCTCCGGGAACCGTGGCCCGGGCATCGATGACGAGCAGGGGGCGAAGAACTGCATCGAGGCGCTGAAGCAGATCGCTTCCTTCGCCGAGGAGAAGAACGTCACCATCTGCATGGAGCTGCTCAACAGCAAGCGCGACCACAAGGGCTATATGTGCGACCGCACCGAGTGGGGCGTGCAGGTGTGCAAGGCGGTCGGCTCGCCGCGGGTGAAGCTGCTCTACGACATCTACCACATGCAGATCCAGGAAGGCGACGTGATCGCCACCCTGAAGGAGAACGCCGAGTACATCGGCCACATCCACACCGGCGGGGTGCCGGGGCGCAGCAACCTGGACGAGACCCAGGAGCTGTTCTACCCGGCGATCATGCAGGCGCTGCTCGATATGAAGTACACCGGCTACGTGGCGCACGAGTTCATTCCCCGGGGCGAGCCGCTGGCGGCGCTGGCCCAGGCCGTGAAGCTGTGCGACGTGTGACAGCGTAGGGTGTCGTTGCACTGCCGAACGTTGTCCTCCAGGCGGGTTCTAGGTGCCCGCCTGGGGATCCGTCATCCTTCGCTACGCTCAGAACTGGCCCTGAGCGTAGGCGTAATGCTGGCTCTCGTTCGTAGTGCGGTTCATCGCCGCACTACGAACAGGCCGGGTCGCCCGCCGGACGTGTCGGGACGTGCCCGCGCGGCCGCTTCTGTGGTAGAATAGCACCAGGACGGAGGCGTCATGGTGACGGAAGAGACCCTGCAGGAGGCGGTGAGACTACTGCGCGAAGCGGCGGCGGACCCGGTGCGCATCATCCTCTTTGGCTCTCAGGCGCGCGGCGACGCCGGTGAGGAGAGCGACCTGGACTTGCTGGTCGTGAAGAAGGAGGTCGCCAACCGCCACGCGGAAATGGTGCGTCTGAGACACGCGCTGAACCCGATCCGCATGCCGATCGATGTGCTCGTCGCTTCTGAGGAGCATGTGCGCGACTGGGGCCCCGTGCCGGGCACTGTCTACCACGAGGCGCTTACCGAGGGCAGGGTGCTCCATGACTCTCTATGACCTGGCGCTCGAGTTCCTCGCGAAGGCAGACGAGGATGCGGTGGCATCGCGGAAGTTCCGCGATGACGCTGACATCTCGGATTCGGTGCTTGGCTTCCACTGCCAGCAGGCCCTGGAGAAGACCCGCAAGGCGGTGCTTGCCGCCGGTGGCGTCGCTCCACCGCGGACGCATGACCTAGAGTTGCTCCTTACCCTGCTAGCCGCGAACGGACTGGCGCTCCCCGGCGGCATCGACGGCGCAGCAATACGGGGCCTCACTCCATTTGCCGTAGAACACCGCTACGAGCCACTCGCGCCGCCACCTGACTTCGGCCGGTCGGCTGCCGTCGCCCTGATCGCGCAGGTGCGGGCCCGGGCCGAGGGGCAGCTCCAGCGCCTGGCGCCGGCGACGCCATGAGAAAACCGATCCCGCTGCACACGCCGCCGGCGTTCCAGCGCTATGACTGCCACCAGTGTGGTGCGTGCTGCCGCGCCGGCTTCGCCGTGGTCACTGCCGAGGAGGAGCGGCAGCGCATCACGGCCCAGGGGTGGCACGAACTCCCCGAGTTCCAGGGGCGCAAGCTCTTTGCCCGGCTGCCGGGCGGGAAGATCGTGGTTGCCCAGAACGCCGACGGCG
>JAAZEB010000038.1 GCA_012512505.1 Armatimonadota bacterium | reverse complement strand
GGCTTGCCGCTCTCGCGGTCCACCACGTAGCCGGTGAGGGTGCCCCAGTCGCGGCCAGCCAACGGATCGGGCGGCCGGGCCGCCCAGGCGCCAGCCGGCGCCAGGAGGACTGCCGCCACGACGCCCGCCAGCGCGCAGAATCGCCGAGTACTCATAGGATGTGACAGGCTTTCTACGTGGTCCCTTGCCCAAGCGCTGGCCCACCGCGAGCGCGCCAGTCACCAGACCGGGGGCTCTGCCGCGAACCGCACGGGCACTAATCGGAGAAGCAACCGTCCGACAGAGGATCGCTGCCCAACAAAACGATTGTAACATCCGGCCGGCGAGGCGGCAAGCCCTTCGCACACGAAATACAGGCGTTTCCATTGCTGTTTGCCGCCGCGGCGCCGCGGCGTCTCTGCCGTCGGCCGGCACCTATCGTCGCGGTGGCGGAGTCGGTTCGGTGGCCCCCATCGACGCGGCTCTGTGGTATAATGGGGGAACATGGAAGCGCATACTCTGAGGGTACTCGAATACGAGAAGATACGGGCGCTGCTGCTGTCTCACGCCACTTGTGAGCTGGGCAAGGAGCGCGTGCGTCTGATGGCACCGCTCACCGACGCGCGCGAGATCGAACAGCGCCAGGCGGAGACTAGCGAGGCCACGGCCCTCCTGGAGGATCTGGGCGGGATGCCGCTGGGCGGCATTCGCGACGTGCGCAACCCGGTGGACCGCGCCGCGCGTGACGGTCTGCTGCAGGCCAAGGAGCTGCTGGACATCGCCGACACGATCTACGCGGCACGGCGACTGAAGTTTCACCTGGCGCGCTACCGCAGCCGCTATCCACTGCTGAACGCGATCGCGGCGGACATCAGCGACCTGAACGGCCTGGAGCACGACATCCGCACCGCCATCAACGATCACGCTGAGATCGTCGACTCGGCCAGCCCGGAGCTGGCGCACATCCGCAGCAGCATGCGGGTGGCGCACGCGCGCCTGCAGGAGCGGCTGGAGAACATCCTCCACTCGGCCGCCTACGAGAAGATGATCCAGGAGCCGGTGATCGTCCGGCGCAGCGACCGCCTCTGCATCCCGGTGAAGGCGGAGTATCGCCACGCCTTTGGCGGCCTGGTGCACGACACCTCCGCCAGCGGCGCTACCGTGTTCATGGAGCCGGCCGCCGCCCTGGAGATCCAGAACGACCTGCGCGAACTGGAAGCCAGCGAGCGGCACGAGATCGAGCGCATCCTCTCGGTGCTCTCCCAGGCGGTGCGCCGCCGGGCCAACGACCTGGCGGCGACGCTGCGCGCCCTCGGTCTGCTCGACTTCATTCACGCCAAGGCGCAGCTCAGCCGGGCGCAGCGCGCCGTTCGCCCGGTGCTGAACACCAACGGCGTGATCGCCCTGCGCGAGGCCCGCCACCCGCTGCTGCAGGGCGACGTGGTGCCGATTGACGTGCGCCTGGGGCGCGAGTTCTCCACCCTCGTCATCACCGGCCCCAACACCGGCGGCAAAACGGTCTGCCTGAAAACGCTGGGCCTGCTGACGCTGATGGCGCAATCGGGCCTGCATGTGCCGGCGGCGGAAGGCTCGGAGCTAGCGGTGTTCCGGCAGGTGTTCGCGGACATCGGCGACGAGCAGAGCATCGAGCAGTCGCTCTCCACTTTCTCGGCGCACATCCGGCAGATCGTGAACATCGTGCGCCGCCTGGGCCGCAACGCGTTGGTGCTGCTGGATGAGATCGGTGCCGGCACCGACCCGATGGAGGGTTCCGCCCTGGCGCGGGCGCTGCTGGAGTTCCTCACCAACAAACGTGCCCGCACGGTGGCCACCACGCACTACTCCGTGCTGAAGGAGTTCGCCTACGAGCACCCCGACATCGAGAACGCCAGCGTGGAGTTCGACCCCGAGTCGCTGCAGCCAACCTACCGGCTGTTGATCGGGGTGCCGGGCAGCAGCAACGCGCTGACGATCGCGCGCCGCCTGGGCCTGCCCAACGCGGTGATCGAGCAGGCACAGCGCTTCCTCGCCCCGGAGCACCGGCAGGTAGAGGGCCTGATCCGCAAGATTGAGGAGGACGTGCGCGTCGCCCGCACCCAGCGAGAGGCGGCCGAGGCGGCGGCCGAGGATGCCGCCAAGGTGCGTCGCCGCCTGCAGCAAGAGCTGGACCAGACGCGTCAGCGCCGGGAGGAGACGCTGGCCCAGGCCGCCGACGAGGCCGCCGCCGTCGTGCGCAAGGCCCAGGAAGAAGCGCGCGCCATCCTCGCCCGGCTGCGTGCCCAGAACCGCGAGAACCGCGAGACAAACCAGGCCGCGCAATCGCTGAAACAGCTCGCCGAGCAGGTCCGCAATCAAGGGGAGCGGCTGGCCCGGCCAGCGGCGCCGGAACCGGTGGAGATTGCACCGAGCACCGGGCGCCCGCCCCGCGTGGGCGACTCGGTGACCGTTCGGCCGTTCGCCGGCCGCGGCGTGGTGCTGGAAGTGGACGAGGAAGGCGCGGAAGCCCTGGTGCAGGTCGGCTCGATGAAGCTGACCGTGCCGCTCGAGGATGTGCGGGTGGTGAACGCCCCGGCGCCGCCGCGCCCGGTGCCCGTTCTGGGCGGTGGCGGCTTGATCGCCAAGGCCGCTACCTTCGGCATGGAGCTGCACCTGCGCGGGCTGATGTCCGAGGAGGCGGTGGAGAAGCTAGACAAGTACCTGGACGATGCCTTCCTGGCGGGCGTCTCCTCGGTGCGCGTGATCCACGGCAAGGGCACCGGCGCCTTGCGCAACGCCGTGTGGGAGTTCCTGCGCAACCACCCGCACGTGTCGAGCTACCACCTCGCCGAGCAGAACGAAGGCGGCACCGGCGCCACGGTAGTCGAGCTGAAGGCAGAGTAGGGACCGCCGGGGCAGCGGCCCCCCTATCCCCACACCAGGCCCGCCCCTAACCGACCAGATCCGTAGGGGCGAAGCGTTCGGCGCACCAGGACCATGACGACCACCCCGCCACGACAGCCGAATGCTTCGCCCCTACAGGCCTACATGCCTACATGCCTCAGTTGCATTCGGCGACGAGGGGGCCGGCCAGTTCCTTGTGGAAGAAGAGGCGGCCGGGCAGCGTGGGCATGAAGCTGCTGGGCACCCAGCGGTTCGGGCCGTAGCGCAGCGTCACCCACAGGCTCATTCCCTGCCACTGCATGCCGCGGCCAAGGATGCCGGCGGCGCCGCCGATGATCCAGTCGGCCTGCAGGAACAGCCCCGGGCCGATAGTGTTGGCGCGCGCGGGCACCAGCGTGGTGCGGCTCTTGAAGCTGGTGATGGCGTTCTGCTCGATGGTGAGCGGGTGCAGCTTCGCCCCCAGGCGGTGCGTCTGCGCTTTCCACTCCTCGTCGCTGTTGAATTCGGCGGCAAAGTGCGGCTCCCAGAAAGCGATGTGGAACACGCGCCCGATGCCGAAGATCACCTGCAGCTCCGCGCCTTCCTGCTTCAGCGCCTGGATGCGCTCCGGGTAGGGCGGCAGCACGTCGCGCGTGGCGAAGTGGCGCTGCGCCGGCGGCACGGTGAGCTCGCCCAGCGGGCCGTAGAAGGCGTTCTCCATGGCATAGCGGAAGGCGCCCGGGTTGTCAGAGGGCAGAGTGTTGCCGTCGGCGTCGCTCCACTCATCCATGTTGAAGCCGTAGACGTGGTCCGCCGACACGTTCCACTCCCGAAGGAAGTAGACCGTCCAGCGGTACATGCCCATCGGGCCGACCGGGAGGATGAGCGCCAGCTTCTTGCCGGCCTCGCGCGTCCGGCGGATCTGGAAGGCGATCTCGTGGCCCATCATCACCTCGAAATCGGCCAACGTCTCGCAGGGGATCGGCTGGAAGCGCGAGTTCCACCAGGGCTGCCGCTCAGTGACCGACTCGGGCGGGTTGCTGCAGCACGCATCGATCTTCGCCAGATCCCACCCGGCGGGGAAGAAGTTCTCCAACAGCGACCCCGCGAGGGTGCTCCTCAGATCCATCGCGCCTGTCGGGTTACTCATCGGGTTACCTCCAACTCGAGTAGTGTGGACGAGTGCCTCGGACACCAGTACTCTTCCATGAGACAACAGGCGAGTCCTCCACGCGCGGCAGCATTCCTCCCGGGGGCAGACCGCCCCGCACCCATTACGCCAGGAGGCGGGCGCGAATGGTCGCGGCATCCTCCACGAGCTTGCCGCCGGCGGCGGTGACGTAGAAGGCATCGCGCGCCTCGCCACCGATGGTGTTGATGCGTGCCGAGTGGATATCCCACCCCAACGCCGAGAGGCGCTCGGTGAGCCGGTAGAGCAGGCCCCGCCGGTCGGGGGTGCGCACCTCGATCACGGTGTGGTTTTCGGCAACGTCGTTGTGGACGTGCACGTCCGCCCCGGAGAGGTCGGGCGTGGGCGGCTTGCCACGGCGGCGCAGGAGAGTCTCGGCGGTCACCTGGCCGTTCAACACCCCCAGGAGATCCTTCTCCACCGCCGCTCGCTCGTAGGAGCGCAGCCGCCGCCCGGCGCTGTCGACCCACAGCGTATCGATGGCAATGCCCGGCGTGCCGTCGCGCGTGTAGACCTGGGCGCCGTGGACGTTGAGGTTGTGCGCGTAAAACGCCGCGGCGATCTTGCTGAGCAGGCCCGGCTGCGGGTCATCGAAGGCGCAGAGGACCACCGTGGTGTAGTCGCGGCCCGGTTCGTCCACGAACTCCACCACCGGTCCTTCCCCCTGGAGGCGCTCGGCCAGGCGGATGTGGCGGGCGATCGTCTCCACCGGCGTGTTCAGCAGGTAGGCGGGCGGCATGGCGTTGCAGTGCGCCTGCACCACCTCCGGGGGGAGGTTCTGCAGCGAGAGCGCGCGCTCCATGTGGCGCCGCTGGCGCTGGACACGGGTCACCAGGTCTTCCTCTGGCTCCGGGGCGGCCAACGCCCGCAGCGCGCGGTAGTAGAGGTCTTGCAAGAAGCGCTCTTGCACCGGCGTCCAGACGCCGCCGCCGGTGGCCCGCAGGTCGGCGTAAGTGAGCAGGAACAGCTTGTTGAGCCGGGCGACGCTGGAGATGAGCGCCGTGAAGTCGCGGATCGTCCGCTCCTCGGTGAGGTCGCGCAGGCGGGCGACATCGGACATGAGGAGGTGCTGACGCACCAGGAACGTCACCATCTCGGCGGCCTCGGGCTCTAGCCCCAGACGCCGGGCGATCGCCTCCGCGACCACCGCCCCCGCCGCCGCGTGTTCGGCGTCTGGAACACATTTGCCCAGGTCGTGCAGCAGCGCGGCGAGGAAGAGCAGCTCCGGGTGCTGTACCTCGGCGAAAACACGGGCGTAGTCGTCCAGCGTGGTGGCGTGTTGGTCGCGTGCCTCCTCCAAGAGCGCCACCACCCGCAGGGCATGCTCACCCACGGTATACTCGTGAACGGCGGCCGGCGGCACGAGGCGGAGCGCCTCGGCAAACTCCGGCAGCAGGCGCTGCAGCACGCCCCAGCGCACCATCTGTCGCAGCGTGTCGTGGATGCGCCCCGGGCCGCGGAGGATCTCCAGCAGCACGCGCCCGGCCGGCGCCTCCGCTGGCTCGGGAGGCAGAGCATCCAGACAGGTGGCGACGCGGGCGCCCAGCGCGCTCCGCAACGGCAGCCCGCAGCGCTGGCTCTCGCGGAAGAGGGTGGTCACCGCCGCCAGGTCCGTCCAACTGCTCTCCGGGTCGGCGGTATCGACCGCTCCCTCCTGCACGACCAGGCCCTCGGCGAGCGGCAGCCGCCGGCGGGGCAGCTTCTCCGCCACCGCGACAGCGGCGGCGTGGACCACCTCGGCGTGGGCGTAATAGTCGGCCATCAGCGCGCGCACGTCGGCGTAGCCCAGGCTGGCCGCCACCTCCTCCTGGCGCACGCGCGTCAGGGCGTCGAAGCGCCGGTCACAGGCATAGTGCAGGGCGTGCCGCACCCGCAGCAGGAACTCGTGTGCCTCGCCGACACGGGCTCGGCAGGCCGGCTCCAGGTCGCCCGTGGCAACCAGGTAACCCCAGGGATCTTCCAACGGCTGCGGCGACTGGGCGCGCGCCAGCCACTCGACGAAGTGGAGGTCCCGCAGGCCGCCGGCGCCCTCCTTGATATCCGGCTCGGCGCGGTGGACGGCGCCGCCGTGCCGCTGCCAGACGAGCCGGCGCTCCGCCTGCTTGTCGTAGACGAAGGCGGCTGGGCGCAGGGTACGCAGCAGCTCGTCGCGGAAGTGCTGCGGCAGCGCCTCATCGCCGGCGACGCGGCGCCCCTCGAGCAGCGCGGTTCGCGTCTGCGGCTCCAACTCGGCGCACTCATCCGGCACCCGGAACGCGTAGCCAACCTTCAGCTCGGAGCGGACGGTGAACACGTCCATGATGAGGAAGAAAAGCCGGCGCACGAGGGCATCGAGGTAGGGGTCCTCCTCCTCGGCGGCGATGAAGGAAAGGTCGATGTCCGAGCGCGGGCACAGCTCGCGGCGCCCGTAGCCCCCGGTAGCCAGGACGGCGATCGCGACGCCGGTTGGCTCCACGGTGGCCCGGGCATCCTCGCTGGCGAGGGTGAAAAGGCGCCGGACCACGCCATCAAAAAGGTCGCACAGCGCCAGGCTGTGCGCTCGCCCGGAGGGCGCCGCCTGGAACTCGGCACGGAGGCGCTCGCGCTCGCGCTGGATCAGCGCCGCCAGGGCAGGAGCATCCGGGCACTCGTCCGGGGTCATCGCGGGTTGCTTCGCCTCGGGCATTCGCCCTCCTTTCGTCGCTGCCGGCACCATCCGCCGACCGATGTTCGGCACCGGAGAAGGTACCACACCGCGCGGAGCGGTGTCAAGCAGGAGCACACCCGGATTCGCGATAGGGGGCGGGAGCCGGCGTGGCAAGGAGCGTGCCCCCGGCCGGCGAACCAAGATTCCGGGGGTTCTACCGATGAAGCTGAAGATCGGGCTGGTGGGCGCCGGCCGCGGGGCGTCCTACATCCACGGGTTCCGCGCCGTCACCGATTGCGAGGTGACCGCCGTCTGCGACCTCGACCCGGAGCGCGCCGCGAAAACGGCCGCGGTCCACGGCGTGGAGCACCTGTTCACGGACTACGAGCAGATGCTGGACAGCGGCGTGGTGAACGCGGTGGTGCTTGGCACGCCGCAGAATCTGCACGCGCCACAGGCGGCGTTGGCGCTGCGGCGCGACATCCACGTCATCAGCGAGGTGCCGGCCGCCACCGACCTGATGCAGTGCTGCCAGCTCGTGGACGCCGTGCGCGCCAGCAAAGCCACCTACATGCTGGCCGAGAACTACACCTACATGCTGCCGAACGTGCTGGTGCGGCAGATGGCGGCGGCGGGCGTCTTCGGCACCCTCTACTTCGCCGAAGGGGAGTACATCCACGAGCTAAAGGAGCTGAACGAGATCACCCCCTGGCGCCGGCGCTGGCAAACCGGCCGCAACGGCATCACCTACCCAACGCACTCGCTGGGGCCGGTGATGCAGTGGCTGGGAGAGCGCATCGTCAGCGTCTCTTGCCTGGGCAGCGGCCACCACTATACCGACCCGCGCGGCGAGCTTTACGAGCAAGAAGACACCACCCTCATGCTCTGCAAGACGGAGAAAGGCTCGCTGATCAAGGTGCGCCTGGACATGCTGTCGGAGCGCCCGCACAACATGACCTACTACTCGCTGCAGGGCACCGAGGGCTGCTACGAGGCGGCGCGCGGCCTGGGCGACCAGCCGAAGGTCTGGATCAAGGGGCGCTGCCCCGACGCACAGAGCTGGCGGCCGCTGATGGAGTTCGCCGACGAGTTCCTTCCCGACGAGTGGAAGCACCCGCCAGAGGAGGCGGCCCAGGCCGGGCACGGCGGCGGCGACTACTGGCAGGCACGCGACTTCGCCCGCGCCGTGATCGAGGGCCGGCCGCCGGAGATGGACGTCTACTTCGCCCTGGACATTACTGTGCCCGGGCTGATCAGCGAGCAGTCCATCGCCCTGAACGGTGCCCCCGTGCGCGTGCCCAACTTCCGGGAGTACGTCACCGGCTCGAACGTGATCCCCGTCCGCTGAGGCGCGGCCCGACGCCGCCAGACCGGTGCACGCCTCCGACGGCGTGGGGGTAGAGACCCCGGTCGGAGCGCCGGCCTCTAGCCGGCGACGCCGAGCCGAGGGTGGCCCTGGCGCTTCCGGGGAAGGCCGGCGAGACGCCGGCGATCCGGCCTGTCGGCGTTGGAGATGCCTCCTACGGGGGCGTGAGCGGGGAGGAATTGGAGTACATCGCATGCTGGAACGCGAGCCCGCGGAGCCGCTGACGTACGCGGCGAGCGGCGTGAACTACGACCTGCTGGACCCATTCAAGCGCCTGGCACAGGAAGCGGCGCGGGCGACGGCGGGCAACTTGGCGCACTTCGGCTTTGGCGAGGTGGCCGCCAGCCGTGGCGAAAGCGCCTACCTGGTGGAGACCCCGGAGGCCTACCTGGCGCACGTCGAGGAGGGCCTGGGCACCAAGAACCTGGTGGCCGACGCCATGTACCGCCTCACCGGGCGCACCTTCTACGACGCGATCGGTCAGGACACCGTGGCGATGATCGTCAACGACCTGATCACCGTGGGCGCCATGCCGGTCTCCGTCGCCATGCACCTGGCCGTTGGCTCCTCGGACTGGTTCGCCGACACCCAGCGCGCGGCCGACCTGGTGCGCGGCTTCCGCCACGCCTGCGAGCTGTCGCGCTGTGCCTGGGGCGGGGGTGAGACCCCTACCCTGCGCCAGATCGTGCACCCGGAGACGGCGGTGTTGGCTGGGTCGGCACTGGGGATCATCCGGCCCAAGGAGCGCCTGGTGCTGCCCCGCCTGGCTCCTGGAGACGTCATCCTCTTCCTCGCCGCCTCCGGCATCCACGCCAACGGGCTGACACTCGCCCAAAGCATCGCCGCTCGCCTGCCGGACGGCTACCTCACGCCCCTGGCCGACGGCCGGCCCTATGGCGAAGCGCTCCTGGACCCAACCCCGATCTACGTGCCGGTGGTAGACGACCTGCTCTCGGCCGGCATTGTGCCCCACTACCTGGCCAACATCACCGGGCATGGCTGGCGCAAGCTGATGCGCGCCACCGCGCCGTTCGTCTACGTGATCGACCAGATCCCGGAGCCGCCACCGGTCTTTCCCTTCATGCAGGCGCACGGCCCCATCTCCGACGCGGAGGCCTACGGCAACCTGAACATGGGCGCCGGCTTTGCCCTCTACCTGGCGCCGGAGGATGTGGAGCGCGCCCGCGCCATCGCCGCGGAGCACGGCATCGGCACGCTGGTGGCCGGCAGCGTGGAGAAGCGCGGCGATGACAAGCGCGTGATCATCCGCCCCAAGGGCCTGGAGTTCGCCGGCGAGACGCTGGGGGTGAGGTAGCCGCCATCCCGGCGCGCCCGGCGCCAGCCGGATCAGCGGCGGCCCACCAGCACCAGGCGCTTGGCCGTGGGGTCGTAGGGCGCGCCGGCCAGGTCACCGGAAGGGGTAACGGTCGTGAAGCCAACGTCGCGCAGCAGCCCCGAGAGCTCGGCCGCGGAGTAGAGGCGATGGGAAAGGCGGTATTCGGTGCGCCGTTCGCCCTCCAGGCGGATCCAGCGGCATTCGATCCAGTCCCACCCCGGGCAGACGCGGCGCTCTTCCAGCAGGAGGGCACCGTCCGGCTCCTCGCGCCAGTCACGCTCACGGAAGATGCGCGCCAGCACTTCCTTGCCCATTAGCTCCATCACCAGCACGCCGCCGGGCCGCAGCGACTGATAGAGGTTCCGCGCCACCTGCCGGTCTTCGGCCGGGTCCTCGAAGTAGCCGAACGCGGTGTAGAGGTTGATGGCCAGGTCAAACGCCTCGGGGCGACAGAAGCGGCGCATATCCGCCTGCACCCACTCGACTTGAAGGCCCTCGGCAGCCGCGCGGCGGTGCGCCTCCTCTAGGAAGGCAGCGGTGCGGTCCACCCCGGTGACGCGATAGCCGCGGCGCGCCAGCTCCAGGCAGTGCCGGCCGGGGCCGCAGGCCAGGTCGAGGACGGCCGCGCCGGGCGCGACCCCCGCCAGCGCGAGTACCCCGTCGATGTCGCTGGCGGCCCTCTCCCAGCAAGCCTCCGGGAACATGCTGGGGTGGAACGTCTCCCAGAATCGGTCTTCATCGTGCCATGGCGCCATGATTCTCCTCCTTCGGCGGATGCTCCACCTACGACAGGACGTTACACGGGGCTTAGGAACCGGATACGGCGCGGCCATGCTCAAGCCGCCCGGTGCAGCAACCGATACAGTGTATGGGAGAGATACTTCAGTGGCAACAACGGTGGCGATGATGGTGAAGGACACAGAAGAGCAGGCGCAAGGACAGCGGATCTTGGTGGTGGATGACGAGCCAAACGTTCGCTCCGCCGTCTCGCAAATGCTGCGCCTTTCGGGGTTTCGAGTGGATGAGGCCGAATGCGGCGACGAGGCCCTGGCGCTGGCGCGCCACGCCACCTACGACCTGGTCCTAAGCGACATTCGCATGCCGGGGATGGACGGGCACGCCACCATGCGGGCGATTCGCGCCGTGCAGCCGCAGATCTGCGGACTGGCAATGACCGGGTTCGCCGATGCCTCCTCCTGCGACACGGCACGCGCCGCCGGCTTCCACTCTCTCCTGCTCAAGCCGTTCACCTTCCAGATGCTCCTCGAAGCGGTGGACGCCGCCCTGAGCAGCAAAACGTAGCGCCGGTGCCCCACGGAGGCAGGCCGGCGCCCGCCTGCCTGCTTCCGCGGATCGTGGCTGCGTTTGACACGGTCCCTCCACCGGTGGTATAATCCCTCCTGTCATGGCAATCGATCTCGACCAACTGCTCGCTGCCGGCGTCGTCGTGCTGGACGGCGCGATGGGCACCCTGCTGCAGCAACACGGCATCCCCCACGGTCATCCGTACGACTTCGCCAACCTGACGCATCCGGCAATCGTCCAGGGGATCCACGCGGAGTACGTAGCCGCCGGCGCGCACATCATCGAGACGAACACCTACGGTGCCAACCGCTTCAAGCTCTCCGCCCACGGATTGGGCGAGCGTGTCGCCGAGATCAACGCCGCCGGCGCCCGGCTGGCCCGGCAGGCCGCCGAGGGCCGGGCCCTCGTCGCCGGCTCGGTCGGGCCGATTGGCCGGCACCTGGCCCCGGTCGGCAAAGTTTCGCCCTCGGAGGCGGCCGCCGCCTTCGCCGAGCAAGTGCAGGCGCTGCTGGAGGGCGGGGTGGACCTCTTCGTGCTGGAGACGTTCACCGACCTGGAGGAGCTGCGCCTGGCGGTCGATGCCGTGCGCGCGGCCTGCGCCCTACCGATCTTGGCGCACAAGACGTTCATCGAGGACGGTGAAACGCTGGCCGAGGGGCTGCCCCGGCGAGTGGTGGCCCAGGTGGCCGATTGGGGGCTGACCGCCTTCGGCGCCAACTGCACCGTGGGGCCGCAGCGCATGCTCACCATCGTGCAGGGGATGGCCGAGGCTACCACCCTGCCGCTGTCGGCACTGCCAACCGCCGGTTTGCCGCAGATCATCGACGGGCACGTGCGTTACGACGCCACGCCGGAGTACTTCGCGCACTACGGCCGCCAGATGGTGGAGGCCGGCGCCCGTCTGGTGGGGGGCTGCTGCGGCACCACGCCGGCCCACATCAAGGCGCTGGCGCAGGCCGTGCGCGGCGTCGTTCCCGGCTCCCGGCGGGTGACCGTCACCGGCCCAGCCACCAGCGAAGCCGCCCCGGCGCGCGAAACCCAACGCTCGCGCCTCGCCGACAAGCTCGGCCGCAAGTACGTGGTAACCGTGGAGTTGGACGTGCCGCGCGGCCTCGACATGGCGCCCGTGTTGCGCGCCGCCGAGGCGCTGCGCGACCAGGGGTGCGACTGCATCGACATCTCCGACGGTGCCCGCGCCCGCCTGCGCATGAACCCGATGGTGGTCGCCCGCCAGGTGCAGGAACTGGTCGGCATCGAGGTGATGGAGCACTTTGCCTGCCGCGACCGCAACCTGCTGGCGATCCAGGCCGACCTCCTCGGGGCACACGCCCTTGGCCTGCGCAACATCCTGGCCATCACCGGCGACCCGGCCCAGATCGGCGACTACCCCACCGCCACCTCCGTCTTCGACGTAGACTCGATCGGCCTGGTGCGCATCCTGCGCGCGTTCAACGAGGGGGTGGATCTGGCTGGCACGCCGCTAGGCGAGAAGACGGCGTTCCTGATTGCCGTGGCGTTCAACCCGCTGGCGCCGGACCTGACGCTGGAGGTAGAGCGCCTCCGCCGCAAGGCGGACGAGGGGGCGCACCTCATCTACACCCAGCCGATCTACGAACTGGGCGTGCTGGAGCGCGCGGCGCGCGAGGCGGCGCGGGTGAACCTGCCGCTGCTGGTGGGCGTGCTGCCGCTGCGCAGCAGCCGCCACGCCGAGTTCTTCCACAACGAAGTGCCCGGCATCACCATCCCGGAACCGATCCGCCGGCGGCTGGCCACCCTGGAGGGCGACGACGCCCGCCGCTATGGCGTGGAGCAAGCCCAGGCGTTCCTGCGCGAGGCCCGGTCGCTGTCTGCCGGCGTCTACATCATGCCGCCCGCCCTCAGCCCCCACGTCGCCGGCGAGGTGATGGAAGCCCTGGAGGGCTGCCACCTCACCTGGCACTAGGTTGTCGCGCGGCCCCGGGGCAAGCGCTTGTGCGGGTAGGAGTGCATCCTTCGGGCCGCGAACCACCCTCTGCGAAGGAGATACCCACCATGCCTGTGCCACGCCTTTCCTCGCGCGAGCGCCTGAAGCGTGTCTTCCGCTGCCAGCCTGTAGACCGGATGCCGGTTCGCCTCTGGGGGGTTGACCCGATGTTCCCCCGCGGCGATGCCGGCTGGCAGGCGCTGTGCGCGATGACCGAAGAGTTCGCGATCGATATTATCCGTGACTGGATCCCGGCCCGCACCGAGCAGGATCCGCCCGTGGTCGAATACACCAGCGAGGAACGGCCCGGCCCGAAGCCGCACCTGGCGGAGACGGTGACGGTGATGCACACCCCGGCCGGCCCGCTCACTCAGGTCTACTGCTACCCCAAGGGCGGCGGCCCCGGCTACATAACCAAGCCGTTCATCGAGAGCCCTGAGGATGCCCGGCGCTGGCTCTCCATTCCGCAGCAGAAGCCGAACGTGGGCACCGCCTCCTACTTCGAGCTGGAACGCAAGACAGAAGAGCGCGCCCTGCTGATGGTCGGCCTGGGCGAGGCGATGTACTCCGTGCAGGCGCTGATGGGCTCGGAGCTGTTCGGCTATTGGTTGATGGACGAGCGCGAGTTGCTGCGCGCGATGATCGACCGGGCCTACGCCGACATCGAGGCGCTGGTGAAGCACTACCTGGCGCGCGGCGTGGGCGATGCCTACGGCTGGGTCGGCCCGGAGCTGTGCATCCCGCCCCTCGCCTCCCCGCGCGACTTCCGCGAGTTCTGCTTCGAGTACGACCGGCGGATCTGCGACCTGGTTCACGACGCCGGCAAGCTCGTTTGGGTCCACTGCCACGGCGACATGAGCCCGGTGCTGGAGGATTTCGCCGCGATGGGGGTTGATTGCCTCAACCCGATTGAGCCGCCGCCGGTTGGCAAGCTCACCCTGGCGGAAGCGAAGGAGCGCGTCGCCGGCCGGATGTGCCTGGATGGCGGCGTGGAGGACGGCGACCTGCTGGATCGCACGCCGGAGGAGATCACCCGGATCGTTGAAGAGACGGTGGCGATGGGCAAGCCGGGCGGCGGCTTCATCCTCTGCCCATCCTCGGCCCCGACGACCGTCGCGTCGCTGAACGAGCGCCAGATCGCCAACTACCGCGCGTTCGTGGAGACCGGGATCCGGCTGGGTGCTTATGAGTAGGCAAGCGCCGGCCTGGCAATACGACGAGTTCCGGCACGTCGGCGCCGACTATGCCGACCCGGCGGTGGCCGAAGGTTATGACGCCCGGCACCAGCGCCTCCGCGGCGACCTGGCCGCGGAGGCCGACCACCTCCTGGATGCCCTCGGGGTGCAGCCCGGTCAGACGGTGATCGACTTCGGCTGCGGCACCGGCACCCTCGCCCTTCAAGCCGCCCGGCGGGGGGCCACGGTCTACGCCGTCGATGTCTCCGAGGCGATGCTGGCGGTCGCCCGCCGCAAAGCGGCGGCCGCCGGCATCGAGGGCATCCACTGGTTCCGGGGCGGCTTCCTGACCTACGAGCACCCCGGCGACCCTGCCGACTGTATCACCAGCAGCGCCGCCCTGCATCATCTGCCCGACTTCTGGAAGCTGGTGGGGCTGCGCCGGCTCTTCGGCATGCTCCGAGCGGGTGGCCGCCTCCACCTGATGGACACCGTCTACTCTTTCCCGGTGGAAGAGCACGCCGCGTTCATCGCCGCCAAGGTGGCGTGGTTCTCGCAACAGGTGGACGCGGAGTTCGGTGATGAAGTAGCCACGGCATTCCGCGAGGAGTACTCCACCCTCGACTGGGTGATGGAGGGCCTGCTGCGCCGGGCCGGCTTCGTTATCGAGCGGGCCAACTACCCCGATCCGATGCTGGCCAACTACCTCTGCCGCAAGCCCGGATAGCAAGCCGGTTCACGCGCCCCGCAAAAAAGAAGAGGATTCGCCCCTGCGGCCGGCGTATCTGATCTAGATATCAGGTACGGTAATACAGGGGCGCCTCCCCATCCGCGCCCAAGGGCGGTCGTGCCTCGTGGCCGCAACCGCGGGTGGCCCTTGTGCAAAGAGCTCTGCTCCCCCCGTATAGTCCCGTCGGAATCCCATGGAGGAACCGCGTACGTGCAATCGACAGCATACGTAGATCAAGTATTGGAGACCGTCCGGAAGAGAAACGCTGGCGAGCCCGAGTTTCACCAGGCGGTGGAGGAAGTGCTGCGCTCCATCGAGCCGGTGCTGGACCGCCGCCCGGAGTACCTCGATGCCCGAATCCTGGATCGCCTGGTGGAGCCGGAGCGAGTGATCTCGTTCCGCGTCACCTGGCAGGATGACACCGGCGCGATCCAGGTGAACCGCGGCTTTCGCGTCCAGTTCAACAGCGCCATTGGTCCTTATAAGGGGGGACTGCGCTTCCACCCCACTGTCTACCTTGGCATCCTCAAATTCCTGGCGTTCGAGCAGATCTTTAAGAACTCGCTGACCACGCTGCCGATGGGCGGCGGCAAGGGCGGGTCGGACTTCGACCCGAAGGGGAAGTCGGACGCGGAGGTAATGCGTTTCTGCCAGAGCTTCATGACCGAGCTGCAGCGACACATCGGCGCCGACGTGGACGTGCCGGCCGGCGACATCGGCGTGGGCGGCCGCGAGATCGGCTACCTGTTCGGCCAGTATAAGCGGCTGCGCAACGAGTTCACCGGCGTGCTGACCGGCAAAGGGCTCGGCTGGGGCGGCTCTCTCATCCGGCCGGAGGCCACCGGCTACGGCTGCGTCTACTTCTGCGAGGAGATGCTGAAGACGCGCGGCGAAAGCTTCGAGGGCAAGCGCTGCCTCGTCTCCGGCTCCGGCAACGTGGCTCAGTATACGGTGGAGAAACTGAACCAGCTCGGCGCGAAGGTGTTGACCCTCTCCGACTCCAGCGGCACCGTCTACGATCCGGAAGGAATCGACTCGGAGAAGCTGGCCTACGTGATGGAGCTGAAGAACGTGCGCCGCGGCCGGATCAAGGAGTACGCGCAGGAGTATGGGGTGCAGTACCTGGAAGGCGCCCGGCCCTGGCAGATCCCCTGCGACTGCGCCTTCCCCTGCGCCACCCAGAACGAGATCAGCGGCGCCGACGCGCGCGCCCTGCTGGACAATGGCTGCTACCTGGTGGGTGAGGGCGCCAACATGCCAACCACCCCGGAGGGGGTGGAGGCGTTCCTGCAGGCGGGCATCCTCTACGCCCCGGGAAAGGCCGCCAACGCCGGCGGGGTGGCGGTCTCCGGCCTGGAGATGGCGCAGAACTCGATGCATCTCTCCTGGACCCGCGAGGAGGTGGACGCGCGCCTGCGCGACATCATGACCTCGATCCACCAGGCCGCCTCGGAGGCAGCCGCCGAACATGGCTGCCCCGGCAACTACGTGGCGGGCGCCAACATCGCCGGCTTCGTGAAGGTTGCCGACGCCATGCTGGCCCAGGGCGTGGTGTAGCCGCGCCGCGGATGGGAGCCCGGCGATGGTGCCGAAAGACCTGCGAGAGCAGCTTCGCTACGCCTACGACCCGTATTTCCGCGGGTTCCATCAGTTGATGGCCAAGCGCGTGCGCAACATCCTGATGGTCTCCAGCCACTACGAGTCGTTCATCATCGCTCGCGATGCCAGCCTGGCGCACGACATCTACGGCACCTCGCAACTGCTGCACCTGCAGAACGTGCCCCAGATCACAACCGCCTCCTCCGGCAAGGACGCGATGCGCATACTGGAGGAGGAGCGGTTTGATCTGGTGCTGGCGTCGGCCCACCTGCCGGACATCGAAACCTCGGAGTTCGCCAGGCAGGTGCGCGCCCAGCACCCCGACACCCCGGTGGTGATGCTGGTCTTCGACGGCCGCTGGTTCGACCGCACCTACGGCGGCGCCGAGCCGGAAGGGGTGGATCAGATCTTCGCCTGGCGGGGCACCGCCGGGGTGCTGCTGTCGATCATCAAGCTGGTGGAAGACAGCAAGAACGTCGAGCGCGACCTGAGCCTGGCCTCCATCGGCATCCTGATCGTCGTGGAAGACTCGGTGGAGCACTACTCCTCGCTGCTGCCCCACCTCTACACGACGCTGATGGAGCGCACCTTCTCCCTGGTGCCCGAGGGGATCACCGAGAACGACCGTCAGTTGCGCACGCGGGTGCGCCCCAAGGTGCTGCTGGCGCGCACTTTCCGCCAGGCCGAAGCCCTCTTCGACCGCTACGAAAGCTCGCTGGTCGGCATCATCTCCGACCTGCGTACCCTCGCCGAGGAACGCACCGACCCCGAGGCAGGGGTCCGGTTCCTGCGCCGCGTCGTCGAGCGCTCGCCCGGAACGCCGCTGCTGGTGCAGTCGGCAGAGCCCAGCGGCGCGCAGATCGCCGCGTCGCTGAACGCCCGCTTCTTGAACAAGCGCTCGGCGGCGATGGCCGCCGGGATCCGACAGTTCGTGCTGGTGGATGTTGGCTTTGGCGACTTCGTCTTCCGCGCCGCCGACGGGCGGGAGATCGCCCGTGCCTCCAACATGTGGGAGATGGAGCGGGTGCTGCCGCACGTGCCAGACGAGGCGGTGGTGCGGCACGCCCTGCGCAACGACTTCTCGCACTGGTTCCGCGCGCGGGGAGAGACCACGCTGGCCGCCGTGGTGCGCCCGGTAGAGCCTTCCGACTTCGCCACCACCGCGGAGCTGAAGCACTTTCTCCAGTCGGCGGTTTCGATCGCCCGCAAAGAGAAGTACCGCGGCGCCATCGCCGATTTCCGCGGCCCGGAGTTCGACCCCGACTACCCCTTCCTGGTGATCGGGCGCGGCTCGCTTGGCGGCAAGGGGCGCGGCCTGGCGTTCATGTTCCACGTGCTGGGCGAGCACCTGCGCGAGGAGCGCGTCGCCGGCGTCCTGACGCGGGTACCCCACACCCTGATCCTGGCCGCCGATGAGTTCGACCGCTTCATCCAAGAGAACGGCCTGGACCTAGACGAGTTCGCCACCCTGGACGACGCCACCATCATGGGACGCTTCGCCCGGGCCTCGCTGGGCAGCGACTTGCGGCAAGACCTGGCACGCTACGTGGAGCGGGTGCGCTTCCCGCTGGCCATCCGCTCATCCGGGCTGCTGGAGGACTCGCTCTACCAGCCGTTTGCCGGCCTCTACGCGACCTACATGCTGCCGAACAACCACCCGGATCCCTCGGTGCGGTTGGAGCAGCTTTGCCACGCCATCCAGCTCGTTTACGCCTCTGCCTACCTGGAGCGGCCCCGGCGCTACTTCGAGTCGATTGGGCTGAACCTGGCGGACGAGAAGATGGCGGTGGTGATCCAGGAGGTGGCCGGCCAGCCCCACGGCGATCTCTACTACCCCACCTTCTCCGGCGTGGCTCAGTCGTACAACTACTACCCGATCTCGCACATGAAGCCGGAAGACGGCGTGGCTCTGGTCGCCCTCGGCCTCGGCAAGCAGGTGATGGAGGGGGGCGAGGCGGTGCGCTTCTGCCCCCGCTACCCGCAGATCCTGCCGCAGTTCGGCTCGCCCGAGGCGGTCATGCGCGTCTCCCAGCGCCAGTTCTTCGCCCTCGACCTGGGCCGCAACCAGGTGGACCTGACATCCGGTCCGGATGCCACCTTGGCGCGCCTGCCGCTTTCCCGGGCCGAGGCGGATGGCGCCCTGGACATGATCGGCGGCGTGGTCTCGGCCGCCGACGACCGCGTCTACGATGGGGTAAGCCGGCCGGGCACCCGCGTCGTCACCTTCGCGCGAGTGCTGAAGTCGGGGGCGTTTCCGCTGTGCGCCATCCTCGAGCACCTGCTGGAGGTCGGGCGCGAGAGCATGGGCGCGGCGTTCGAGATGGAGTTCGCGGTGAACCTCGAACCGCGCACGGGGGGCGAGCCGGAGTTCTTCTTCTTGCAGATGCGGCCGCTGGTGGCCCGACGCGAGCGGTGCGACCTGGCTCTGGACGCCGGCGAGGAGAAGCGGGTGCTGTGCCGGTCGCGCCGGGTGATGGGGAACGGGCGGATTGAGGACGTGCAAGACATCCTCTACGCCCACCCGGAGCGCTTCGACCGCGCCGAGAGCCGCCGCGTCGCCGAGGCGGTGGCCGCCTTCAACCAGCGGATGATGGCCGCGCAGCGCCGCTACCTGCTGATTGGCCCGGGCCGCTGGGGCTCGCTCGACCCCTGGATCGGTATTCCGGTGGCGTGGCACCAGATCTCCGGCGCCGCGGTGATCGTGGAGGTGGCGGCGCGCGACCTGCCGATGGAACCCTCCCAGGGCACGCACTTCTTCCACAACATGACCTCAGCGGGAATCGGCTACTTCTCGCTGCCAGACACCACCGAGAGCGACTTCGTCCGCTGGGAAGCGCTCGATGCCCTCCCCGGCGAGGCCATCGATCCCTCGCTGCGGCACATCCGCCTGCCCCAACCGCTCACCATCCGCATGGATGGGCAGACGCAGCAAGGGGTAATCACCCTGCGCTAAAGGCCGGCGGGCGGCAGCCAAGGGCGCAGGAGGCAGGCGGCGCCGGGGCGAAAGCAGGAGCACCGACGGGCCGAGAGCAGGAGCGGGGATATGTCGCGTGTCAAGATCGCCTTCGTGGGCGTGGGGGGCATGGGCCAGTGCGCCCACCTGAAGAACTACGTCACCTTGCCGGAGTGCGAGGTGGTGGCCATCGCCGAGGTGCGCGAGGAGTTGGGCCGGCGCGTGGCCGCGCGCTACGGCGTGCCCAGGGTCTACCGCAGCCATGAGGAGCTGCTGGCCAACGAGAAGCCGGATGGGATCGTGGCGTCGCAGCAGTTCACCCGGCACGGGGTGATCGTGCCGGAGCTGCTGCGGGCCGGAGTGCCACTCTTCACCGAGAAGCCGCTGGCCGGCACGATCGCCGCGGGCGAGCGGATCCTGGAGGCGCTCGCCGCCAGTGACACCTGGCACATGGTGGGCTACCACAAGCGCAGTGATCCCGCCACGATGTACGCCCGGGCAGAGATCGACCGCCTGAAGGAGACGGGCGAGCTGGGCAAACTGCGCTACGTGCGCCTGCTGATGCCGGCGGGCGACTGGGTCGCCAACGGCTTCAGCGATCTGGTGACCAGCGAAGAGCCGCTGCCGCCGCTGGCGTGGGATCCGCCCGCGGCCGACATGGACGAGGCGACGTTTCAGGAATACCTCAGCTTCGTCAACTACTACATCCACCAGGTGAACCTGATGCGCCACCTGCTGGGTGAGCCCTACCGGGTGACCTACGCCGACCCCTCCGGGGTGATGCTGGCCGTGCAAAGCGAGAGCGGCGTGGCCGGCGTCCTGGAGATGACGCCCTACCGGACGACGATCGACTGGCAAGAGTCGGCGCTGGTTGCTTTCGAGCGCGGCTACGTGAAGCTGGAGCTGCCGGCGCCGCTGGCGAGCAACCGTCCCGGGCGCGTGGAGATCCTGAGCGACCCGGGCGACGGCACTGTGCCGCGCACCGTGGTGCCGACGCTGCCGTGGGTCCACGCGATGCGGCAGCAGGCGATGAACTTCGTTGCCGCCATCCGCGGCGAGCGCAAGCCGCCCTGCGAGGCGGCCGAAGCGCTGGAAGACCTAAAGGTGGCGCGGGAGTACATCCGGCTGCTGAAGGGCGTGTAGGGAGCCAGGTGTTAGGTGATGGGTGATGGGTGTTAGATGTACTGATGCACCATGTTAGCATACAGCCGGGAGTCTGTTATCCTGAGCAGGTGACCCCGGGGCAGACCCGGGGTAGCAAGGGAAGGACATGCAGCAACCCCAAAGCTATCCACCAGCCGCCAGAAATTGCCATCCTGAGCGAAGCGAAGGATCTCTGCCGGCAGCCCGCAGATGCGCGAGCCCGTGTCCTGAGGAGCGCAGCGAAGGATCTGTCGCCCGACGCGCAGGGGGCACTGCAGCAACTGCGCCGCCTTGGGAAGAGATCCTTCGCTGCGCTCAGGATGACAGATTCCCAGGCGGGCGCCTAGAACCCGCCTGTAGGGCAACGTTCGTCGGCAGTACAGTTAGGTGGTAGGCCGTTGGTGGCCAGAAGCGGTCACTGGGTACCGGCGAATCGGGGGCATGATGGGCGAGACTCTGGAAACGCTGAAAGCGTACCAGCTCGCGTGTGCTTTACGCAAGGAGGCGTTCCGCATCAGCCGGTGTTTCCCATGGGATGATCGGCGAGGCGCGGAGCACCTGCGCGAGACCGCACGGCAGATCACCCAGAGCATGGCCGAGGGCTATCATCGCAACGGCTACGCCGAGAAGATTCAGTTCTTCCGCTACGCCCTGACCTCGACCCTCGAGCTAGGCGACCAGATCGGGGCTGCTAGCGATGCTGGCTACGTAGGTGAAGACGACCGCGACAGCCGACTCGAGCAGGTGACCGAGGTCGCTCGGGTCACCAGGGGCTACATCCGCTTCCTGGAGCGCCAGCGTGACTGACAGACCTGATGCCCCATCACTGGCCGGGGCAACGACAGTCTGCCACCTATCACCGATCACCTACCACCTATCACCTCAGAATCGGGGTAAAGATCATGCCTCTCAAATGGACCAAGGTTCTCATCGCCGATGAGCGCTACGAGTCGGCGAGTGTCTTTGACGTCAACAACGACGGGGTGCCGGATATCGTCTCCGGCGCCTATTGGTACCAGGGGCCAGACTTCAAAACGGCCCACTTCATCGGCGAGGTGATGGCCGTAGGCGAGTACTTCGACGACTTCTCCACCATCCCGCTGGACGTGGACGGCGACGGCTACCTGGACTTCATCACCGGCGGCTGGTGGGGCAACACGCTGCGCTGGCGGCGCAACCCCGGGCCGGCCGGCGGCGAGTGGGAGGAGCACGTCATCGCCGAGGTCGGCAACGTGGAGACCACGCGCGCCTGGGACATCGACGGCGACGGCCAGATCGAGGTGGTGCCAAACTGCCCGGGCGGGCCGCTGACTGTCTTCAAGCTGATCACCGACGCCGCCGGCAAGGGCACCGGCCGCTTCACGGCGCACCAGATTCACCCGGGGCCGCAAGGCCACGGCCTCGGCTTCGGCGACATCACCGGCAACGGCCGCGGCGACTTCATTCTCGCCGGCGGTTGGCTGGAGGCGCCGGCCGATCCGTTCCAGGAGGAGTGGCGCTTCCATCCCGACTTCCAACTGGGCAGCGCCAGCATCCCGATCCTGGTGGCTGACGTGAACGGCGACGGTCTGAACGACCTCATCGTCGGCCAGGCCCATGGCTATGGCCTCGACTGGCTGGAGCAGGGGCGCGACCGCGAGGGGAACCGCACCTGGCGGCGCCACCCGATTGACCCGTTCAACGCCGGCTTCCACGACCTGATGTGGGTCGATATTGACGGCGATGGCGCCTGCGAACTGATCACCGGCAAGCGCTACCGCGCGCACTGCGGCAAAGACCCGGGTGAGGCAGACGACCTGGGGATCTACTACTACAAGTGGACCGGCGAGTCGTTCGCCAAGCAGGTGATCGACTATGGCCCGATCCGTGAGGCGACCGGCCTGGGAATCGCCTTTGCCGTGGCCGACCTGCGCGGCACCGGCCGCCTCGACATCGTGGCCCCCGGCAAGGATGGGCTCTACGTGTTCTACAACGAAGGAAACTGAGGGGAGACGCGCTCGTGGCGCTTCACAGCGACTGGCATATCCACACGCACCATTCGTGCGATGAGGCGGCCCTGGCTATTGCCGACCTGGTGGCGGCGGCGCCAGCGGCCGGCGTGCAGGACTACGGCATCACCGACCACCTCAACACCCCGTACAACCTACCGGACCTGGAGGCCGCGCGCCAGGAGTACCTGGCAAGCAACCCGTCGCCTCACTTCCACTTCGGCGTCGAGGCGAGCGTGGTTTCCACCTGGGAACTGGAGCAGATTGCCACTGGCGCCTACCCCAATCCGGTGTGGGGGCTGCGGGCGGGCGGTCCGCCAGGGGCACCCCTGGCCCTGGGCATCAGTGCCGATGACATCCGCCGCCTGGGCATCGAGTATGTGATCGGCGGCACCCACTGGCCGATCTACGTGCCACTGGAGCGAGAGGCGGTGATTCGTGACTACCACCGCCAGTACCTGTTCCTCGCCACTCACCCTCTGGTGACGATCGTCGCTCACCCCTGGTGGTGGATGGGCCATTGGCGCGACGACGACGGATGCTACCGGAGCGACCCCTGGTTGGACAACTTCGGCAAGATCCCGCAATCGATGCACGACGAATTCGCCGCCGCGGTGATTGAGCACGGCAAGGTGGTGGAGATCAACGTCGCCGCCACCCTGATGAACCCGGCCTACCCCGACCACTTCGCCGACCAGTACCTGGAGTACCTGGCCTATCTCAAGGAGCGGGGGGTGACGTTCTCGCTCGCTTCCGACTGCCACGCGTCTACCTACGACCCGCCTTTCGAGGCTGCCGCGGAGATGCTGGCGCGCATCGGCATCCACGACGAGGACCTGTGGCGCCTGCCGCCCCGGCCGGTTGACCAGTAGCAGGCTGGAACCTGCCCGGGCGAGCGTTCCCCCAAGCGTGAGCCTGTCGGGGATGTAGCCACGGAGGTCGCGGAGGCCGAGCACGGAGCCTAATGCCTCGGTTTCCGTGTCTCGGCTCTTCGCGCCCTCCGTGTTCTTCGTGGTTCGCCGAACAGGCTCTGAGGAATCCCGTGACACCTGTACCACGCCGGGCCCCCCGTGCCTTCACGCTGATCGAGCTTCTGGTGGTGATCGCCGTGCTGGCGATCCTGGCGTCGATGCTGATGCCGGTCTTCGCGCGGGCACGGGAGAACGCCCGCAAGACCACGTGCCAGTCGAACCTGCGCCAGATCGGCAACGCGTTCCGCCTCTACCTGCAGGACTACGACGAGACCTATCCGCACGTAGGAGACCCGATGCTCTTCATGGGCCGCAAGTGGCGGTGGCCGCTGCAGCCCTACCTGGGCGTCTCCGGCCGGCAGACCGGCCCGCTCACCTCGGAGGGCTTCAACCCCGCCGTGCTCATCTGCCCGAGCGACCCGGTCGCCCTGACGAGCTACGACGGCACGTCGTATGCCTACGCGGCCGCGTTTTACCTGCGCGCCGCCACCACGCCGACGGACAAGCTCTTCTGGGCTGCCGGCGAGGTGATGCAGGCGCAAAGCGAAGCGGCCGTCACCTATCCATCGCAGAAGGTGCTGGCCGGCGAGTGGGGAAGCAATCACCACCCGGTGGCGGCTCCGGAGCTGGGATGGTGGGATACGCGGGGCGCCCGCAACTTCCTCTTTGCCGACGGCCACGTGAAGCTGGTGCCCGCCAGCCGCATCCGCTCGGCTCGCGACGGCCTGCCCGACCCGAACCTGACGGTCGGCGGCGTGAGTGGAATCGACGTGGAGTGACGGGGCGAAGCGCAGGGGGACTGGGGCATCACGATCGGTAGGGGCGAAGCATTGGCGGTATCAACCGGATGGAATGCTGTCCGTCCAACCCGCAAATGCTTCGCCCCTACGAATTCCTGCGGGGTGCGTCGTTGTTGGTGCGGCTTTTATGGGCACCGCCGGCCGGCTAGTCGATCCCCTCTTCTTCCTCGGTCTCGCTCACTTGCCCCTCGTTCAGCTTGCGGAGCATCTCGGAGACGGACGGGCTCTTGGTGCGCCCGAGGGTGACCATCAGGAGGTCTTTCCCCATGGCGAAGCACCAGATGCCGTTGCCCAGCATCCAGGCGCGCTCCCAGAGCATCACCCGGTCGCCAACGAGGATGCTGCGGCCATTGGGGACGTTGCGGACGTTGATGGCGTCTTGCACCAGGCGCACGCCAAGGCCGGTGCTGAAGCCGCACAACATCGGCGCCGCCACGGCGCGGTGCAGCTCCCGACGAGCCTCCCACTTGCGGGCGGCCTCTTCGTCACGGCTGGCCGCCGGCTTGTCTACCAGGAGGTATTTGGCCAGGCGCTCGGTGCCCCACACCGGCACGCCACTCTGCACCACCCAGCGCCCACGGCCGGCAACGCCGAGGAAGAGCACCTCCAGGTCCGGGAACAGGTACCCGGCCCCGAAGCCGGTGAGGCCGGCCTTCACCTGCACGGCAGCGCGCGCCAGGCGTGCCGCCGGCCGCTCCTTCACAAAGCGCAGCGCCTGCTCGGCGGCGGTGGTCGCCTTCTCCCGCACCGCCTCCGCGCGTTCCTTGGCGGCATCGACACGCTCGTTCAGGTGATACTTCTCGGTGGCTTCCTCCAGACGCTGCTTGCTCGCCTGCTTCGCCTTGCCGGCGGTGCGGCGGCCCTGCTCGAAAAGACTACCGATCTTCTCCAGCGCCTTGCTGGCGCTCTCCCCGCCGCCGGATCCCTTCCCGGCCCATTTCCCGCTCTGAAGCCACTCCTCAAGACCCATGGCGGACCTCCGGATCGCCGACTGCCGCGGGGCAGCCGCGGCGCGCTGCGCCTCTGCTGCTACTACGAGCCAGCATGACACCTCTCGCTCCGGGCGCGGGGCCAGCGGCGGTCGCTCACAACGCCTCGCGGGTGCCCGTACGTGCCGAGCGGTAGGCGGCTTCCGCGACGGCGAGAGTCTGCAGGCCCTCTTCCAGGCTGTTCAGCGTCGGCGCCTGCCGTGTTTCGATGCAGCGGCTGAGGTACTCAATCTCGCCCGTATAGGGGTTCACCGGCGTCGCCGTGATCGGCTGCGGCTTCACCTGGGCCGCCTCGCGCGCCTGCTGGGCATCGTAGCCGCGCTCGCCCTCCTCCAGGTAGGCCACCATCGTGCCCCCGGAGCTCTGGCCAATGGTGCCCTCGGCGAGGATGCTCCCCCGGCTGCCGTAGATCTCCAGGCGGCTGAGGACCGATGCGTCCGGCACGCAGAAGAAGGCATCGACGTAGCCATGCGCGCCGCTGGCAAAGCGCAGCAGGGTGCTCGACGAGTCATCCACCGCGTAGTTGAAGACGAGCGTGTCCGCCAGCGCGGAGACCTCCTTGACGTCGCCGACGAACCAACGC
>JAAZEB010000321.1 GCA_012512505.1 Armatimonadota bacterium | reverse complement strand
GCCCCGGGCTGATCCTGCGCCTCTTCGAGACCACCGGCCGACCGGTCAACGCGGAAGTCCGGAGT
The DNA here is from genome assembly GCA_012512505.1 of Armatimonadota bacterium. Classification (GTDB taxonomy): domain Bacteria; phylum Armatimonadota; class JAAZEB01; order JAAZEB01; family JAAZEB01; genus JAAZEB01. The sequence goes on along the minus strand of JAAZEB010000321.1, from coordinate 20,366 downwards.
GGCGACTCCTGCCTGGCCGTCGCTTTGGGTCCGCATGAGATCAAGACGCTTCGTCTCCAGTGGACGGAGCGCGGTCTGCAGGGCTTCCGTGAAGTGAACCTGCTGGAGGAAGCCTGATGCCGATCACCGATGACGACCTGCTGCGGCAGTTGAGCGACGTGGAGCGCGTGGCGCGGCACCTGCGCGAGCGCCTGCCGGAGATCCGGGCGCTGGGCGAGCGCATCCGCGCGGCGATTGCGGCGGGTGGGAAGGTGCTCACCTGTGGCAACGGTGGCAGCGCCGCCGAGGCCGCGCACCTGGCCACCGAGCTTCTCGGGCGCTACAAGAGCAACCGGCCGGCGCTCCCGGCGATCGCACTGAACGCCGACGGCAGCCTGCTTACCTGCATCGGGAACGACTTCGGCTACGACGACCTCTTCGCCCGGCAGGTGTCGGGCCTGGGGCGCCCCGGCGACCTGCTGCTCCTGTTCACCTCGAGCGGCAACTCCGAAAACCTGGTCGCCGCGGCGGAGGCAGCACGCGCCGCCGGCGTCTACACGGCGGCGTTCCTGGGGAAGGAGGGCGGCCGCCTGCGCGGGAAGTGTGACTGGGAGCTGCTGCTCCCCTTCCCCGAGACGGCGCGCGTTCAGGAGGGGCACCTGATCGCCCTCCACCTCCTCTCGGAGCTGCTGGAGGAGTAGCAGGCGCCGGGGAAGGGATGGGATGAGGGGTCACACCGATGGGTGACACGATCAAGATCACAGGCATTCGGGCGATACTGACGGCGCCGGCGGGCTGCAACCTGGTAGTGGTGCGCGTCGACACCTCGGAGCCGGGGCTCTACGGCCTCGGGTGCGCCACCTTCACCCAGCGCTACCTGGCGGTGAAGACGGCCGTGGAGGAATACCTCCGGCCGCTGTTGGTCGGCCGCAGCGTCGACCGCATCGAGGACATCTGGCAGACGGCGTGGGTCCACTCTTACTGGCGCAACGGGCCGGTCCTCAACAACGCGATCTCCGGCGTCGACATGGCGCTGTGGGATATCCTCGGCAAGCGCGCGGGGATGCCGGTCTACCAGCTCCTTGGCGGCAAGTGCCGGGAGGGCGCCGCCGTCTACCGCCACGCCGACGGCTCAACCCCGACGGAGGTGGAAGACAACGTTCGCCGCTTCCTGGCGGAAGGCTACCGGCACATCCGCGTGCAGATGGGCGGCTATGGCGGCCGGGCGGGCGAGCTGCGCAAGCCGGAGGGAGCGCTCCCCGGTGCCTACTACGATGACGCCGCCTACGCCCGCAGCGTGCCGCTCCTCTTCGAGCACATTCGCAGCACGGTCGGCTGGGAGGTGGAGCTGCTGCACGACGTGCACGAACGCCTGCGCCCGACGGACGCCGTGCTGCTAGCCAAGCGGCTGGAGCCGTACCGCCCCTTCTTCCTGGAGGACCCACTGGCGCCGGAGGATATCGAGTACTTCCAGGCGATCCGCAGCCAGTGCGCCACCCCGATTGCCATGGGCGAGCTGTTCAATAACCCGCGCGAGTGGATGCCGCTCATCTCCGGGCGCCTCATCGACTTCGTCCGCATGCACATCAGCCAGATGGGCGGCCTGACGCCCGCGCGCAAGGTAGCCGCCTACGCCGAGCTGTACAGCGTGCGCACCGCCTGGCACGGTCCGGGCGATGTCTCGCCCGTGGGGCACGCCTGCAACCTCCACCTCGACGTGGTCTGCCCCAACTTCGGCGTGCAGGAGTGGCCCGGCTTCCCTGAGCCACTGCAGGAGGTCTTCCCCGGCTGCCCCGAGGTGCGCGACGGCTACATGTACCCGAACGAGTGCCCCGGCTTCGGCATCGATCTCGACGAGAAGCTGGCGGCGAAGTACCCGTGTAGCACCCAGGTGGACTTCTGGACGCAGACGCGCCTGCCAGACGGGACGGCGGTCAAACCGTGACCGATGGCCCTTGCTACGCCGACCTGCGCGGCAAGGTGGCCCTAGTCACCGGCGCCGGCACCAACATCGGGCGGGCGATCGCCCTGCGCTTTGCCATCGAGGGGTGCCGGCTGGTGATCTGCGGCCGGCGCGCCGAACTGCTGGAGGAAACCGCCGCCCTGGCCCGCGCCCGGGGCGGCGAATGCGCCGTCGTGCCGGCTGACCTGTCGCGCGAGGCAGACATCGACCATCTTTTCCAGGCCACCCTCGAGGCCTTCGGCACGCTCGACGTGCTGGTGCAGAACGCCGCCGAGATGCGTATGACCCTGGCCCAGCACGTCACGCTGGAGCAGTGGGACCGCTCCTTCGCCACCATCGCCCGCGCGGCGTTCCTGCTGGCCCGAGGTGCCTACGCGATCATGGAACCGAAGCGCGAGGGCGTGCTCCTCTTTATCTCGACCGTCGGCGCGCTGCGGGCGCACCACCACGGCGTGCCCTACGACGCGGCCAAGGCGGCGGTCGATGGCCTGGTACGCAACCTGGCGTGTGACTACGGCCTGCAGGGGATCCGGGTGAACGGCATTGCCCCGGGGGCGACGCCGCCCCTCGCCGAGGGAGCCTCGCCCGCGCCCCGCCGGGAGGTCCCGCTCGGGCGCAACGGCACCGGTGCCGACGTGGCCGCCGCGGCCGCCTTCCTGGCCTCGCGGCAGGCGTCTTACATCACCGGTCAGATCCTCTACGTGGATGGCGGCCTCACCGCTCAGCTCACCCCCCGCGACGTGTGGGTGTGAGTAGCACGGGGGAGGGCCAGCGCGGCTCGTAGCAGCGGGCTTCAGCCCGCGTCGGCTCCGCACGCGGGCTGAAGCCCGCTACTACGAGCCGCTGTGGAGCTGCCGGCAGCACTACCTGGCCGCCACGCCCTACCCGGCCTGCTTCTCCACCCACGCCTTGATGGCCAGGAAGCGCTCCAGCGGCACGGCGATGCCGTCCGCGGCGGCCCACAGCACCAGGCGTGAGCGGCGCAGGCGCGGGGTGTAGAGCGCGTCAAGTGCCGGCCCGATCTGCTCCACCGGGCCGAGGCAGAAGATCGTCGGGTCCAGCACCCCGAAGAGGATCGTCTCCTCCCCCAGCACGTCGAGCGCCAGCTCCCACGGCGTGTCGCCCGTCGGCGGCGGCGTGAGGGCGTGGATGCCCTCCATCCCCGTCCAGCGGAACTCCTGGAGCAGAGCGCGCACGTGCCCGCACATGTGCACCAGCGCCGTCTTCCCCGCCGCCTTCACGATCTCAACGAAGTCGCGCACGTGGGGACCATTGTAGCGGCGGTAGACCTCGGGGCTGATGTAGTAGATGCTGGTGTTCTCGCACAGGATCACCACGTCGCACGGGCCTTCCGCCAGGAGGCGGAACGCCTCCAGCTCGCGCTGGTGGATCGCGTCGATGAGGCCTTCCATCTCCTCCCGGTGGTCGTGGAGGAGGTAGTAGAACGCCTCGGAGCCCATGTCGCACTCCAGGAGGCGCGGGATGGTGGACGGACCCCAGAAGCGGGCGACGCAGCCATCGTCGCCGATCAGGGCGTCGAGCGCCGCTAGCACCGGCGTGTCGTCGTGGCCCACGAAGCGGGCGCCTTCCCACAGCTCGCGGTAGAGACGCACTTCCTCCAGCGTCGTTACCGGGTAGCGGACCGGGTGCCCCCGGCGGGTGACCGTTCGCAGCTCACCGCGCCCGGTCTGCACCGTCGTGACGCAGTCGGCCCCCTCCGCCCAGGAGCGCACCGCGACGCCCTCGCCCCAGCGCAGATCGGGCGACCGGAACGCGTGGGGCGTGCCCCAACCATCCAGCAGGAAGATGTCGCACCCAAGGTGGCGGTAGAAGTCGAGGCCGCCGTTGCCCCGCAGCTCCTCCGGCGCGATGGAGAGCGTGGCGCCGTCGACCAGCGTGGTCCACGCCGGCCGGTCAACCGGCTCCCCGCGCAAGACGGCATTCAGGCGCTCCCGACCTGTCATTCGTGGACCCTCCCCCTACGCTCCCGCGGCCCTCCCGGCTATCCACGAAGGACACGAAAGACACGAAAAGAGGGAACGAGAGGAGACCCTCCGCCTCGATCTGCCCCGGTACCCTTCGTGCTCTTCGTGTCCTTCGTGGATAGCTCTGCCCGGCGGTCTGGCTACTCGTACCCCTCCAGCCCGGCGATGGCCATCTGGAAGCGCGGGTGCAGGGCGTATCCGGGGATGCCCGTCAATCGTCGCGCAGCACGCCCACGTACGGCTCGCGGAACTCAACCCACTGGTCGGGCTTCTGGCCAGCGGTGCCGAGGAGCAGGGCACACTTCGCCGCGCCTTCTGGCACGCGGCCGGCCACGCGGAGCTCGGTCCAGTCGGCCTGGGCGGGCACCTCGCGCAGCGCATCGAGGCCGCCGCCGCCATCTGGGTACCAGCCGCCGTCGGCGTTCTGCCAGCGCAGGCGCAGGCTCATGCGCCCGTTGAAGCTGCGGTCGGCGCGCGCCTGCACGCGGGCGAACAGCCAGTCGCCCGGCTTCACCTCCAGCACCTGGATCCAGCAGGCGGAGTCGGCGCCGCGGATGCGCGCGCCCGTGTCGCCGAGGACAAACTCGCCGGCGGCGTTCTTCCACAGCGACCATCCGGCCGGCGCCCCCTGCGACTGCCAGTCGTGCCCTTCAGGATGCTCGCCGGACCCGGGGCGCAGCTCTGGGTTCTTCAGGGCGTTGGGGGGCGCGCCGTGCTCCAGAACGCGCAGCGCCAGTTCCACGCTCTCCGCTCGGCCCTGGGCAGCCAGTTCTGCCCGCAGCCCTTCCAGGTGCGCGCGCGCCTGCGCCGGGTCATCCTGGCCGGCGATCTCCATCACCGCGTTGGTCAGCGCCGCGGCGGCGGCCATCTCCAGGGTGGAGTCGCGGGTGGCATAGTAGCCCAGTTCCTCCATCGCCCAGCGGTAAGTGCCGCTGAGGAGCGCGTCTTCCTCGCGGAACTGCTCCCAGAAGGCGCGCGCCCGCCCGACGAGCGTCAGCAGCTCTGCCGCCAAGCGCGAGCGCTGCCGCGGGTCTGGCTCGCGCTCCATCTTCTCGGCCAGGAAGCGCCCCTGCAGGTAGTGGTAAGGCAACTGCCAGCCGAGGGTGAAGAAGCGCACCCGCTGGCGCTCGGTGTCATCCTTCGCTAGCTTCGCGGCATCGGCCAGGAGGCGGTTACAGCGCTCCGCCGTGCGCTCGTCGAAGATCCGCAACTGCGTGTCCAGGTTGCCCAGGCCCTCGAACCACCGCCCCGGGCGGCGCGTGCGCCACGCCTTCTCCAGCAGCTCGAAGTAGGCCTGCATCGGCCGGCGCGCCCCGGGGAACATGCGGCGGAAGAAGTCGTCCAGCAGAGCGTCGACGTTCACCTTGGGATCGAGGAGGCAGTGGGCCAGCACGTAGTGCAGGGGGCCACCGACGCCCCACATCGGCACGTCCTCGGTGTAGTAGCCGCGCAGGAGGCGCTGCTGCTGCACGCGGCGGAAGTCGCGGGCGATCAGGTGCGGGTAGTAGCGGGGCACCATCCAGCCGAGGGTGGTGTAGTCGTAGCGGTAGAGGCGGCCGTTGGCGACCTTCAGCCAGCGGCGGGTGAAGTCGAGGTCGCCCTTCAGGTAGGCGGAATCATGGTACTGCGCGGCATCCTGGGTGAGGAAGACCGCCACGTTGGCCGGCAGGCGCTCGATCCGCTCCGGGGGCGCTTCCACCGCCCAGTAGGCGATCAGGCCGAGGGTGCGGTCGGGATACTCCTTGCCGACCTCCGTCGCCACCTCGGTAACGAAGTCGTAATAGCGGTCGCTCATGACCGGTCCGGTGCGCCAGGTGCGGCCGGGCACATCCAGCGCCTTGCAGGCATCGCACTCGCACCAGCCGCCGCCGTCGTTGATCCCGAGGGAGTACCACTCCTTCTCCTTGTCCGGGTGGGTGGCGAAGTAGCGCTTGGCGTCCTCAATGAAGAGGCGGCGCACCTCGGGGTTGGAGAGACACGGTTGCCAGTCCTGGTAATCGTCGGTCGGGGGGATGAAGCGCTTGCCGCCGCGCAGCGGGAAGTAGTCCGGGTGCTCCTTCCCGTAGCGGCTGGGCACGATCACCGCGAACAGGTTGTGCGAGTGGTACTGCGGGCAGCCGCGATGGTCCACCGAGACGCGGTTGCGCACCGCCCAGCGGTCGCACTCGAACTGGGGGTCCTTCTCGCCCACCCAGCTACACCGCTCGCCGTGCCAGATGTAGCCGAAGGCGCGCGGGCGCAAGAACGGCACGCGGCGCTGCCGGCCCTCCGGCACCGCCAGCTGGGCGCGGCGCGGCACGCTCTCGAACAGGTCCGTCGGCAGAAACCAGCGCACGCCGGCGTAGCGCTCTAGGAAGTCGTAGACCGCGAACTTGGTCGACATGTCGATGACGCCGCACAGGAGGACGCGGTTGCCACGGGCCTCGATCCCCCACGCCTCGTCCGGCACGCCGGCGGGCGGCAGCCCCGCCTGGCGGGCGGCGCGGGTGCGCCCGACGAAGATCCCGGCATTGCCGAAGAGATCGCCCTCGCGCTTGATGGCCACCGGCCGGCCGCAGACGCGCGCCAGGTACTTCTGCAGCTCCGAGGCGGCATCCGCCTCGGCGGGCGTGGCGGCATCCGGGATCACCACCGGCAGCGGCGCCCGCCCCGGCGCAAAGAGGGTTACCTCCGGCGGCGCCGCCTGCGCGACCGCAGTCAGAAACAGCAACAGAGCCACCATCCGCGATGCAAGCATAAGTCAGGCACTCCCGTTCACAGGTCTACTCTCTGGGGTTCGGCCACCATCCGGCGCTTCCCTGCCCGCACGGTTCGCCCAGCCCATCCCCTACCCCGGGGTATCCGCCGGCCGGAGGTAGGAGGGGTGCGTTCTAGCGGCTGCGGTCGGAGCGCCGGCGGCTCGCCGGCAAGCCCTGACCCTCGGCGACCCTCACGCCTCCGGCGGCGGCCGGCGGGACGCCGGCGATCCGACCTCTCGGCGTTGGAGACGCCTCCTACGGCGGGGGCGTGTGCCTATTGGCTCGTGCCATCCGGGGTCTCCTCCGCGGTGCTGAGTGGCTCCGTGCCGGTGCCGGCCGGGGGAGCAGCCGCCTCCAGCTCATTGCCGCGACCGGCGGGGGCCGAGGCGGCCTCCAGTTCGGCCGGCACATGCTTCAGGGCCTGCTCGATCAAGGCGATCGATGTCCGGTAAATCCGCCTGGCTTCCTGAACCGGTTCCATGCGCTCCAGCGCCCGCAAACGCGGCAGGGTGCTGGCGGCGGGCGCCCCCAGTCGGCCCAACGCCAGCGCGGCGGCCAGCCGCGTCTCCCGCGCCGGGGCACCCAGCGCCCTCGCCAGCGGCCCGACGGCACGCGGCTCCCCGTACAAGGAAAGGGCCACGGCACCAACCAGTTGGTCGCTCTCCTCGCTGGCGTCGAGGAGGGCGCGCAGCGCCGGGAGCGCCTCCAGGTTGGTGCTTTCACCGAGCGCTTCTGCCCTCCACAGCCGGGCCCACGGCGGCAGGCTTCGCTCCGGGAGGTCCAGCAGCCGCACTGGCTGCCAGCGCCACTGCCCCACGACCCGGCGCCAGATCGCCGGCTCCTCATCACAGATGGCCCGCAGCGCCGTGGTGGCGGCCATGTCGCCACGCTTCAGCACCTCAAACGCCGCGGCCGCCAACGTGGAGGGTTCCAGGGCGAGCAAGGTACTCGCCACCGCCCGGCGCTCGCGCATCTCTTGCACGTCCACCGCGTGCAGCAGACCAAGTGCTCCTGCCTCCCCCCGCTCGATCAGCAGGCGGCGCACCTCAGGCAGCCGGATGTGGTAGTTGGGATCAAGCCCCAGCAGCCGACCCAGGTTCGCCAGACTCACCTGCGAATCCACGCCGATCAGGCGGTCCAGGGCAGCGCGGGCAACGGCGGTCTCGCGGCCCGGGGCCAGCCGGCGCAAGGCCGTCATCGCCAACCGCACCGCCTCCGAAGAGCGCTGGGGTTCGGACCGGCCGAGGAACGCCACCAGCGGGGGGATCGCCCGCGTGCCCCCCACCTCGATCACCACCGCCAGCGCCGAGCCAGGCACGGCGCCGGACGAGGAAATGCGGTCGGCAATCGGGGCAAAGGCTGCCTCGAAGCGGAGCAGCGCCACCTGGCGCTCTGCGGGGGGTGCCTGCCGGAGGAGTTCCAGCAGGGGCGTGGCAGGGGCTGCCGGCTGCCAGAGGCCTGGCGTTGGGGGCACGCCCTCCACGCCGCTCTCCGTGACCTGATCGAGGAGTGCCACCGCCTCGCCGACGTTGCGGGTGCCCGCCAGCACCAGCGCGGCCATCTGGCGCACCAGGGGGTTGTGGTCCACCAGCAGGCACACCATCGGGGCCACGGCATCCAGGGCGCCCAGCATCCACAGCGCCTGCATCGCCGCACAGCGCACGGATCTGTTCCAGTCCTGCAGCCGGCGCGTCAATGGAGCAACGGCGCGCGGATCGCCGCATCGCGCCAGCGCCAGGGCGGCCGCGCGGCGCTGCCAGGGCAGCCACGAGTCGAGCTGCCGCAGCCACGCTTCAGTCGGCTTACGCATCGGCTTCGGTCCTCCCCGCTCTGGGTCAGCGGTTCCCGTGGCGGCGGGCGAACTCCTCCTCGGCCGCCCGTGGGGGGTGGCGGCAGGGCTTCCGGCGCGCGTGTCGTAAGGAGGAGCAAGCACCGAGTGTAAGGCATCTGCCTGGTACTCGGTCCGACAATGCCGGCGCGGCAAGTGACGCGGCGGCAGGGAGGCTGAGAATGAAGAAAGGAATCGTTTTCGACTGCGTGCCGACCACCAAGGGAACGGGCACCCCGCTGTCGGCCGAGGACCGGCTGCGCCTGGTGAAGGACGCGGGTTTCGAGGGGATCGAGATCCCGACGATGGACGACCTGGGCGAGTGCGAGCGTCTGGCTGCCCAGGCGCGTGATATCGGCCTGGAGATCCACAGCGTCATGGCCAGCGGGCACTGGCAGTGGCCGCTTTCCAGCCCAGACGAGGAGACGCGCGCCAAGGGCGTCGCCAACATCCGCCAGTCGGTGGATACCGCCAAGGTCTCCGGGGCCGACACCGTGCTGGTCGTGCCGGGAGTGGTGAACGAGTCCACGCCCTACGAGTTGGCGTGGGACATCTCGCTGAAGAGCATGCGCGAACTGGCGCCCTACGCGGAGCAGCAGGGCATCTGCCTGGCCGTTGAGAACGTGTGGAACAAGTTCCTGCTGAGCCCGCGCGAGTTCTTGGAGTTCATTGACGCCTGCCAGAGCAGCGCGGTCGCCGCCTACTTTGACGTGGGCAACATCCTCTTCTACGGCTACCCCGACCAGTGGATCCGCAGCCTGGGGTCGAAGCTGCAGAAGATCCACCTGAAGGACTTCGACACCGCCTCCTGCACCTTCAAGAACCTGCTGCAGGGCAACGTGCCCTGGACGCGGGTGCGCCAGGCGCTGCTCGACGTAGGCTACACCGGCTACTGCAGCGTGGAGCTGGGGCCCTACAACGTCTACCCCGACCAGTTCATCTACGACTGCGCCCGGCAGGTGGAGCGCATCTTCAACGGCGAGTAGGCACTGCCGAGAACCGGCGCTGCCCGCGCCGCTCGCTACAACAGACCACGAAGGGGCGCACTCCGTGCGCCCCTTCGCTCATCGGGGGTCATCCCCTCACGCGCCGGCCAGAACGGGTGGCCCTAAAGGACCCCCTATCCAGGGGGCAAGCCGACTGAAGCCGGCTCCGCGATACCGTTGCGGACGCAAGACACCGGCCCAGCGCCCTTCTGGGTGCTCCCTGGCACGCTCTCAGCGGAAGTCAACGTCGCCGGCGCCGGGGTGCGAGTAGTTGCCGGGGACGCAGGAGAGATTGTTAGGCGTCACCCGGCTGAAGCGGGTCCACTTGGCATGCCCGTCCGCGAACCCCACGCAGAAGCCACCCGTGTGCCGGAGCCGCACCTGGCAGGGGTAAGGCGCCGCGTCCCAGCCCCAGAAGTGGCGGTCGCTCCAGGCATCGGCGGCACACCCCTCCCAGAACAGGATCACGTCGGCTGCCGATTGGATCTGGGCCATCGGGCGGCCGGCCGGGCCGTAGTGGTTCCCCGGGCCATCGGCCCAGGTGGTCCAGTACCAGGCGAGGCTGTCGTTACCGAGGCCGTTGAGCTGGTAGGAGATGTTGAACGCGGCGGTGTAGTTGCCGTGTTCATCGAGGTTGCGCGGCGATATCCAGGCCGAGGCGTAGTAGTACTTGTGGCTCGGGCAGACCGTGACCCCCATGTTCTTGGTGTAGGGGTAGATCAGCGTCGGCCAGTAGATGTAAAGGCCGGGTGCGGCCGGGTCCTCGATGGCGTAGTGGGGGATGATCTCATCGTAGTCCTGGGCATACATCGTCAAGCCCATGGCGATCTGCTTGCAGTTGCTCAGGCAGGTAGACTGCCGTGCCTTCTCCCGCGCTCGCGCGAATACCGGAAAAAGAATCGCCGCAAGGATCGCTATGATCGCGATAACGACGAGCAACTCGATCAGGGTGAAGCCTTTGCGTCTCATGTTCCATCCCTTCTTGGAAGCGAAGGTTCGCCCCCCACCGGCGAACCCCGGCAGAACGGGGCCGTGTCACACCCGGCGGGGGCAACTCGGAAGCATGATAGCAGATGAAGATTAAGAAAGGATTAGAAGAAGATTAGAACGCTCTAATGAAAGCGCGCGCCGGGATTGGCGCAGGAGTGCACGTTGCGCCAAGCGGCAGGATACGCCCCCTGCGCCAATCCCGGTCTGGGGCCGTGCTCTCAGCGGAAGTCGACGTCGGCGGCGCCAGGGTGCGTGTAGTTGCCGGGAATGCAGGAGAGCGTGTTAGGCGTCACCCGGCTGTAGCGGGTCCACTTGGCATGCCCGTCCGCGAACCCCACACAAAAGCCGCCGGTGTGCCGGATCCGTACGTGGTCGGGGTAAGGCGCCGAACCCCAGCCCCAGAAGTGGTTGTCACTCCAGGCATCCGGAGCAGCCCCCTCCCAGAACAGGATCGTGTCAGCGGGGGACTGCACCTGCGACATCGGGCGCCCACCCGGACCATAGTGGTTCCCCGGGCCATCGGCCCAAACGGTCCAGTTCCAGGTTGTGATAAGGTTGAGTTGGTAGGACACATCGAACACTGAGGTGTAGTTGCCACGCTCATCCAGGTTGTAGGGCGACACCCATTCCGCCGTGTAGACCTGCTTGTGGCTTGGGCAGATTGTCACCCCCATATTCTTGGTGTAGGGGTAGATCAGCGTCGGCCAGGCAATCCCGAGACCGGTTGCGTCCCCCATAAACGCCACCGGAAGGATCTCATCATAGTCCTGGGCATACATCATCATGCCCATGGCGATCTGTTTGCAGTTGTTCAGGCAGGTGGACTGCCGTGCCTTCTCCCGCGCTCGCGCGAACACCGGGAAAAGAATCGCGGCGAGAATCGCGATAATCGCGATAACGACGAGTAATTCGATGAGAGTAAACCCCTTGCGTCTCATACTCCGCTCCTTTCCTGGGAGTGCCCCGTACCCCTCTGGAGTGATGGACCAGGGGTGGTGCCACACCCGAGGGCAGAGAACTCAAGGGTATGGTAGCAGATGAAGATTAGAAAGCGATTAGAAGAAGATTAGAAGGTTCTAATGTGAAAGGCTCTAAATAAAAGCGCGCGCCGGGATTGGCGCACGGGCGCGCGTTGCGCCAAGCGGCAGGGCACGCCCCCTGCGCCAATCCCGGTCTGGGTCCGCGCTCTCAGTGGAAGTCGACGTCGGCAGCGCCGGGGTGCGTGTAGCTGCCAGGGACGCAGGAGAGATTCTCCGGGGTGACCTGGCTGTAGCGAACCCACTTGGCGTGTCCGTCCGCGTACCCCACACACAGGCCGCCGGTGTGCCGGATCCGCACCTGGCAGGGGGAAGGCGTTGGGTTCCAGCCCCAGAAGTGGCTGTCCGTCGCCCCATCCGGGGCGCACCCCTCCCAGAACAGGATCGTGCTGGCCGACGACTGCACCTGCGACATCGCACGGCCACCCGGTCCGTAGTGGTTCCCCGGGCCGTCCGCCCAGACGGTCCAGTTCCAGGTTGAGATGATGTTGAGCTGGTAAGAGACCTTGAACACCGTCGAGGGGTTGCCGAACTCGTTCAGGTTGTTGGGCGATACCCAGGCCGCCGTGTAGTCAAAGGAGTGGCTCGGGCAGATCGTCACCTGCATGCTCTTGGTATAGGGATAGATCAGCGTCTGCCAGGCAATCGAACCGACGACGTCTGGCATGAAGGCGGTGGGGTAGATCTCATCGTAGTCCTGGGCATACATCATCATGCCCATCGCGACCTGCTTGACGTTGTTCAGACAGGTGGACTGCCGTGCCTTCTCCCGCGCCCGGCTGAATACCGGAAAAAGAATCGCCGCAAGTATAGCGATAATCGCTATAACGACCAACAACTCAATCAGGGTAAAGCCTCGTCGTTTCACTGCTCCTTCTTTCTTCACGCACGTGGGGTTGCCCCCACCCAACCCACACCTCCGTGGTAGCGGGCCAGGGCTTGGCGCCCGCCGGCAAGAGACCCTGCCCCGGAGGATAGACGAAGATCGAGCGTCCTGACGCGGGCGCTCTGCCCCGCGTTCGTCCAGGGAACAGGCGCCCCTTGGATCCCCGCGCGTCACGTCTGCTGTTCGGGCCAAGCCGGAGCAGATCCTTCCGGCCGATGCGCTGCCAGGGGGAGTTTGTGCTGGCCAACGCGAACTGCGAGGCTGGCAAGCATCGCCCGGGGTCTCCCGGGCCGGCCGGAGGAAGAGCATGTCTACAACGCACACCTGGGAGTTCCCCTTGCCGCGCACGCACACCGGCGTGCTGCTGGGCAACGGCACCCTTGGCGCCATCGTCTGGGGCGCCGATTCGCAGCTCCGCATCACCTTGGGGCGCGCCGATCTGTGGGACCACCGCGGTGGCCTGCCGTGGAACGAGCGCATGTCTTACCGCGCCATCCGCGATTGCCTGGAACGCGGCGATGAAGCCGGCCTGCGCGAGCGGTTCGAGCGCACCCCCCACGCCGAGGGCGAGCCAGACCAGCCCACCGGGCTTCCGGTCGGCCGGGTGGAGATCGACCTGGGGCCGGGCGTCACCCTCCACACCGCGACGCTCGACCTGGGCGCCGGCGAGTTGGTGGTCGTCGCGACGAAGGGTAGCGAGCGTCACGAGATCCGCCTCACGACCGACATGAAGCAGCCGGTGCTCCTGCTGCGCCTGCCGGCCGCGTTGGCGGAGGCAACGGTGCAGCCGGTGCCCGCGTGGGAGTTCGTTGGAGAGGAGCTGACGAGGCGCTCTTTCCAGCCGCCGGAGCGGTTCGCGACGGCGGAGCTGAGCGGCTGGGTGCAGCCGCTGCCGGCCGATCCCGCGGTGTGCGCCGGTTGGCGGCAGCAAGGAACAGAGCTGGCGTTCACCGTGACGCGCGGCGCCGACGCTGGACAGGCCCGCGCCAACGCGGTCCAGGAGGTGGCGGCCGCCCTGGAGCGCGGCTACGCGGGCGTCGCCGACGCCGGGCGCCGCTGGTGGGAGGCCTACTGGCAGTCGGTGCCCCGCATCGAGGTGCCAAACCCGACGCTCTCTTTCCTCTATGAGTATGGAATGTTCAAGTTCGGGGCGTTCACCAACCCCGAGGGGGTGCCTGCCACCCTACAGGGCGCCTGGGTGGAGGAGTACCGCCTGCCCCCCTGGAGCAACGATTACCACTTCAACATCAACGTGCAGATGTGTTACCAGCCGGCCTACCACGGCAACCGGCTGGAGAACCTGCGTCCGATCTTCGACCTGGTCCTCTCCTGGGATGAGCTGCTGCGCCACAACGCCCGCGTCTTCCTCGGCATTGAAGACGGCGTGATGCTTCCCCACGCCGTCGACGACCGCGGCACCTGCATGGGCGGGTTCTGGACCGGCGCCATCGACCACGGCTGCACGGCCTGGATGGCGCTGATGATGTATCGCTACGCCCGCTACGCCGCCGACCGCGACTTCCTGCGCGAGAAGGCCTACCCCTTCATGTGCGGCGCCATGCGCGTCTACGAGGAGATGCTGGAGTGGGAGGGCGACCGCCTGGTGCTGCCGGTGGGCGTCTCGCCCGAGTACCGGGGGGCCCAGATGGATGCCTGGGGGCGCAACGCCAGCTTCCAGCTCGCCTGCATCCACGCGCTGGCCGAGGCGCTGCAGCAGGCGGCCGCCGAACTGGAGCTGCGGCCGCGGCCGATCTGGGGGCAAATCAGCCGGGCGCTGCCGCGGGCCGCGCTCATCGGGGCGTCCGGGCAAGAGCAGATCGCCTTGTGGGAGGGCACGCCGCTGGAGGAAAGCCACCGCCACCACTCGCACCTGGCCGGCATCACGCCATTCGACGTCTTCGACCAGGACGACCCCACCTGGCGCGGCATCCTCGAACGCAGCCTCTGGCATTGGATCTACAAAGGGCCGGGGCTGTGGTCGGGTTGGTGTGTGCCCTGGGCCGCGATGATTCACAGCCACGTCGGCAACGCCGAGGCAGCGGAGTTCTACCTGGAGGTGTTCGACCGCTTCTTTACCACCGAAGGGCATGGCACGCTGCACGACTGCCTCTACAGCGGCTTCTCCCTGATGGGCATGTCTGGCATCCAGGGCCCGCCGCACCGGCCGGACATCATGCAGATGGACGGCGGCATGGGCGCGGTCACCGCGGTTCAGGAGATGCTGCTGCACACGCGCCGGGGGGTCAACTACCTCTTTGCCGGCGCGCCGGCGCGGTGGAAGCAGGTTGCCTTCGACGGGATGCGCACCGAGGGCGCCTTCCTGGTGAGTGCCCGCCGCGAGCGAGGCGTGGTCACCGAGGTGACCGTCCGTAGCGAGGCCGGCGGCACGTTCCGGCTGCGCAACCCCTGGTCTGGCCCGACCCGGCTGCGCCGCGCGGGGGGCGAAGAGACGCTGAGCGGCGACATCCTGGCGATCCCCGCGGCCGCGGGCGAGACGTTCACCCTGGTAGCGGCGTAAGAGCCCAGGGGTACGAATCCGGGAGGCAGGCAGCCGACCCGCACCCCGAAGGGGTGAGGAGGCGCCGCCGATCCGGAAGTGAGGCTGGCCGCAAACAGGCCATTTTCAGGGTAGGCGGGAGGCCACTGGGGCAGAAGGGAGAGCTGGTCCTGATGCCGCTACTAGTCGCGTTCCTCTGTCTGTTGGCCGTGGGGGGCCCTGCTTGGGCGCAGCGCCCGACGCCCCCGGTGGTGTTCCACGCCTCGTTTGATGGCACGCTGGAGGCCCAGGCGCGCGGCGATGGCAAGCCGGTCAAGGTCGAAGGGCCCGTTGCCTACCGACCCGGAAAAGTAGGCCAGGCGCTGCTGTGCGGGGAGGGCGGCGCCCTGGTCCACTACGCCACGCCCGGCAACTTGCGCGCCGCCGCCGGCAGCGTCGAGCTGTGGGTTTGCCCCCTTGACTGGACCGGCGAGGAGGACGAGTTCCACGTCTTCCTCGAGGCGCTCAACCCGGGCTGGCTCGTCTTCTACCGCTACTACCAGGGCGGCTTCTTCACCTTGCTGGGCACGGACGGCGGCGTCTACCGCGCCGCGGGCTCCGACCGGATACGCTGGAAGCCGGGCGAGTGGCACCACCTGGCCGGCACCTGGCGCACCAGCCGTCTGGAGGTCTACGTCGATGGGCAGCGCGCCGGCTTCGTAGAGGATCCTCCCGTACCCGACAGGCTCGCCGACACGTTCCGCCTGGGCGACCACCCCTGGCACGTGGCCCGCAAGCGCCAGACGCTGCTCGACGAGGTCCGCCTCTACTCTGTGCCCCTGGATGGCGAGAGCATCGCCCGGGCCGCGCAGGGCGAGGCGGTGCAGCCCGCACCCAGGGTGGTTCTTCAGCTTGCGGGCGACCCGGATGCCGACACGCTGCGCGTGACCTGCGATGCCGCCGGCCTGGTGGGCGAGGCGGGACCCGGCCGGCGCGCACGGGTAGAGCTGGTGCCCCAGGGCCAGGCGGAACCGACCGCCCGCGCGGAGATCGCCACTTTCCCGAAGGACGTGGGGCGGTGCGCACTGCCCCTGGCGAACGCGCCGGAGGGCGACTACGAGGTCCGCGCCGCCCTGCTGGATGCCGCCGGCAAGGAGATCACGCGGGCCGTCGTGCCGTTCACCCGGCCGGGCCCCCCGGTCTGGAGCGGTAACACGCTGGGCCTGGCCGACAAGGTGCTCCCTCCCTGGACGCCGTTGCGCGTGGTTGGCGCCGGAGGGATGCGCGCGAAGCAGGGCCGTCCCGTTACCCTCGGTTGCTGGGGCCGCCGCTACGAGTTTGGCGGGCTGCTGCGGCAGGTGCGCTCGGCGGGCGCGAACCTGCTGGCACGGCCGGTCACCCTCGAAGCGGTGATTGGCGGCAAGACGGTGACGCTCTCAACGGCGGCCAGCCGGCTGGAGAAGGCGACGGACACCCGGGCCACCCTCAGCAGCACCGTAGCGGCCGCCGGCCTCAAGGTGACGGCGCGGCACCAGGTGGAGTACGACGGCTACACCTGGACCAATCTGACGGTTGACCCGGCACGCCCTCTCCGCGTGGGGGAGCTGCGCCTCACCTGGCGGATGCCCCGCGCGCAGGCCACGTTGATGCACGCCGATGCCTTCCAGTGGATCAACAACCCGGCCGGAAGCCTGAAGCCAGAGGGGTGGTCGTCCGACTTCACCCACTTCTTCTGGCTGGGCAATGAGGAGCGCGGGCTCTCCTGGTACGCCGAGTCACCGCGAGGCTGGCGCCCCTCAGCCACTAAGCGCGCGATCGAGGTAACCCCGCGAGGTGACGAGGTGTTGGTAACCATCCGCCTGATCGCCGAGCCGACCACGCTCGCCGCGAAGCGCACCTACGGGTTCGGGATGATGGCGACGCCCGTGCGCCCGCGACCTCCTGACGCCCGGCGCTGGCGGATGCCGACGACCATTACCGCCGACGCCGACTCCGTGCCGACCGACCCTAACCGGAACTTCACCATCGTGTGGCCGAACAACAACATGCGGTGGTACGGCTACCCGGAGCCGATTGACCGCGCGAAGTTCGCCGCCTATGTGAAGGCAGCCCACCAGAAGGGCTGCCGGGTGGTGCCCTACATCAACCTGAACTTCATCTCGGCGGGCGCGCCAGAGTGGCTCTTCTACGGCTCCCGGCGGGCCGCCCCACGCCGCGTCGTCACGCCGAGCGACGTAGCGGCGATGGGCTACGCCTCCATGGGCACCTGCCCCGCGTCACGCGACTGGCAGGACTTCATCCTCTACCGCATCAACGAGATGATCGACCGCTATGGGGTGGACGGGATCTACATCGACTGCTGGGCGCCGCAGCCGTGCAAGGCGGGCACCTGCGGCTGGAAGGACGAGAAGGGCGAGGTGCAGCCGACGCGCCCGATCCGCGCCTACCGCGAGATCCTGCGGCGCGTCTACGCCCTCTGCCATGAGAAGCGCCCGGACGCCCTCCTGATGGTGCACATGTCGTCGGAGGTCGTCATCCCGATGCTCTCCTTCACGGACACCATCCTCGACGGCGAGCAGTTCACCAGCGGCAACCTGAAGGAGGACTACCTCGAGCTGCTGCCTCCCGACAAGTTCCGCGCCGAGTTCCTCGGGCGCAACTGGGGGCCGGTGGCGTTCTTCCTGCCGGAGCTGCGCGAGCCGCACGTCGCTGTTGGCACGCCCAACCTGGCGGCTTACCTGCTGCTGCACGACGTGAACCCCTGGCCGATCTGGTCGGACGGCGCCGTCTGGACGCGCCTCTTCAGCGCCGTGGACGCGGCCGGCATCAACGACGCGCGGTTCCTCCCCTACTGGAAAGGGAGCGGCGTGCGCGCACCGGAGGAGGTGCTCGTCTCAGCGTACGTCGGTAAGTCGGCCGTTATTCTGGCCGTGATGAACACCGGCGAGGCAACCGAAGCGCGCCTGGCGCTGGACCTGCCGCGGCTCGGGCTGAAAGGCATCGCCTCCGCCATCGATCTCCTCCGCGATGAGCCGGCCAGGGTGGAGGGGAGCACGCTCACCATTCCCCTCGCCCGGCGCCAGGGCCGCGTCCTGGTGGTGAAGCCGGGAGACGCTTGACATCAGCGCATCCTGATGCAATGGTGCGTCCATGAGAACAACTGTCACGCTAGATGACGACATCGTGCCGGCTGCCAAGGGGTTGGCGCGAGAGAGGTCCATCAGCCGGGCACGGGGGTAGTGTTGAGACGATCCCACCCACTCACAAAAGCACTGCGCGGTGGCCAGGCAGGCGGGTGGTTGGCCGCCTTGTTCCTGCTCCTCTGCCCGGCCGCGGCCGACACCGAGCGGTCGGCGCCGGATGTTGTCATTGCCAAGCGCCCGGTGAAGATTGCCCAACTCGTGGGCGAGACGGATCACGAGCGGAAGGTGCCGACGGCCAACCGCACCTGGTCACGCTACAAGCTGGCTGGCACCGACCTGGGCGTCTCCTTCCGGCACAAGGGGCGCACCTACCTCCTCTTCGGCGACACCATCGGCCCGCCCGGCGGCGACGCCTTCGCCTGGACAACCGACGACAACCCCGAAGACGGCCTCGACCTCACCTTCCTGGACGACGGCAACGGCACCTACCGGCCGCTCACTATCCCCGGCATCAGCCAGCGCGACTTCGAGGTGCCGATGGAAGGCACCAGTGTTGGCGGGCGGATGTACGTCTACCACACCACCAACCACAGCGAGACGGTCCCCATGGGGCGCTCGGTGGTGGCCGTCTCGGAAGACGACGGCAAGAGCTTCCGCTACCTCTATGACCTTTCGCACCAGCACTTCATCAACGTGTCGGTGGTGGAGGTGAAAGCCCAGGACTGGAAAGGAGTGCCGCAGCGGCGGGGGGATGGCCTGTTCCTCTTTGGCAGTGGCCCCTACCGGGAGAGCGAGGTGCGGCTGGCCTACCAGCCGGCCAGGCAGATCGAGACGGCGTCCAGCCTCCGCTACTTCACCGGGCTGGACCGCGCCGGGCGGCCGGTTTGGAGCGGTGATGAAGCGGAAGCCCGCCCGCTCTTCGCGCTGCCGGACGTGAAGGCGGGGGGCATTGGCGAGCTGTCGGTCTCCTACAACCGGTTCCTGCGCAAGTGGCTGCTGCTCTACAACAGCGGGCAGCCGCGCGGCATCCTCCTGCGCACGGCCGACCGGCCCTGGGGGCCCTGGTCGGAGGCACAGGTCCTCTTCGAGCCGTGGCAGGATGGCGGCTATGGGCACTTCCTGCACGTGAACTGGGAGTTCCGCAAGCTGGACGAGGCGCACGACCCGGGCCGGGAAAACGAGTGGGGCGGCGAATACGGCCCCTACCAGCTCGAGCACCTGGCGCGCGGCCGGCAGGGCGAGACGACGATCTACTTCACGCTCTCCACCTGGAACCCCTACACGGTGGTGCTGATGAAGGCCACGCTGCGGCGGCAGGCCGCGCCCTCCCGCTGAGCGGCTAGGCCGCGCTACTCCTCCGCGCCGCCGAACGCCTGCTGCAGCCGGGGAACCAGGTCGGCGTGGTGGTGGACCATCCGCCACATCCCGTCCTCACGCCGGAAAACGTTGGTGGCCCGGTGGTCGACCTCCACCCGGGTGCCGGTCGGCTGAAGGAGGAAGCCGTGCTCGCGGCAGACGAGGTAGGCGAAATCGCCGGCGGTGCGCGCCCGCACGTCTTCGGCATGCACCTCGCCGCCCGTCGTTGCCCGCCCTATCCGTACCAACTCGGCTTGGACGGCGGCCCAGCCCTCGTGCCGGCCCCCGAAGACATCCAAGAAGGTCACGTCGTCGGCGTGCGACCAGGCCTCCTCGATCAGGCTCATGTCGCCCTCAAAGGTGAGGTTCAGTCCGGAGTAGTAGCGCTCGTTGGCCTCCAGCACGTCGGAAAGGTCTGCCTCGCGGCGGGTCCTCTCCTGGACGCGTGCCCGCTGCAGCGCCACCAGCGTGGCGGCCGCCCCAAGGGCGCTCCCGCCCCACAACAGCCGTCTTGCCTGCTCCCGCATCGCCGTTCCCCCTCTCCGGCCGGCCAGCCGGCAGCCTTCGTCATTCTACCCGGTGTCACCTCGGGCAAACGGCGCCACTGCCCGGCACCGGTCGTTCAGGGGAGGCGCCTCGTAGGGTCCCGTAGGGGCGAAGCATTTGCGCGTCTGGACGACAGATCCCGCAGGGGCGAAGCATTCGCGCGGCTGGACGTAACGGTACTGCCAACGAACGTTGCCCTACAGGCGGGTTCTGGGCGCCCGCCTGGGAATCTGTCATCCTGAGGACCGAAGCGAAGGATCTCTTCTCCAGGCGGCGCAGTCGCTGCGGTGCTGCCCGCGCGTCGGGAAACAGATCCTTCGCTGCGCTCCTCAGGACACGGGCTCGCGCATCTGCGGCTGGTGGATAGCTTTGGGGTTGCTGCGTGTCCTTCCCTTACTACCCCGGGTCTGCCCCGGGGTCACCTGCTCAGGATAACAGACTCCCGGCTGTATG
>JAAZEB010000320.1 GCA_012512505.1 Armatimonadota bacterium | reverse complement strand
GATTGAGGTGGTGACGATCGCCCTTTGTTCCGTCATCTATGCAGGCCGGCCTGCTGGAGGAGTACCGGTCGGCACTCGTAGCTGCGGCGATCACCGGGGACATCGACGTGCGAGCAGCGATACCCATCGGTGACTGAAGCTCTGCCCGCAGCAGTGCCCCTTTTATATTATCAAAACAACTATCTCTCCCAACTCCGTCTCCGCTATCACCGGGAGGCCGACGACCAGATCGCAAGCTGCGGCGAGCGGGTTGGAGGATGGAGCGTGAGGGTGCAGAGGGTCGATATAGATGTGCATTATAATAAAAGGGGGCCAGACAGCCAACGCTGGTTGACCGGCGACCAACACAGCATGCGGAGCGCCGCCCGTGTGGCGAACCGGGGTGCGGCTGGGTGACTGGGATCCATCTGACGATGCCGCGCAGCCCGGTAGCTCGGTGGGTGGGTAACGGCTATGTGGCTACGGCATCAGCGGTTCTCCACTGCAATAGCGGGCGCGCAAGGGTGCCAGGTTGTGGAACCCTTGCGCGCTCCACCGAGCTCCCGGTCGCTTGAACCGAGTTCCCACCGTGTTCTTGCATCCGCTCTCTACCACCCCTGAGCCGATGGGCAGCTTCGCCTCCCGGAACTTGTCGTAGGCCATTGCCTCCTGCTGACTGCGGAAGTAGTGGATCTCCCGCTGCCAAGTGTGCCACTCTTTGGGCTTCCGCCTCGGCTGCTCCCACTCCGCCAGCAGCGCCGGGAGTTCCCCGCGCTTCAGTCGGCTCGCCATCTGCCGTTGCCACCGAGACACAAACTGGTGCCCCTCGCCATACAGCGCCACGGCCATCGCCCCAAGGTGCTCTACCGCGTGGTAGAAGTCTCGGATCGCCACCGCATCCGGAAAGTGCCGGCTCCATAGGGCGCGCAGCCACTTCGCTCCATCCGTTACCAGGGCCACCACCTCTCCAGGCCTTACCCCACACTGGCGCGCCATCCGGCTCAACCGGATGCGAAAGCGGGCAGCTGGCAACAGCGCGACCAAGTAGACCTGGCTCCCCCGGATCACCCCGCCCCTGGCGTTCAACTGCGCGATCACGCCTACCTTCACCTCGCGCCACACGATCCCATTCTTACGAGCACGCTCGCCTCGCTTCGTCCGCCGCCGCTGTTGCTTGCCGCCCTTCCAGAACGCCACCATCGCCCCGTCCGCCCCGATAAACCACCGCCGTACCGCCGCGTTTGCCACGCGCGCCTGCTCCAACAGGCGGCCTTCCCGCTTCACTTCCTCCTGTAGCTGCTCCCCCAGGTGTTGCACCAATCGCCACGCCTGCATCACACTCACTTCCAGCCCCGTCAGCTCACAGAAGTGGCGGCAGGCCTCCCGATACGGAAGAGCCGCGCACAACTTTGCCAGCGCTTGCTGAGCGTGAGGCGCCAGGTAGCGCCGCCCCACGGCATACGGCCCACGCTGTAGCCCCCAGACCTGCTCCAGGGGGATGCGTGTCCGGCAGCAGTCGCGACAACGATACATCGCCCGTGCTGGCTGCACCTGCCCAAAGAGGAACCCGAACCAACGCTTCTGCTTCCGCACGAACCGGTAGTGTTTTCCGCACGGGCAGACGTGGCGGTTGTTCACGCGTCCGCCGTCCACTTGCGTTGCCAGGGTCTCCACGAGCAGAGCCGCGAGGGCGCGCAGGAGGGGGCGCATCCCGGCCTCGATATCGACCGGCTCGAAGGTCTGCCCCGCAGCGTCCGCACGCAGCGCCTTGAGCGTGCCATCCGCCAGTGGCAAGAAGTGCGCCTTCAGTAGTCCGTCAATCTGTGAGAGGAGCTTCGCGGTATCCAGTGGTGGTCGCCTTCCGGGTGTACCTACGGCGTTTGCCCGGCCACAACCGGGCCACCCACCTATAAGTCCCACATCGGCCCCTATTATACATCCAAGGTGTTACACACCCTAGCTCGGTTGACTGGTAGGAGCTACGCAACCTGACATCGAAGGGTGTCTTGGCGCTACCCTCGCTTTGCCGCGCTTTTATTCTCCTACGCTTTCTGTGCGCAGGCGTGTTTGACCGCAATCGGGATGACCTGGCGATCTGAACTCTGGACTGCCGGTCGGTCCGGTGTCGTGGAACCGCCACGTAGAACGGGAGGCCGGGATTGGCTACGCATCTCTCTGCCAGGCTCGTATGGCACGACCGCTGCTGGGACGGGTGTCTCTGTGATGCTCCTCGGCTGAACTCCTCGTGCATTGCCCACCAGCACATCCGCGAGTCACGGAACGACGACCTGGAGGAACGGGCCGCTGGCACACCTCTGTCTACTCTTGACGGTTGGTTGCCCCCCTGCACTCGTGACACGGGAGCCTATGCGCCACGCGGGTTCACCCTGATCCACGGCGACCCCTTGGAGTTCCGCAAGCTGCCGCCTGCCAAGGAGGAGATTCCGCCGTATTCCTGCTGCCCCTCACCCTACCGGCGAATGCGCGAGGAGTATTTCCAGGATGTCTGTCGGGCAGAGAACCTCACAATCCGAGGCCCGGACACGCCCAGGGACCGTGGATGGGTCTACGAGCCGGACCGTCAGCTTGCGCTGCTGAACCACTTCTGGAGCAGGATCGAGGCAGGGAAGTCGCTCATCTTCTACTACTGCAACCAGGGCAACCCTCTCGATGAGAACACGCCCCGGATTGTCGTGGGGATTGGCCGTATCTCTGAGATCGGACCCCAGATCTACTTCGGCACCAGAGGCGACTACACGGACGACTACCCCGTCTGGTCGCGCCGGATCACTCAGGACTACCCTGATCAGGGCGTGCGCATCCCATACCAGGAGTATCTACGCGCCAACCGCTCCGTGGATGGCATTCTGTGCCGAGTTCCCCAGAGTGCTATGCCTGCATTCTCATTCGTGGGTGAGCACGTCTCCGATGACGTGGCGGTTGCCATCCTGGAGAGGGCCATCCAGTCGGTCGAGCAGGTACGCGCTGACGGTTGGATCGCGGGTGACTGGGACCGCCGACTGGAATGGTTGAATGATGCGCTGGCCGAGGTCTGGATGGGGCGCGGCCCCTTCCCCGGCATCGGCAGCGTGCTGCAGTACCTGGGCTTCGCCAAAGGTACTGCCTACCAGCGGGCTGTGTTGGCCCCAATGGCAAGCCGTTCCCTGAATCCCTGGGAGCATGTGCTCGCTATTCTAGATGGCCGCGCAGAGCCTGATGACGACCCCTACGCGCCCGACCTGCTGGCAGCACGGACGTGATGGAAGGCGCTCAGGAGCCGTCAGCCCCTCCTGGCGCGCCTTGCGCGCTTCGAACTTACCCCGGCACAGATTGAGCGGATCGCCAACCCGGACCTGCGGGGTAGGAGTGGTATCGAGGCCAGTGAAGCGGAGCTTGTCGCCAATCCCTACATCATCGCTGAAGCGGACCTGGGCACCTCCAACTCCGAACCGGTCGCGTTGGAGACCATCGACCACGGGATGCGGCCTGAGGGTGACTCGGCCTTCTTCCCGGACGATGATGTCGTGGCCCAGGATGACCGGCGGAGGGTGCGAGGCGTTGCCCATGCCGTGCTCCGAGAGGCAGCAGACGACGGTGATACGGTGCTCACGCTCGACGACCTGTTGGAGCGCATTCGGAAGCGATTCCCCGACCGGAGGGCGTGTAACCCCGACCGGGAGGTCATCCTGGCCGAGGAGGAGTTCTACCGGGGCGTGCTGTGGACTGCGCTCGACCAGCAGCCGCAGTTGGTGGCGCTGGCACAACTCCAGGGGCTGGAGCAGGCAACAGCCGATGCTCTGCAGCGCAAGTCGAAGCGCGTGAACGAAGTAAGCACGGACGCAGATGCCCGACGAGCAGCCCTTCACGCGGTCTTCTCGGAACCTGCCAGTGAGTGGGCGGCGGCGGCGCTCACTGAGAAGGATGCCGCGCTGGCGAAACTGCTGGAGCGCCGCCTCTGCGTACTCACGGGCGGTGCTGGCACCGGGAAGACATCGCTTGTCAGAGTGTTTCTGCAGGAGTTGGAGCGTACGGAAGGCAGGAAGCCGATCTTGCTTCTTGCGCCGACCGGGAAGGCTCGCGTCCGGCTCTCTACCAAGACGGAGCGCAACGCGATGACCATCCACCAGTTCCTGCTGAAGCAGGGCTGGCTGTCGCCGGACACCTTTTCCTTGAGGGCAAGCAGTGACACCGCCCCCTGTAAGGTGAGCACCGTCATCGTGGATGAGTGCTCCATGATCCCTACCGATCTGTTTGGCACACTCCTCAAAGCCATCGACATGAACACCGTGAGCCGCTTGGTGCTCGTGGGGGATCCTAACCAGCTACCCCCGATTGGGCCGGGCAGACCGTTCGTGGACATCATCGAGTGGCTGAAGAAGGAGCAACCGGAGTACATCGCGTCGCTGAACCTGTGCATGCGCACCAGCGGCGACGACGACGCGCCCTCAGCCGATAGCGTCGCACTTCAGCTCGCCGATAGTTACCGCGCCGATGCCCTTCACCCCGCCGATGATGAGATCCTGTCGGCCATCGCCAAGGGGAACGAGGGCCTCGCGGCCATCGCTGAGGGTGGTCGAGGCTCCGACCTGGAGGTCGTGTTCTGGCAGACCCATGAAGAACTCGAAGCGGCGCTCAAGGACCGGATGGCGGCGCATCTCGGGTTTGGGGACAAGGATTACCGGGGGTTCAACCAGTCGCTTGGCTTCGAGGCAAAGGCGTGGCAGCAGAGCGAGGCGTGGCAGATCCTCTCGCCCACCCGCACTCAGCACTTCGGCACGGATGACCTCAACCGGCTGATCCAGATAGCCTTCCGGGGTGGTTTGCTCTCCAAGGCAAGGAGGGGAGGGCGTGACAATCCTCGGCCCTTTGGGGAACAGGAGATCGTCTACACGGATAAGGTGATCCAGATCGCCAACCGGAGGATGAAGGGCTGGCCGCAAAATGCTGGCCTTGATTACGTAGCGAATGGAGAGATCGGGCTGGTCGCCAGTACCTGCAAAAGGGATCGGAGCGAGTATCTTGACGTCCGCTTCTCCACGCAACCCGACGCATCCTACCGCTACTTCCGCAACCAGATCGACGAGAACCTCGAACTCGCCTATGCGCTGACGGTTCACAAGGCCCAGGGAAGCGACTTTGACCACGTGTTCCTGATCATCCCTCAGTCGGCATCCACCCTCTCGCGGGAACTGATCTACACGGGTCTGACTCGCTTCCGAAAGCGACTGGTCTTGCTCATCGAGAAGGACACCGCGCCGCTCCTGCGCCTGCGCGGCCCCGATTGCTCGGCAACCCGTCTGCGCAACACGCAGATGTTCACGCTGTCGCTGCGCCCTGACGGGGTGAAGCGCCCGCACCTTGAGGCACTGATTCACCGGACGAGGGCAGGCATTCCAGTGCGCTCCAAGAGTGAGGTGGTAGTCGCGGATGTGCTCGATGCGTTGGGCATTAGCTATGAGTACGAGAAGCCGCTCTTTCCGGCGAGTGACGAACGGAACTTCCGGCTTCCTGACTTCACCGTGAGCTACGAGGGCGATGTCTTCTACTGGGAGCATCTCGGCATGCTGAACCTCCCCAACTACCGTGATGCCTGGGAGCGCAAGGAACGCTGGTACCGGGAGAACGGGTTCGCCAAGAGGCTAATCACATCGAAGGACGGGGAAGACGGCAGCATCGACGCCTCGGAGATCGAGCGCATTGCTCGTGAGCGGATTCTCCGGGAGTGACCGGACCCGCCCCCGAGGGGAGCGGTAGCCCATGTCTGAGAACACGTCAGCATCAGCTTGCCAGTAGGAAGGATGTCTTCATGGATCCCGAGTTGTCGGGCGTTGAGTATTCGGTAGGCCAGATCGTGGCTTTGCGTGCCAACCCTGCGGTGACCGGCGCGGTGGTCCGAGTGCTCCCTGCGGTACCCGAGCGCCGGTATCAGGTGTTCATCAACGGCAAGACTGAGACCTACTACGCCAGCCAGATTCAGGCGCATGTGGAGGACACGTCACTGGAAGCGGTGCCCCTGCGCGAGTTCAATGCGCGCCTGACCGCCATCCAGATCAGCCATCCCAGCCTTTCCAACCTCTACTCGCTGCACGCGGCCAGGGTGAACTACGTGCCGTATCAGTTCCGGCCCGTGCTGCGGTTCATCCGCTCGGATCGGCCCCGGTTGCTCATCGCCGACGAGGTAGGGGTGGGGAAGACTATCGAGGCGGGCCTCATCCTGCGGGAATTGCAGGCGCGGCAGAGCCTCTCCTCGGTGCTCATCATCTGTCCCAAGCCGCTGGTCACGGAGCGCAAGTGGTACGCTGAGATGAAGCGTTTCGATGAGGAGTTCGTGGCACTGGATGGCCCAGCCTTGCGCCACTGCGTTCGGGAGACGGATCTAGAGGGCGAATGGCCCGAGCGATATGCCAGGGCCATCCTTCCGTTCTCACTGTTCGATGAGCAGATGGTGTACGGGGGCGGGCGGGCGGCAAGGAACCGCAAGCTGGGTCTATTGGACCTGGACCGACCACCCCGGTTCGATCTGGTGATCGTGGACGAAGCCCACCACTTGCGCAACCCCAACACCTACCTGCATCAGGGCGTGCGCTTCTTCCTGGAGAACGCTGAGGCGGCGCTCTTCCTAACAGCCACGCCGATTCAGCTACATGGGGACGATCTATTCGTGCTCCTCAACCTGCTGCGCCCTGATGTGGTAATCGACCGTGACACCTTCCAGCAGATGTCGGAACCCAACCCTTTCATCAACGAAGCGGTGAATGCGGCTCGGGCTGGCAAGCCGGAGTGGGCACCAGAATCCCATGGACTCCTCGTGCAGGCTGGAAGCACCCGCTGGGGGCAGGCTGTCCTGCAGAGCAGCCCTGACTACCAGCGGCTGTGTGGGCTGCTCTCCAGGGATGCCCCCTCACCCGAGGAACGCCTGACCTTCATCCGCGAAGCTGAGGACCTGAGGACGTTCTCCCACCTCATCAACCGCACGCGCCGACGGGACATCGGATCGTTCACGACACGCAAGCCGGAGACGGTCTCGGTGCGCTTCACTCCCTCCCAGCAGCAGCTTCACGATGCCTTGCTTGCTGCCCAGGCGCGCATCCTGCGCCGTACCCATGGGTCACGGTCCGTGAACTTCATGATGACGACCCTGCGGCGTCAAGCGGCCAGTTGCCTCTATGGCCTCGCACCGCTCATTCGGCAGATCCTCACGCGGCGCATGGACGCTTTGGAGTGGTCCGAGGCCGACGATAGCTACGAAGACGTGGGGGAGGAGACATCCACCACCCTGGCCGAGGAGGTCCAGGCCGTCCTTACACTAGCAGATAACCTGGATGCCGCAGATCCGAAGCTAGATGCGCTCTTCCAGATTCTGACCGAGAAGCTGTCCCTGCCCAACAACAAGGTGCTTCTCTTCAGCAGCTTCCGCCATACCCTCCGTTACCTACACGACTACCTGGTGGCACGCGGGCTGCGCGTAGCCCTCATCCATGGGGACATCCCGGACGAAGAGCGCGTCACCCTACGGGACCACTTCAGCCGCCCGAAAGAAGACCCCGAAGCGGTGGATGTCCTCCTCTCATCGGAGGTGGGGTGCGAAGGCTTGGACTACCAGTTCTGCGACTGCCTGGTGAACTACGACCTGCCATGGAACCCGATGCGGGTCGAGCAACGGATAGGCCGTATTGACCGCTACGGTCAACAGAGCGAGACCGTCGCTATCTACAACCTGGTGACGCTGGACACGGTGGATTTTGACATCTACGAACGCTGCCACCTGCGCATTGGCGTCTTCCGCCAAGCCCTGGGTGGCAGCGAGGAGATCCTCGGCCAGATCACCCGCGAACTGCACGCCGTCGCTGAGAACCTGGAGCTAACCGAGGATGAGCGGAGGCAGCGGCTGCAGCAGCTTGCCGACAACGCAATCCGCCGCATCCAGGAAGAGGATCTGTTGGAAGAGCGGCAGGCCGAGTTCTTCGGCATTCGCCTCCCCCAGCAGCGACTGGAAGAGGAGATCGCCCAGGCGAGCAGCACCTGGCTGACGCCTGCTGCCATTCAGAACCTCGTGCAGTCTTACTTGTCGGCACGGTGCGGCGGCGCGGGGCACGTTCGGGGCGAGGGTGCCCTGAAGACCCTGCGCCTGAGCCAGGACGCTCGCAGCCGCCTGCTGGAGGATTTCCGGGCATTGCCAAAGCAGAGCGGCCCCATTTGCCGCGAGTGGGAGAAGTGGCTGAAGGGAAGCCAGCAGCATCTGGAGATCACCTTCGATGCAGAGTGCGCCGCACAGGAGAGGCGTGCCGCCTTCATCATGCCGGTCCATCCCCTGGCTCAGCAGGCAGCGCGCTTTGTCCAGCCCGCTGAGCCATTCTGCACCGCGCTTCAAGTAGATGACGGAACGGTGCCGCCTGGGATCTACACCTTCGCCGTCTACCAGTGGCAGCGGTACGGGGTGCGGGACGATGCGGTGCTGCAGCCCGTTTGTAGTGACCCGCGCCTGACCGGGCGTTTCATGGAAGTACTGCGGACAGCACGGCCCGTCGATCCTGGGGCTGCTCAGTGGCCCACGCCTGAGGCTGTCGAGGGCCTGGAGAGTGAGCACTACCGTATCTGGAGTGCGGCACGGGCGGAGCACCGCGAGAGGACGCAAGGTACTGCCCAGTACCGGCGCGAGAGCCTTCGGACCAGTCACCAGTCGCGGTTGGCCCTGCTGCGTGAGCAGCTTGCACAGGCGCAGGATGCCAGGATCCGCCGGATGCGTGAGGCGCAGATTGCCAGTGCCGAAGCGGATCACTCGCGGCGTTTGGCTGAGATCGATGCTTCCGAGCAGCGTGCCGACATCATCAGCCAGCTTGTGGCTCTTGGCACCATCGTGGTGGAGGAATGCAATGGGTGACTGGTTTGAGGAGTTGTCCGCAAAGCGCAAGCGGTGGCTGGATAGCACACGAGAGAACAACTTCGAGAAGGGCATCTGGCAGTCCTCTGTCGAGAAGTACGCCGACCCCGTTCACTTCGTGTATGAGTTACTGCAGAACGCGGAGGATCAGGGGGCAACGGAGGCGACCTTCTCCCTGGAAGACAACCGATTGGTCTTTGAGCACAACGGACGGTGCTTCACTCCCCAGGATGTGGAGAACATCACTGGTATCGGCAACACCAACAAGCCAGAGCAGGCCAATGCCATCGGTCGCTTCGGCATCGGGTTCAAGTCGGTGTTTGTCGTAACCGACCGTCCTGAGGTCTACAGCTTCGTAGATGACACACCGCTTCCTTTTGCCATCGAAGACCTGGTCGTTCCCGTCCGCATTCGTGCCTCCAGCGCTGCGCTGAGGCAGGGGTGGACGCGCTTCGTCCTCTCCTTCCGGCGGGAGCATTCCCGGAAACACTACTCGCTCATCCTTGGCAGGCTCCGCGACATGGGTGCCGATACGCTCCTGTTCCTAAGGAACCTGACGGCTGTGAAGTGGAGTGCTCCGGTCGAAGAAGAGCGCGGCCTCTATCGCTGCGAGCGATGTGCGGAGAACCACGAGTACTCGCTTCTGGGGGAGCGAGAGACGAGAGGCACCCGGCAGAGTGAAGATGTCAAGTATCTCGTCTTCAGTCGGCGTGTCTTGGTGCCCGACGCGGATCGAGAGCTTTCGGTGAGCCTCGCTTTCGCGATGGAGGATGGGAAGATCGCGGTTGGGTCTGACGAACTGACCCTGGATGTCTACTTCCCCACAGAAGAGAAGACCGGGCTGCGGTTCCGCCTCCACGCACCTTTCCTGCTTACGGACAACCGTGGCAATATCAAGCGCGGAGAGCCATTGAACGATCAACTCCTGAGGGAGTGCGCCGTTTTGCTGGCTGAAAGCCTCCCGAAGTTGCGGGACCTCGGACTGCTGGACGTGAACTGCTTGGCGTGCCTGCCGATTGGTGATGAAGCGCCTGCCTTCCGGTGTCTCTCTGATGCTGTGACGGCTGCGCTGAAGGGCGATTATCTCCTTCCAACGGATGACGGATGTCACTCAAGGGCTGGCGAATTGCGGTTGGCGAGGGGGGCGGCGGTCCGTACGCTTGTGACCCCTGAGCAACTGGGCGACCTCATGGGGGCAGATGGGCCGCTACGCTGGGTCACATCCTCGGTTACTGAGAACAAACCTGTTGGGTTCTGGAACTACCTTCAAGAGACAGTGGGAGTCCCAGAGGTGGATCCAGCGTTGTTCGCCAGGAGACTCTCCAGCACGTTCCTGGAGAAACAACCGGACGCATGGATGGCTCGCCTCTACGGTTTCCTAAAGGGTCAGCGTGCGCTTTGGGAGAGAAGGAGCTACGAGCCTTCGCTCCGCAACAGCCCCGAGCGTCCGATCATCAGGCTGGCGGATGGGCTGCACGTTGCGCCATTCGACCCCGTCAGTGGGAAGCCAAACGCCTACCTTCCGCTCGCACACCGAACAGGCCACCCCACCGTGAAGCGGTGCATTGTCGAGGACGCGGATGCTCTGGAGTTCCTCGAACAGCTTGGCCTGAAGGCCCCTGATGTCTTGGACGATGTGATCGTGCTGACGCTGCCCCGGTACCGCCAGGATGCGGACAGCACCACGGAGGAGCAGTACGCGCAGGACCTGGAGCAGATCGGCGAGGCAATCACCCGCTGCCCGGCTGGCAAACGGAGCCAACTCCGCCAGATGCTATGCGACACACCCTTTGTACTTGCCGAGAACGCCGCTGACGTCAACTGTACTCAGTTCAAGAAACCGGGAGACACCTATCTGGAAGCCCCCGAACTACGGGAGTGGTTTGGCGGCAATCCGGAGGCTTGGTTCGTGAGCCGGGAGTTGGACGAACTGGAAAGCTGGGCGCAGATCCGTGAGTTCCTGCACAAGGATACAGATGCCCCCAGGCGCAAGATCCACATCCGACGACGTGCCTCTCGATGTGACGGGCACGTCTATATCCAGAGTGACTGGGGGCAGCATACCAGGGGATTGGATGGCTTCGATCCCGATGCGCAGATCGATGGCCTGGAATACGCTCTCAAGCACCCCACACCCAGCAGAGCACGGCTGGTGTGGGACGTCCTGAAGCAGAACGCTGAGCTAATCGGAGGCATTATCGAGACGGCTACGCGCCAGGACTACTCGAACGCTTGCCGAGGTTGGCGCGGCAGTCGTGTTGGGAGCCTCTGCGCGGAGCATGCTTGGCTTCCTGATCGTTCTGGCGAGTTCCACAGGCCCTGTGACCTATCAGTGGAGGACCTGCCAGATGAGTTCGACGCAGACTTCGCCGAGGTGCTTGGTGTGGAGATGTCAGCGCCATTGCCAAGCGATGCCAAGGCAGAACCTGAGGACGTGGCCCGTGATGCCTTGGCCCAGGCGGCAGACGACCTGGGGGTATCTGTCGAGGATCTGAAGAAAATAAGGGAGAACCCGGACGACTTCCGGGCCTGGGTCTCGGCTCAGCGCAAACCAACCTTCCCGGTAGTTGCGCCACGCCAGCCTGCCATCCGCGCCGGGAAGGTCGTGGAGAGCGCAGTTGCCTCCCCTGAGAAGGAGTACGAGATGAGGTCCCGGTCCGTGCGCACCACGGCGGGCTACACCAACGAGGATAGGGACACGTACCTTCGCGATCTGTACACTAACATGGACGGGCAGATGGTCTGCCAGATCTGCCAGAACGAAATGCCCTTCCGGCGAAAGGACGGAGAGTACTACTTCGAAGTGGTGGCGTGTGTGAGCGACGCCGCAAGGGAACACTACCAGAACTACCTTGCGCTCTGCCCCACGTGCGCCGCCAAGTTCCACCACAGCAACTACACGTCGGCGTCTGAGTTGCGTCAAGCAGTTGTGTCCGCTCCGGAGTTGGATGTGCCTGTCGTACTGGATCATGTTGAGCATAGCATCCGCTTCGTGGAGACACATCTCCTTGACTTGCGTGTCGTATTGGGGATTGAGGCTTAGCACGGTCAGCACAGGGATGGCAGGATGCCCACGGCGGCATGCAGAACGGGGATCCAGCGCGGCCCCCGCCTCTACGACGATCCTCTCGGCGATCTTCGCCCGACCGCTGGCTCTTTGGACACCGGCTCCGGATTGCGCAGAGCACCAGTAGGGGTCCTGTCATGCGTGCGCCTGCGCAGATCGCTGGTTGGAGATCAGTATGAACCGAACCGCCCTGGCACCTGGGACTGTCATCCGCAACCGGCACCGCCTCTGGCGCGTGGATGCCATCAACGGAGACGAGGCATTCGTCACCAGCATTGACGGAGGTGATACCGAGCGGCACCGGTTCTATATCCCGTTTGAGGACATCCAGCCGGGGCGGATGGCGCTGCCGGACCCCAAGCGCGTCGGCTATCCCCAGGCCAACGAACTGCTCCTGCGGGCTTACCG
Source organism: Armatimonadota bacterium (assembly GCA_012512505.1). Lineage (GTDB taxonomy): Bacteria > Armatimonadota > JAAZEB01 > JAAZEB01 > JAAZEB01 > JAAZEB01. Next base: position 347 of record JAAZEB010000320.1, on the reverse strand, counting down.
GCTCTCCATGTTGCACGGCACGGCTCCCCTCTTGAGTTTGCAGCGAAGCAGCGTCATCCCCACGGACTACCAGCTTGTGCCGGTCGTGATGGCCCTCGACATGCCGCGTGTCCGGCTGCTTATCGCCGATGACGTCGGCCTCGGGAAGACCATTGAGGCCGGGCTGATCGTGACGGAGTTGCTGGCGCGGCAGCGGGCGCGCAACCTACTTGTCATCTGCCCGGCCAACCTCCGTGAGCAGTGGCGCGAGCAGCTCCGTCGCTTCTTCCATCTGGACGCGCGCATCATCTCCTCCCGCCACCGCCGTCAAATGGAGCGCGAGCTCCCCGTTGGGGCCAACCCCTGGG
>JAAZEB010000319.1 GCA_012512505.1 Armatimonadota bacterium | reverse complement strand
GCTCCCGCTTCCTCAGGGCGCACCCAGGCCCAGGCATCGCTGCCGGCCGGCGCAGGGCTGCCCGCCTCGATCACCGCCTCCACCGCGTAGAGGGTGATCCGGTGGTGGGTGACGGTGTGCCGCACCTTCGCTACGGTGGCGCCCGGCTGCACCAGCACGCCCACGCCCTCGCGGGCGGCACGGCGGGCGCACTCTCCCAGGCTCTCCCCTTCCCCGCGCACCGCCCGCGGCAGCTCCCACATCCCGCCCCAGAGCGGCTCTTCCTCTGGCCGGCGGGCTAGCAGGAGCGCCCCGTCCTGGCGGATAACCGCGCTCACGTGCTCCACCCGCACCGTGGGCGGGCGGCGGCGCGCCTCCGGCAGCGTGGCAACGCGCTCCTCGGCCAGGGCGCGGCAGGCGTCAGCGACCGGGCAGCACGCGCAGCGCGGCGCTTCCGGGGTACACACCGTGGCGCCCAACTCCATGATCGCCTGGTTCAGGTCGCCCGGGCGCTCTCCCTCGGCCAGCGCGGCGGCCAGTGCCCAGAGCCGGCGTTGGGTCTCGCCGCGCGTCGGATCGCCCGCCACGGCGAACAGGCGCGCCAACACCCGGATCGCGTTGCCATCCAGGATGGGCGCCGGCACCCCAAACGCGATGCTGAGAATGGCGCCGGCGGTGTAGCGGCCGATGCCCGGCAGCGCCCGCAGCGCCGCCAGATCGGCGGGCAGCTCGCCCCCGTGCCGCTCCACGACCATCTGCGCCGCCGCGTGCAGATTGCGGGCGCGCGCGTAGTAGCCCAGGCCGGCCCAGCAGTGCAGCACCTCCGCCAGCGGCGCCTTTGCCAGCGCCCGGATCGTCGGGAAGCGGCGCATCCAGCGCTCGAAGTAGGGGATCACCGTCTGGACCTGCGTCTGCTGCAGCATCACCTCGGAGACCCAGACGGCGTATGCGTCTCCGGCCGAACGCCAGGGCAGCTCCCGTCGGTGCTCGGGGTACCAGGCCAACAGCCGTTCCCGCACCCAGGCCACCGACGGATCGTCTTGGGGAACCACGCGCACTCCTCTCCGGTTTCATGGTAGCACATCCCCGGAGCGGAGCGCAACCGCAGGCGCCGGCCCTCGTCGCGGCGGCTACGCCTCGTGGCCCGCCGCGTCCTGGTAGTGGATGAGGCGGCTGGCGGCAGCGAGGTCGGGGAGCAGGCCGAGGCCGCTGGCGGCCGCCAGGGCAGCGCCGAACGCCGCTTCCTCGCGGTGGCGCGGGAAGAGCAGCGGCGCCCCGAACGGCTCCGCGATCAGGCGTGCCAGGAGCGGGTTTTCGCGGAGCCCGTTGCCGGCCCCGACGATCCGCCGTGGCATGAAACCGGCCGCGCGGCAGATCCCTTCGGCGTCCTCGTGGAGCGCGCGCGCCATTCCCTCCAGCAGCGCTCGCGCCAGGTGCGCCGGGGTGAAGTTCTCCACCGAGACGCCACTCCAGGCTCCCCGCCGCGTCGGGTCATCGCGCGTGCCGGCGAAGAACGGCTCGCAGCACAGGCCGTCAGCGCCTGGCGGCACCGCTGCCGCCAGGGCGTTCATGCGCGCGTAGAGCGCTGTCGTCGGTGCGTGGCCCAACACCTGCTCGCCCACCTGTCGGAAGAAGCGTTCCAGCAGCGCGTAGGAGCGGCCGCCGGAAAGCCCCGCGTGGACCAGCAGGTAACCGCCGCGAGGGAAGGGACGTGTCTCGGCCGGCGGCGCGGCGCGGTAATCGTCGGTGTAGCACGCCACCTGCGCCCCGGTGCCCACATTGACGAGCAGCGAGTCGCGGGGTGTCGCCACGCTGCCAAGGAAGCTCGCCTGGTTATCGCCCAGCGCGACGCACACCGGGGTGCCGGCGGGCAGGCCGGTGGCCACCGCCATCGCCGGGGTGAGCGTGCCCAGCCGGTCGCCCGCCTCGCGCACTGTGGGAAAGAGCGCGGCGGGAAGCTCCAGCGCGGCGATCAGATCATGGTCCCAATCGCGGCGCAGCAGGTCGCCAAGGCCGCTGCTGGCGGCATGGGTGGGGTCGGTGACGGGGCGGGTGCCCGCCAACGCGGCGGCCACGGCATCGGCGGCAAAGCACGCCACGGCGGCCCGAGGCAGGCTGTCATGCGCCCGCAGCCAGAAGAGGGTGACCCCCATAAAGCCGGTGGCCAGCTTACAGCCGGTATGCCGTGCAGTGCCGGCAGCGCGCGCCGCCGCCTCGGCCACCCAGGTGCGCCCGGTGCCCGGGACCAACTCCTCGCCGCGACGGTCTTGCCAGTTGATGAGGGGGCCAACCGGTCGGTGGTCTTCTCCCAGCAGCACCACGCCGTGTTGCTGTCCGGTCAGCCCGATGCCGGCCACGTCGGCGACGCGGGCGCCCAGGCAGGTGGAGACGGCCGAGAGCGCCTGGCAGGCACGCTGAACCATGCGCTCCATGTTCCACTCGGAGCGGCCGCGCGCCTTGTCCGCCGGCGCGGTGATCTCCGCGTCGTTGGCGACCGTCTCGCCGGCCACCACCGCGCCCTGCGCCACGTCCAGCGCCAGGGCGGTGAGGGTGGTGGTGCCGATGTCGATGCCGATGACGATGCTCATCCTCGCCCCCTCGCGGCCAGCGCGTGCCTGCCAATCACCCCTCGCCGCGCACGGCCTGCAGCGCCTGACGGGCCCCGGAGAGCATGAAGCTGACCTCGCTGGCGAGGGCGACAAAGCGGAAGCCCTCGGCGATGCGGCGCCGGGCCGCCTCGGGAGTGAAGACGTGGATGCCCGGCGCCACCCCGTGCTTCAGGGCGGTCTCGCGGACGTGGACCACTGCCTCCGCCACCTGGGGATCGGCGCAGTCGCCGCTGGGGCGCAGCCCCATGGAGGCGCTCAGGTCGTTCGGGCCGATGAAGACGGCGTCGATGCCGGGCACGCTGAGGATGGCGTCGGCGTTCTCCACGGCGCGGATGTGCTCGGCCTGCACCACCACCAGCGTCTCCGCGTCGGCGCGCTCAACGTAGGTGGCCGAGTCGGTGCCGAAGGAGAGCGCGTGCAGCGAGCCGCCGACACTGCGGATGCCTCGGGGTGGGTACTTGGCGGCGGCCACGGCGGCCTCCACCTCGGCCGGACTGTTCTGCATCGGGAAGACGACACCCCAGGCGCCGGCATCGAGAACGCGCTTCACGTTCTCCGCGGTGTTCCAGGGAACGCGCACCAGCGGCACGCATCCCGCCTGGGCGATGGTCTGGAACATCAGTGCCGCCGTCTCGAGGTTGATCGGGCTGTGCTCCAAGTCCACAGTTAGCCAGTCGAACCCCAGGCCGGCCATGAACTGGGCCGCAAACGGGTCTGGAAGGCTCAGCCAGGTGCCGAGGCTCGGCTTCCCCTCCTGGAGGAGCCGCTTCGCGCGGTTGATACGCATCTCTCTAACCCCTTCCGCTCGCCGCCGTTGCCAGCCCACCAGGGCGGCCTGGCGCTACTCCGAGAACCGGAACCCATAGAGGACCGCGCCCGGCTCGATGCTGAAGCGCAGGCGCAGCGAAGGCGTCTCCAGGCGTGACAGCGCCTGTCCGCGCTCCCACTGCACCTCCAGCCAGCCATCCCCCCGGCGCACGCGGCCAGTCAGCACCGGCCGCTCCGCGGCATCGAGCACCTCCACCCCGATGGCGGCGGTGCCCCCGGCGCGCGCGTCCAGCAGCAGGCGCGGCGCCGCCGGACCGACCCGGAGGATCGGGATCGTCTCACAGCGGGCCGGAACGTCGTCGCGGGCAGCGCGCAGGCCGATCCAGCGGCCGGTTGGCGGCAGTTGCAGCCAGCGCCAGGCCTCCGGCCGCGCCAGGAACAGCCGCCGCTGCCCTTGCCACACCAACGGGGGCGCGAAGAGCTGCCCTCCCTCGTTGTCCACCAGCGCCGGCAGCTCGCCGACGGGAACCAGGTGGACGCCATCGCGGCCAGCCACCAGGCGGCCGCCATCCAGCAGGCCGAGCACCAGGCCGTCTTCCACCCAGAAGGTGGCCTCCCGGCAGGTCAGGCCGTCGCCGGCCACCGCCGCGGGGTACCAATGCTCGCGGTCGGGGCTCACCAGCAGCGAGAGCCGCGCGCTTTCCTCGTCGCTCCCGTAGGCTTTCCAGCGCTGCTCGATGCCGCCAAGTGGGTCGCGCAGCAGCGCCAGTGGGCGCAGCGGCGGCACCTCGGAGTAATAGGCCCAGGTGAGGCCATCGCCGGAGGTGAGCAGCGCCGGGGCTGGCCCCGCCCGCGCGGCCAGCATCTTCAGGCGCCGCTCCGGCACCGGATCGTCGGGATCGGCGACCACGGAGAGGGCACCCGCAGGCGGCTGGATCCAGGGCCGGGGCGCGGCGAGGCGCAGCGGTTCTGGGACACGCCACTTTCGGCCCGACCACTCGGCCGTACACCCAACCCAGCGGTCGCCCTCACGGATGCTGAACCAGGCGCGCAGCAGGCGGCCGTTGCGCCCCAGCGGCAGGATGCCCCCGGGCAGGCACTCGCCACCCGCCGGCGAGGGCAGGCTCCCTTGGGCCAGCGGCACGATCCCCTCGCGAACAGCGCCCTCCAGGTGGGCGACCTCCAGCAGGTCGAGGAAGCGCACCGCTCGTCCCTCGGCGACCACCAACCCGGGCAGGGACAGGCGGAGCACCTGCAGCCCCGATTCGGTGGGCACCAGCACCCCCAGATCCGGCGCCGAGGCGGGCGGTGGCGCTTCAGGCAGGAACGGTCCCGTCACCGGGCCGAGAGGGAAGGCGGGGCCGAAGCCATCGCCCAGCCAGCGGGCGGCGCGCAGCCACCCCGCCGCGCGCCACAGGCACCACACCGTGCCGTGTCGGTCGGGCACCAGGGCCGGCGCCTGCCCCTCTGCCATCGCCGGCGGCAGTGGCACGCGCGCCCAGCCACTGTCGTGCCGAACGGCGACGGCGAGGCGGTCGTCCACCATGGCGGCTACCAGCGGCGTGACATCGCGCACTGCCAGGGCCGGCCGGCCAGAGACGCGGCCCGGCAGCGGCAGCTCCCGCGCCTGCCAGCGGTCTCCTTCCCCACCGCGGCAGTGATGCACCCCATCAGCGGAGGCGAACACCAGGTGCAGCGCGCGCGCGGCGTCCCGCGCCAGCAGCGGCGCCACGCCGGTGAAGCTGCCCAGCGTTTCCCGCCACTCGCCATCGAAGCGCACCACGGCAATGCCATCGCCACGTGCGCCGGCGAGCACCGGCCGTCCGCCAGCGCCGGCCACTGTCGTCGTGGGGCTCAGGCCTGGCGCCACCGGCTCCGGCGCCGCTCCGCCCGTTGGCCCTTGCCAGGCACCTGGCTCGCCCAGTTGCCCCAGCGGGCAGCGGGCGTAGAACGACTTGCCTCCGGCGCGCCAGGCGAGGTGGAGGCGGTCGGAAGCATCCAGGAACGCCGTGGCCGCGTCTACCAGGCCCTCGGCGGTGAGCAGGGCGGTGCCGCTCGCGGGCGGGCAGAACGCCGGGACCGGCACGCTCCCTTCAGCGGCCGCTACCACGGCAGGAGTGCCGGGGGGCTGCACGGCGCGCACCAGGGGAATGCAGGCGGTGAGGAGGTCTGGCTGGCCCGGGCCGGCAGCCTGCCAGGCCCACACCCCTTCGGACGAGTAGCCCACGGCAATCCAGGCGCCCGTCGCGGCGCGCAACAGCGTGGTGACCACCGGCGTGTTGGCCGCTGAAGCCACCTCGGCAGCGGCACTCGCGCAGCCTGGCCCGCCGAGGAGGGCACCCAGGAGGAGGAAGAGCCCGATCGCCGCGACCAGGGGATGAGGGGATCGGGGATGGCGGTCAGGGCTGCCGCCGGCGTCGGCCGCGCGGCCCGGCAGCACCCACGGCGCAAGGGACGCGCGCCTGGCAGAGAACCCCCCTCGCCTGACCACAGCTATTCCGCCCTCAATGGTAGACCCGGCGCAGCCAGGCGAGTTGCAGGTCGGGCAGGCGTTCCAGCTCCACCTGCCGCAAGGCGGCGATCCCCGCGTCACTGAGGTAGAAGCCCCGCTCGGCGGCGGCGCCTTGCGGATCGCGTCGCAGCTTCGCGCGGAAGAGGGGGTCGTCGGCGGCGAGCATCAGCAACTGGCGAAGCTGCAGCCCGTCGAGCATCTCCACGGCCTCCTGCGAGCGCCGGGCCAGCTCCGACTCCAGCCCCTGCTCCATATCGACCACGCGCAGGTAGTTGTCGATGGCGTTGCGGGTGTCGCCCAGTTGCTGGAAGAGGACGGCCTTGCGGAAGAAGTTCATCGGGTCGTGCGGGCACAACAGCGCCAGCCGGTAGGCGATGCGGAGCGCCTGGGCGATCTCTCCTTCCTTGAGGTAGGCGGTCTGCAGCAGATCGAGGGCGCGGATGTCGCGCGGGCGGGCGCGGAGGACCTGGTGGCAGGCCTCCATCGCCTCGCGGTTACGGTCCAGGTCGAGGTAGCACTCACCCAGTGCCAGCCGCACGGCGGGATCGGGGCAGACACTGGCGGCCCATTCCAGGCTTTGCAGCGCCGCGTCTTGGAGGCCGGCCTCGCGCAGGCGGGAGATCGCCCGCAGGAGATACTCCATGTTGTCCGGGTTGACCTCTACCGCCCGCTGCAGCGCCTCCAGCGCCTCGGCGTGCCGTCCGGCCAACTGCAGCGCGCCGGCCAGCTCGATGTAGGCCTGCTCGTAGGTGGGATCAGCCTTGATCGCTTCGTGGCATAGGGTGATCGCGTCGTTGTAGCGGCCCTGCTCCATCGCCAGAAACGCCAGGCTCTTCTGGGCGCGCGCGCAACGCGGGTTGCACTCCAGCGCCCGCTGAAACGCCTCAATCGCCTGATCGACGTTGCCGTTGCGGCGGTAGACGTAGCCAAGCGCGCACAGCGCGTCGGCGTTGGTGGGATCGATCTGCGAGGCGCGGCGGAGGATGCTGATCGCCTCCTGGAACATCCCCTTCTCGGTGTAGCAGACGGCCAGGCTGACGTGGGCCTGCACGTAGACCGGGGGCAGCGCCGTGGTGCCCGCCTCCGCCGAACCTTCCGCTGCTCCCGGGAGCTGCAGCGTGTGCAGGTCACTGCCGGTAATCCGCTTGAACTTGGCGATCGCCTGGTCGTACTTATGCCTGCGGACGAGCGCCTGCCCCGCCTCGTACAGCTTCTGGATATCCTTTGGGCGCTTCGACTGCATGGAATCCCGCTTCCCCGGGCTGTGCCCGCCCCTCCCTGGCACGGCACCGGCGGTTGGCCCGGCAGTCCCGATTTCGACGGCGCCCTTCCTCCTCCTCCCCCGGCGCCTGCCCAATGTAGTGCCCCGTACAACGCGACGGGCCAGTCGGAACATTGCGTCCGACTGGCCCGCCCCAGGAGATGTTGCTTCCTCTTACGCGGCGGCGACAGTTTCGCGTTCGCCGCTGCGCTCTTCCATCAGCGCGATGAACTCCTCGTGTTCAATCGTCTCCT
>JAAZEB010000037.1 GCA_012512505.1 Armatimonadota bacterium | reverse complement strand
GCGGTGGAGGTGGAGCGCCTGCCCAGCCCGTTCGAGGTGTTCAACATCATGGCCGACTTGCCCTACCGGCGGTTCCTCAACGACAAGGCAAAGCGGATCCTCGGCTGGCAGCCGCAGGAAAACTTCCGCGTCTGCTGGGAGCGGACGTAACCAGAACGACAGAGCCAGGGGCGCACGGCGGTGCGCCCCTCCCCAAACCCTGGCGCGCAAGACGCGCGCCAGGATGCCTTCTTAGAGCTTGTAGCCGAAGCGCCGCAGGAGCGCCTTGCGGTCGGCCACATCCTGCTCGCTCTCGATCCCCTTGCTGGCGACGCCATCCACGACGCCGAGGATGCCGCGCCCCTGCTCCGTCTCGGCCAGGATCACCTCCACCGGGTTCGCCGTGGCGCAGAAGATGCGGCACACCTCCGGCACGTTCTTCACCGCGTTGAGGACGTTGATCGGGAAGGCGTTCCCCAGGAAGATGAGGAAGCAGTGCCCGGCCGAGAGCGCCAGCGCGTTCTTTTTCGCCAGCTCCACCATCGCCTCGCTGGTGCCCGACCAGCGGATCAGCGCCGGCCCGGACGACTCGCAAAACGCCAGGCCAAACTCGATGCCCGGCATCGCGCCAACCAGCGCCTCGTGGAGGTCTTCCACCGTCTTGATGAAGTGCGACTGGCCAAGGATGAAGTTCACCGCTTCCGGCTTCTCGATGCGAACGCTTTTCAGCTCCATGGTGTGCTCCTTCCGGGCGGCCGGTCACGCCCCAAGCAGCCGGTCAATCAGCCGCCAGCCCTGGTCGATGTACAATGACGATTCCTCGGCGGTAGCTTCGTCCAGGCGGGTGGCGCGGTCGGGGGCGATGCCGGCGCCGGCCAGGGCAAACGGCACCGGCTTGCCCACGTGGGTGCGAACCGACAGGGGGGTGTAGTGATCCGGCAGCACCAGGATGCGTGCCGGTCCGTGCGCCTGCGCCGCTTCCCACACCGGGCCGATGATCTCCCGGTCGGTTAGCTCGATAGCGCGGATCTTCCCCTCTCGGTCGCCCTTGTGGCCGCACTCATCCGGCGCCTCCAGGTGAATCATGACGAACTCCACCTGCTGCAGCGCGCTAATCGCCGCGGCACGCTTGCCGGCCCAGTTGGTATCGAGCTGGCCGGTGGCGCCCGGCACCCGGATCACCTGCAGGCCGGCCAGGCGCGCGATGCCGCGGAGGAGATCCACCGCCGAGATGACCGCGCCGCTGACGTGGTGGGCCGCCGCGAAGTTGCCGAGCTGTGGCGCATGCCCCTGCCCCCAGAGCCAGATGAGGTTGGCGGGGCGTTTCCCCTCGGCCTGGCGGCGGCGGTTGGCCGGGTGTGCTTCCAACAGGGGGCGCGACTGCTCCATCAGACGCCGCAGCGTCTCCGCGCCCTCGCCGCGGGGGAGGTGTGGTGTGAATGGCTGCCCCAGGATGTCGTGCGGGGGCGTGGTCTCCCCGCCGGCCGGCCCGTCGTGCCAGACCATCAGGTTGCGGTAGCTGACGCCGGGGTGGAACTGGATGGCATCCGAGCCAAGGTGCTCGTTGAGGCTGGCGATGATCTCGGCCGCCTCTTCGGAGGTGATCTCGCCGCCGCTGTGGTCCAGCATCTGGTCGTCGGCCACGGTCACGAGGTTGCAGCGGAAGGCAACGTCGCTTGGCGCCAGGGGGATCTCCTGGCTGGCGGCCTCCAATGGCGCCCGCCCGGTGTAGCAGCGCGCCGGGTCGTAGCCCATGATCGAGAGCGCCGCCACGTCGCTGCCGGGGGGCATCGCCTCAGGGATGGTCCGCACACGCCCCAGCACCCCGGCGGCAGTGATCGCGTCGAGGCAGGGAGTCTCCGCCACCATCAGCGGCGTGCGCCCGCCCAGCTCCGCCACCGGGTCATCCGCCATCCCATCCGGCACAACGAGGACGTACTTCATAGCGTCGTTAGTTCTCTCTCCTCATACACACGACAGGTACCGGGCGCCGGTGCCGAGCGCCGGGACGGGGCACCGTCCTGGCGCTCGGCCAATACCAAACCACCCGTTTCGCACCCAGGCTACCGGGCCGCCCGTCCGGGGCGCCTGCGGCCTCAGGCGTCGTTTAGCTGGCCCAGGAGGCGAAGGGTTGCCTCCACGAGGCGGTCACCCGCCTCGGGCACCAGCTTGCTGCTGGGCGCGGTGCGCGGCTCGTAGCCCTGGCCGAACGCCTCCGGCGTGGGCACGTAGCCCACGCAAGCATTGGCCAGCTCCACCACGAAGGTGGGCTGGAACGGCGACCCGGCTTTGATGCGCAGACCAAACTCCACGAACAGCTCCGCCGGGTTGAAGCAGATGGCGGCATCGCCGATGCGGAAGACCTGCACTTCCGCCGGTGCCTCGCGCTCCTGCTCGCGCTCCGCGGCCACGGCCAGCGCCGCCCGGGCGTAGAACTCCTCGATGAAATCGGATCCCGAGGGTGCCGGTCGGTAGGGATCGGCCGTCGGGTCCTCTTGCGCGGCCTGGCGCTCTGCCTCCAAGCGCTCCAGGAGCGCGCGCGCCGCGTCGAGCTGTTCCGGCGGCACGTCGCGAATCGGGATGGAGAGCGTCTCTGAGGCGGCGGCCAGCCGCACCGCATCGGTGGTCGGCGTTTCGGCGCAGGTGCGGATCGCCTCGCCGGCCAGGATGGTGCCCATCCAGCGGGCATGCGCCTGGCCCCGCTGCCCGGCCGGGGCCGCGCCGGGGCCCTGCACGTTGATGTGGTTTATGTCGCCACAGGCGCCGTTGGCGTAGGGCACCACCACCGGCGCTCCCTCCACCGCCTGCACGGCACGCGCCAGGTAGCCGGGGTAGTCGGCGGAGATCAGGTCGCCGCCCACGACGTCGGTATGCACGGTGTAGTTCACCCACAGCGCGCGCAAGGCGTCGGCAGCATCCACCAGTTTGAGGATCCCCAACTGGGGGTCAATCGGGCCAGCGGGGGCGACGATGTCGGGGTTCAGCACCCCCGGGTTGGTCTGCACCGAGCCATCGCGCATCCGGAAACGGCGGTTGAAAGCGATGCTCTCCACCCGCCCGGTGCCGATGCCGATCCGCCCTTCCTCCCGCGTGTGGTAGGCGGAGACGATGGCGCCGGCAATCAGGCGCGGCAGCAGCGCGAGGTACTCCTCTTCGCCGCCGTGCCCGAGCAGCCGGGAGGTGTAAGGCCCGGTGTGGATATGCGTCGCGCTGATCGCCACGCAGTGCCCAGGCACGCCGATCGCCTCTTCCACCAACCGGCGCGTCTCCAGCACCAGCGTCCGGCGGATCGAGATCAGGTCGCAGGCGGCGTGGACCAGCACGGTCTGCCCGTCGTCCAGCACCACGGCGCGGCAGTAGAGATCGTCATGGACTCCCCGCGAGATGCGTGGAGTGAAATACCCGGCAAGCGGCGTCCCCACCGGGGGGGTGATTGTCACCTGCGCGGCTCCCACCTTCAGCATAGCTGCCTCCCAGAAATGAGCTACCTGATCATTCCCGCTCACTGGCAGCAGCCCCTGCCACGGCGCAGTTGCCGGTTGCCCTCCCCCGGCGGACGCGCGCTCCCCGGCATCTATTGGGGCGGAGACGCATCCCACGGTGGGGGCAGGCTCTGGCGACTGCGGTCGGATCGCCGGCGTCTCGCCGGCTCCCGCCCGAGGTGCGTGGGCCGCCGATGGTCAGGGCTTGCTGGCAAGACGCTGGCGATCCAGCCTATCGGCGTTGGAGACACCCTCCTACGGCGGGGGGGCCAACCAATCGGTAGCCGGCGGGACGCCGGCGATCCGGCCGCGTACCGGGTGTAGGAGACTGCCCGCTCACTCTCCCGTCTGGCTTAGGGCGCGGCGGCAGGCATCGAGCAGCAGGCCGGCCGTCACCCCGCCGAGGGGGGCGCCCGGGGGCAGCGCCCGCAGCAGCCGCTCGGCCTTGGCATACTCGCGGCGGGCCTCGGCGGCGCGACCGGTCTCCCGGAACAACGCTCCCAGGTGGAAGTGCGCCAGCGGCGAGTCGGGGCGAAGGTAGAGCAGCCGGCGGAAGGCACTCTCGGCCTCTCCGGTTCGCCGCGCCTGGCGGCACAGCAACCCCAACCGCTCCCACGCCTCGCTGGAGAGCGGCTCCGCCGCCACCGCGCGTTCTGCCTCCGCCAGCGCGTCGCCCGCGCGGGGCGCTGGTGGGGAGGGCAGGGTGACGGCACGAGGCAGGGCGGCGCTGTCAGGGCGACGGATCGGCGGGCGGGGTTCCGGTTCCACGGCCGGCGCCTCGCGGTCGGCGGCGGCGGGCACCTTGCGGTAGAGGAAGCAATCGCCCAGGCGCACACTCTCGAGGGTCGGCACGCGGTACCAGGCCGTCTCGGAGAAGCCCGGGTAGAGATAGCCGCCGTCGCGCAGGGCGGTTGCCAGGCGCGCCGCGATGCGACCGACCAGCTCCGGGCGGAAGTAGATCAGCACATTCTGGCAGAAGAGAACATCCACCGTGCCGGCCGGCGCCGGGAGGTCCGGCTCGATCAGGTTGTGGCGCAGGAAGGTGACCAGCGCCCGCACCTCGTCCCTGACGCGCCACCGCTCGCCCCGGCGCTCGAAGTAGCGAGCCCGCAGCGAGGGCGGCAGGTGCTGCAGGCGTCGCTCCGAGTACTCGCCCCGGCGAGCGGCGTCCAAAGCCAGGCGGCTGATGTCGGTCGCGAGGATACTGACCGGCCGGCCGCCGTGGGTGAGGCCGGCATCCAGGCAGGCAATCGCCAGGCTGTATGGCTCCTCGCCGGTGGAGCAGCCCGCGCTCCAGAGGCACACCGGCGCGTCCGTTACCGCCAGCGACGGCAGCACCACCTCCCGCAGCGACCGGAAGTGGGCGCGGTTGCGGAAGAAGGTGGTCTCCGGGTTGGTCACCGCTTCGATCAGCCGCTGCAGTTCGTCCGTCTGGTGGCTCTGCAAGAGGGCCAGGTACTCCCGGATGCCGGCGGTGCCGGTGGCCTGGATGCGGCGGCGGATGCCCTGCTCCAGCCCCCGCCCGTGAACGCCACCCAGCGACAGGCCACTGTACTGCTCTACCAGGTTGCTCACCACGGCGACTAACGCCCGCGGCAGCGGCCCGTCCCGGCGCGCTGCCGTCTGGGATCCACCTGGCAGTGCCTCGGGCGTGAACCGGCCAGTACTCATGGCGCCGCCTCCCCCCGGATGAGCGCCAGGAGCCGCGCGGCGATGGCCGGAGGCGGTAGCACGGCATCGGCGGCGCCAGCGGCGATCACCGCCTGGGGCATCCCCCAGATCGCCGAGGTCTCCGCGTCCTGCACCAGGACCACGCCGCCGGCCTGCCTGATGGCGCGTGCGCCCTCGGCCCCGTCGCTGCCCATGCCGCTCAGCACGACGCCGACTACCGCCGGCCCGAACCCTTGCGCGGCCGACTGAAACAGCACGTCGGCCGATGGACGCAGGTTGCGCACCGGGAGCGTCCGGTTCAGCCGGATCACCCCCTCCGAGGTGATCCGCATGTGCTGGTCGTACGGCGCCAGGTAGACGTGGCCAGGCCGGGCCGGCTCCAGGTCCTGCCCCACCCGCACTGGCAGCTCCGTGCCGCCGGCCAGCCACTCCGCCAGCCAGGTGGTGAACCCCTCGGCGATGTGCTGCACCACCAAAACCGGGCAGCCGATCGAGCGGTCTACCCCCCCGAGGAACACCTGAAGCGCCGCGGGTCCGCCCGTGGAGGCGGCAACGACCACCGCGCTCACCCGCCGCGGCCGGGGTGAGGCCGCCGACTCTGGACCGCCCGCGCCTCCTACCAGGGGTCGCGCCGGGCCCGGCAGCGTCGACCGCGCCGCTGCTGCCGCCTTCACTGCCGCGACCAACTCCCGCCGCATGCGCGCCAGTTTGTCAGGATCACGCCCAAACGCCTTGCCGACAACGGCGACCGCGCCGCACTCCAGCAGGCGCGCGCGCACCGTGCCGTCGGCTAGCGGCAGCGAGGTAACCGCCACCACCGGCGTGGGATACGTCGCCATGATGCGCTGGGTGGCCGCGTAGCCATCCAGCACCGGCATCAAGACATCCATCGTGATCACATCCGGCCGGAGACGCTCTGTCAGCGCCACCGCTTCCAAGCCATCGGCGGCCTCCCCGACCACGGTGATCGCGGGGTCCTCCTCCAGCGCGTTGCGGATGATCCAGCGCGCCAGCGCCACGTCGTCCACTACCAGCACACGCACGGTTGTTGCTCTTCCCTCGGCCTTGTGGCCGGTTGTCGGCCCGAGCGGGCAGCGCGCCTACCCCGGCTCGCCGGCCAACGGCTTGGTCGCTGCAGAATCGTGCGAGAGGCGCGCCACCACGCCCCCCAGGCGCTGGGAGACCGCCGCCAGACCCGCGGCTCCCTCGGCCACCTGCTGGCTGCCCGAGGCACTGGTGCGCACCACCTCCTGGATGTCGCGCATGGTGGTGACCACCTGCTCGCTGGCGGAGCGCTGCTGCTGCGTTGCCACGCTGATCCCCTGCACCCGGTCCACGATCTCGGTGATCACGCTGCCGGAGCGCTGGGCCAGCTCCGCGCCACGGGCCACTTCGTTGGTCGTCTCGCCGGTGGCCATCACGCTGGCATTGATCGCGTTCTGGATTTCCAGGATGACGCTCTTCACCTGGCTGGTGGCCTCGCGGGTCTCGTCGGCCAGCTCCTTCACCTGGGCGGCCACCACGGCGAAGCGCGCGCCAAACTCGCCGGCCGCGGCGCTCTCGATGGCCGCGTTGAGCGCCAGCAGGTGCGTCTTGCCGGCGATGTCGGTGATGATCTCGTTGATCTCACCGATGCGCTGGCTCTTCTCGCCCAGCGATAGGATGCGGGTGGCCACGTCATCCACCCGCGCCTTGATCTGCTCCATGCCGGCCACCGTCTGCCGCACCGCGCCCTGCCCATCCTCCGCGGCGGTGAGCGCCTCGCCGGCCGCGTGCGCGATCTGCTGGGCAGTGCGCGACAACTCCTCCATGGTGGCGGTGATCTCGCTCACCGCCGCGGCCTGCTCGGTGGCGCCGGTGGCCTGCTCTGCCGCCACCGCGCTGAACTCCTGCGCCCGCGTGGTCAGCTCCGCCATCTCGTTGCTCAGATCGCTGGAGGCTTCCGCCAGCCCGCGGACCACGTTTTGCACCGCCCGGTAGCAGACGACCACGGCGCCGGCGAACGCCACCCCGGTGACGAGCTGCACCCAGGCATAGGAGGCCTGGGCTGCCGCCTGCGTGCTGATCAGGATGGCACACAGCTTCGTGATCGCGTAGAGGCTGAACCCGCCCTGGATCGCCATCAGGGCGAGGACCAGCCCAAACTCGGTCAGCACGCGAGCCCGCAGGCTCTTGCGCTTGCTGAAGAGGAAACCCAACATCGGCGATGCTCCTTCTCCCGCTCTATGTCGTCAGCCTGTCCACCAGGTCGAGGAGGTTTTCCTGGTCGAAGGCGCTCTTCACGATGTAGGCCGCGGCGCCCGCCTCCAGGCCGCGGCGGCGGTCCTCCTCTTTCGCCAGAGAGGTGATGATGATCACCGGCAAGTGCGCCGTGCGCGCGTCGGTGGTGATCGCCCGCGTCAGCGCCACCCCGTCGAGGTGGGGCATCTCGATGTCGGTCACCACCAGGTCAAAGTCGCGGCGAGCCAGCTCGGCCAGGGCGGCCGCGCCATCGGCTACCGCCACCACCTCGTAGCCGGCCGTCTCCAGGATGGCGCGCTCGATCTCGCGGGTGGTGAGGACATCGTCGGCAAGGAGGATCGAGCGCCGGCGCGCGGGCGCCGCCACCTCCAGGTCACCCGGGGCCACGGCGCGGCGGCTCATGCCGGCGGCGATCACGGCGTCCGGATTGAGCAGCAGCGCCACCCGCCCGTCGCCCAGCACCGTGCCGGCCGAGACCAGCGTCGCCTGGCGCAGGATGGCACCCAGCGGCTTGAGCACCACCTCCTCCTCGTCGAGGAGACGTTCGGTCACCAGGCCGACCACATGCCCGGCGCTTTCGACGAGGACGACGCGCCACTGCGGCGCCGGGCGCATCGGGCCCAGGCCCAGGAGCGTATCGAGCGGCAGCAGCGGCACCGTTCGCCCTTCCCAGGCGATGGTGGCCCGGCCCAGCGCGCGCTGCGCCGCCTCCGGCGCGACGTGCAGCACGCCACGCACCAGCGCGCCAGGGAGCGCGTAGACCCAGCCGGCGCACTCCAGCAGCAGCACCCGTGTGGTGGCCAGCGTCAGCGGGATCTCCACCGTGAAGGTGGTGCCGCGGCCCGGGTGCGTCTCCAGGCGCACCACCCCTTTCAGGTTGCGCACGTTGGCCGCCACCACGTCGAGGCCGACGCCGCGCCCTGAAACGGCGGTGACCTGGGTCGCGGTGCTGAAGCCAGGGCGGAAGAGTTGCTGCAGAAGCTGGTCCTCACTCAACCCGGCGGCCTCCGCCGGGGTCAGGAACGCCCGGTCGCAGGCAGCCTGGCGCACCTGCTCGGCGAGGATGCCCCGGCCATCGTCCGACACCTGCAGCAGCACCTCACGCCCGTGGGGCACAGCGCGGAGGGTGAGGGTGCCGGTCGCCGGCTTGCCGGCCGCCAGCCGCTCCGCCGGCGGCTCAATGCCGTGGTCCACCGCGTTGCGCAACAGGTGCAGCAAGGGGTCGTACAGCTCGTCGAGGACGCGCTTATCGAGGCGGGTTTCCTCCCCCTCGATCACCAGGTGAACCTCCTTGCGGGCGGCGCGCGCCAGGTCGCGAACCGGACGGGGAAAGCGCTCGAAGAGGACGGCGGCCGGCAGCAGGCGCAGGTCCATCGCCGCGTCGCGCAGCTCGCGCCCGAGGAGAGCCCGGTCGGTCGCCAGTCGTCGCGCCGAGCGCACCAGCACGCCCAGCCGTGAGTGCAGCTCCGAAAGCGCCTCGCCGACGCCGCCGGCCGGGGATGCCCCATTCCCATCGGCGCGCTCCGCCAGGCGGCGCAGGTCGGCACCCAGGCCGCGCAGCCCGTTCAGCAGCACGCGCTCTTGCTGCTCCAGGCCAGAGAGCTCGCCGGCCAGCCCCAGCAGCCGATCCACCCGCCCGATCGGCACGCGCATCGTCTCGGCGGCCTGGGGCGACGCGGGGCCGGAACCGACCGGCAGCGGTGCCGCGGCTGCCGCCGCTGGCGGATCTGCCACTGCCAGTGGCGGATCGGTCGTTGCGGGTGGTGGATCTGCCGCCGCCTCCGAGGCGATAGTCTCCTCCCCTTCCCTCTCCTCGGGTTCTGGTGCCGGCGCACCGCCGGGGTCGCTCGCCGCCTGCTGCTCCTCCGCCGGCGCGGCTCCGGCCGCCTGACGGCGCAACTGATCGAGGAGGGGGTCCACCTGGGCCAACAGCGATGCGTCTGGGGCGTCGGTCAGGAGGCGCTCGATGAGGTCCAGCGCCTGGAATGCCGCGTCGAGGAGCGGCGCGGAGACGGGCTGCCGGCCGCTGCGGACGGCGCCCAGCACATCCTCCAGGCCGTGGGCAACGCGGCTGACCCGGTCAAGGCCCACCATCTGGGCCGCGCCCTTGATGCTGTGGGCGTGCCGGAACACGTCGTTGATCACCTGGGCGTTCTGCGGCTCAGCTTCCAGCCGCAGCAGGCCGTCGTTGAGCGCCTGCAGGCGCTCGCGTGTCTCCGCCTTGGCCGTCTGGATGTAGCTGGTCCAGTCGAAGCTCATTGTATTGCTTCAGGTGCCGAGGGCCCGGCCGGCTCGAGCCGGGCGAGATCCACCGCCACCAGGGGGCGGCCCTGCCAGACCAGCATCCCGGCGACAAGCCCGGCGTTCGGCAGCGCCCGGCCCAGCAGGCGCGGCAGCGGCAAGAGAGGGAGGTCGTCGACCATCTCCTGGACGCGGTGAACCCGCACGCCCACCCGGTCGCCGTTCGCGCCGGTCCAGAGGATCAGCTCCCCAGGCGGCGCCGCGTCGCCCAGACGGGCGGCCAGCGAGACCACGGGCGGTTCTTCTCCCACGGCGGAGGGGCTGGATCCCGGGGCAGGAGAAGCCGCGGGCGTGAGGCGGAGCACCTGACGTGCCGGCACCGCCAGCAGATGCTGGCCGGCGTACACCAGCAGCCAACGAGTTTCTGCACCCATCGATGAACCCCCTCGCACCGGCGGGACGCCCTCCACAATGCCCCGGATGAAGCCCCCAGCCGGCGCTGACCCCGGGGAAGCATGAGGCGCGGCGGCGCGCGTCAGGCAAACGTGGTATCACTACTTCGTATATCGGTTGATCTGCGGCAATCCCCAACTGCGGAGACATGGCATCGGGTATCGGGGTCAGGAGCCCCCCCTCCCTCGGGCCGTTCGTAGGTCTCTGGGAGGTGGTAGGGGCGAAGCATCGGCGTTGGACCGATTGCGGCGCAATCGGTCCAACGCCGATGGCCAGGGCTTGCCGGCAGGACGCCGGCGATCCGACCGCGGTCGCCAGAGCCCGCCCCCCGCCGCAGATGTGTCGGGCGATGAAGGGGCTGCCCGATCCCTCGGGTGTTGCGGCTGGGCCGCGGTGGATCACTCGCCGGTGGCGGCGGCGAAGAGGGCCGGCAGGTTGAGGAGCGAGAGGAGACGGTTTCCCAGGCGCACCTGCCCGGTGGCGCAGTCGTTCCCGGGCGCGGGCGGTTCGATGGCCGTCTCGTCAACGCGGACCACGTCGTCAACCCAGTCCACCAGGAGGCCGGCGGAGAGGTCGCCCTCGGCGGCGATGACGGCGAAGGCGGGCGCGGCCTCGGCGGGGGCGGGCAGGCGCAGGCAGACGCGCGGGTCGAGGGCCGGCACGAGTTGGCCATGCGAGAGGAAGACGCCCGGCAGGGCCTGGGGCGCCCCGGGCACCGGGGTGAGCTCCGGCCGTGGTTCCACGCGCCGTACCCGGCCCACTTCCAGGGCAAACCACTCGCCGGCAACGCGGAAGGTGAGAAGCTGGCGGCAGGCAGGGGCTGGAGTCGTGGGTTCTGCGGTCATGGTTGTTGCCTCACGGCGCAGTTCGACGGGGGCGTGGCATCTCCTGCGGTCGGCCTCAAATCACCCGCCGGTAGGCATCCAGGTCCTGCTTCCAGACGGGAATACCACAGAAGCGCTTCCCCTCGGGGCAGATGGGGCGCTCGCCGGCCAGGTGGCGCAGGCCGCAGGGCGGCAGCAGGTAGCGGCCGATGCGCGGGTTGAGGGCCCGGATCTGCCGCGCCTCGTCGAGGGATGCCCGCCAGATCTCCTCCTGGGCGTTGAAGCACAGGCGCATCGCCAGCTTATGCCGCAGGCTCAACAGGTCGGCCGATTCGGTGAAGCGGATGGCGGCGGCGTTGGGCAGCAGGTAGAGGGCATACTCCGCCGGCACCCCCAGGGCACTCAGGCGGCTCATCCCCTCCCAACTCCGCGCCATTGTCTGCGCGTACAGGCGTTCGCACGCCTCGTCGTGGCGCACCAACTCTGGGGTGATGTAGTCCGGCTCGCCATCGAGGTGCGCCGCCAGCAGCGGTCGGGAGCCCGGCGTGGTGCGGTGGCGCTGGTCCTGAGAGTCGGCGGTGTGGCTCAACTTCTTGCGGAAGGTGTAGGCCGCGTGCGCCAGGCAGCGCGTCAGCTTGCCGTGCGCGGTGAGGTTGAGCGTCTGCCCCAGCAGCGGGTTGCGCCCCGGATCCAGCACCAGGCGGATCGCTTCGTCGTCGTCGAGTGCTGCCCGGGGCAGGCCGAGCACCTCGCGCACCGACTGGGCAAGGATCGTCTCGTGGTTCGTCTTCCAGTCCACCAAACGGGAGACATGCCCCTCCAGGGAGGCATCGAACTCGGCGCGGAACGCCGCGGGGCGCGTCTCGGCCGCTGTCCGCGACGCGACAAACGCGTGCTCCGGGGTCTCCTCCAGCGGGATCGGCTCGTCATAGAGGCGCGCGTACTCCGGCTCCGCCGCCAGCAGGCACTCGACCATCTTGCCGACCACGATCTGCTGCTCCAGCGGGGCGTCGTACAGCCGGCACATCTGGTGGTAGCGGAAGAGGGTCAGCGAGGAGACGGTGTGGTAGAGGTAGGTGAAGGTGGCTACCGGCAAGACGTAACGGGCCACCTCCATCGCCTTCTTATTCACCTCCGACTGCCACTGCTCCGGCTGGCGCGCGCGCCCTGGGAAACGCTGGAAGTAGGCCGCGGCCGCCGGCTTTGCCAGCGCCTGGCAAAGCTGGTGGTAGGCATCCAGCTGCGCCTGAACCGTCTCGCGGTAGGTGGCCAGCGCCTCGCCGGCAAGGGGCGGCACGGCATAGTTCCCCTCCTGCACGGCGACGTAACGCTGGCTTACCTGCTCGGAGTTGTAGAACGGGTGGGAGTGCAGGAACGACCAGGTGAAGTGGCGCGAGACGTTGGCGAGCGCGAACTGGAAATGGGCGTGCTGGAAAACGGTGTGGTGGCCGGCCTGGAAGATGCTGGCAGCCAGTGCGTCGCGCCGTTGGCGGGCCCGGGCGCGGGCCTCCTCGTCCGGGGCGTTGTCACCGGCTACCTGCTCGGCGGTGACGATGCCGGCGCCGGAGTAGCAGGTGCGGGCTGCCGCCACGGCGTGGTCGTACGGCCGGCGGAAGCAGTTGACAAGGGTAACCTCCGGCGCGGCCGAAAGAAACGAAGCCCCAACCGAATCCATCCTGCCGGCTACCCCTCCCTACCGCCGCGGGCCAAGTGGGCTGCCGCCCTATCCGCCGCGGTAGATCCAGAGGGCATCAGCCGCGTGCCCGTTCTCCACCGAGAGATCCGCTAGGGCCGCCTTGGCCGCGGCTAGATAGACCCTCGCCAGGTCCACCCGACGGTTGCGCAGCGCCTCGCGGGTCATATCGAGGTAGGTGGTCATCCGGGTGTAGTTGTCGCTAATGCCAGCGGCCATCGCGTCGTTGGTGTGGGCGCGCGCCGTCTGCGGCAGCGCCTCGCCGTTGAGCACGTCGACGGTGTAGATCCGGCGCGGATATAGCTTGCGGCGAGCCTGCAGCAGGCGGGCCTGTAGCGCCTCACTGGCGCGGGCAATCGCCGCCGAGTCGGCCACTACGTAGGTGCAGAAGAGGTTTTCCCACTCTCCGGGCGTCTTCTTGCCAAGGGTGACCTGCCGGGGCAGGCTGACAAACCAGATCGAGCCTTCTTCGATGCCGGCGCCGGAGGAGGTGTTCAGGAACGGAAGCAGCGCCTCTGGATCTCCCTGAGCGCGGTAGTGGAACTGCAGGTGGCGGGCCGTGGTGCCGTTCGGCTGCTTGACCAATCGCTCCCGCGGCGGCGAGACGAACTTCATCGCCCGGAAGGAGATCTTCCCCTCCTCAGCGAGGGCTGCCCCCGGGGCCGCGCCCCCCGCGCCGCCTGCCGCCGCCATGCCAGCGCCGCCTGCCATCATCCCCGGGCCACCGCCGGGCATCATCCCTGGCCCACCGCCGCCGGGCATCATTCCGGGGCCACCGCCAGGCATCATTCCGGGCCCGCCGCCGCCGGGCATCCCGCCCTTGCCAGCCATGCCAGGCATGTTGCCGCCAGGCATCCCGCCCTTACCGGCCATGCCAGGCATGTTGCCGCCGGGCATTCCCCCCTTGCCGGCCATGGCGCCCGGGCCGCCTGGCGCTTCCTTCTTGCAGCCCGCGCCAACCAACGGCAGCGCCAGCACGAGGGCACTAGCGGCACATAGCGAGCGGAAGTGGTTCGACGGCTTCATCGGTACCTTCTCTCCGGGTTCAACAACCCGTGCCCTGGAGGCAGCGCACGCGAATGAGGGCCGGCAGGAGAGACGCCGGCAGTGGCACGCAGGCGCTCGCCTGCTGTTCCTACTATAGCAGACACCGCTGCTGGTGTCAATCACCGCCGCGGCTTTGGCCTCACGCGTCTTCGCCGACCGCCGGCTGCTCGCCCGACACCGTCAGCAGGCGCCGGACGGCGATCAGCAGCTTCTCCATCTCGAACGGCTTGGTCATGTAGAGGTCAGCGCCCTGCACCAGGCCCTGGGCAATGTCTTCGTCCAACGTGCGGCAGGTCAGCATGATCACCGGGATATCGCGCGTTTCGTCGGCCGCTTTAAGCTGGCGCAGCGCCTCGAAGCCGTCCATCACCGGCATCATCACGTCGAGGATGATCACATCCGGGCGCTCCTGATGGGCCGCGATCAGCGCGGCGGCGCCGTTCTCCGCGGCGGCCACCTCGTAGCCGTGGCGGCGGAGGTGGAACGCGGTCAGCTTCACGATATTCGGTTCATCATCGACCAGCAGTACTTTCGCCATCTGCTCGCGACCTTCCCGCCCGGCGCACGCCGGCAGCCTGCACCGGGGGTGGTAGTAGGGCTACCCACCACTACATTCGCGCTCGCAAGCGTTCTCCCTCCTGTCTTCCGCCAGTCCATCAACAGCGTAGAGAGAGACCGCCTCATCGCGCCCGCGCACGGCCGCCGCCGGCAGCGCCCGGATGGCGAACCGGCCCTCCGGGAGTGCCTGCCGGGTGGCCTCGGTGATCAGGATCGGCACCTGAAACTCCTTGGTCATCCCCTCCAGGCGGCTGGCAACGTTCACCGTGTCGCCGATCACCGTCAGGTCCATCTTGTGCTCGGAGCCGATATGGCCAAAGACGGCGATGCCGGTGTTGATCCCAACCCCGATCTTCAGTGCCGGGCGGCTCTCCGCTTGCCAGCGCGCGTTCAGCGTCTCCAGGCGAGCGATCATCTCCAGGGCGGTGCGGACCGCGCGCTCCGGCCCGTCCGGTACCGGCTTTGGCACCCCCCACAGCGCCATGATCGCGTCGCCCACGTATTTGTCCACTATGCCGCCGTGCGCCACCACCACCGCGCTCATTGCCGAGAGGTACTCGTTGAGGAGTTGAACCACCTCGCCTGGCGCCAGGCGCTCGGAGAGCGAGGTGAACCCGCGGATGTCGGAGAAGAGCACGGTCACGGCCGCGCGTTTGCCCCCCAGACCCTGGTCTTCCGGGTGCTGCAGCACGTGCTCCACCATCGCCGGGTTCAGGTAGCGGCCCCACAGGCGTTTGATCTGCCGCTTTTCGCGCTCCTCGGTGAGGTAGCGGTAGAGCATGATCAGGGCGTAATTGCCGCCGATGAGCCGCACCGGCACCGCCGTGAGCAGCAGGTAATGCTGGGTGCGGAAGAGCCAGTGGCCGGCGGCATCCCAGGCCAGCATCGCCAGCAGGCAGACGACGGCGCCCACTGCCCAGTGCACCCCGAGGAAGAGCGCCCCGGTGACCAGCGCCAGCACCAGCAGCAGCGCCCGGCCGGTCGAGACTTCGGTGGCAGAGAGGCAGGGCCGGTCGAGGATGGTCGCCACGGCGTTGCCCCACACCTCCACGCCGGGGGTGTGCTGCTGGTCGGCCGGGGCGCCCCGGCTGAACGGCGTCAGGTGCAGGTCTTGCATCCCGGCGTAGCTCTCGCCGATGAGGACGATCTTGTCCTGGAAGCTGAAGTCGGGCGGCAGGCGTCCCTCGGCGATGTCGCAGAAGGAGAAGCGCGGCAGTGTTCGGGTTGGCCCGACGTAGTTGATCAACAGCGTGCCGTCGCGATGCAGGCGGAGGCGGCGGTCTCCGAGGCGGATCTCGCGGGGCCCCACCACCTGTGCTGGTTGGCCCAGGTAACGCTCCGCCAGCCGCACGGCGAACGAGGGCATGAGGATCGGCTCTGAACCGTCAACCGCCACTTCCCACAGCGGCTTGAAGGCGCGCACGGTGGCGTCGGTGTCGCCGGCGCGGCCTTCGCGGAAGTTTGCCACGCCAAGGTTGTCGATCTCGCTGCGCGGGGCGTTGGCGAAGAGGAGCTGGTCGGCCGGTTTCACCCAGGACGAACCGTCGCGGATGGCGACGAAGACGTAGTTGCCGAACTCGGCCAGCGCCTGGGCGTACTCCTGGTCCCAGGGCAGCGGCTGCCCCAGCTTCTCGGCCAGTGCTTGGGTGGAGATGCGGGGGAAGCAGTCGATCCCCACCACGCGGGCGCCGGCCGCTTTGAGGTGGCGCAGCGCCGCGGCGAAGTGGGGCCCCCACATCACCATCGGCTCGTTGGCCCACGGCGCGTAGGAGGCGGTCTTCTCATCGATCTCGACCAGGACGACCGTTCCGGCAGAGGCGGGGACAGCGCCGCGGCGGGCAAAGCGTTGGTCCCAGGTATCACGCTCCAGGGCATCGAAGTGGGGGTGCAGCCAGGCGGCCAGCAAGCCCAACACCAGCGGCACGATCAGGCCGGCGGCGCGGCGGCGGGCGTACCGGTGGCGGGTTGGCTTCACAAACTCTCCTCCAGGGCGCGACAGCGTGGCGGGGCCGAGGGATGGCCCAATCTCGATTATGGCCGGCCGGCGCCCCAACTTGAGGAGGGCCGCTCTCCTTTGCTGCGGCGGTTCTCAGCCCGCCCGCACCTCCACCACCGCGGACAGGGGCACCGCCTGCCCCTCGATGACCAACTGCACCTGGCCAGTGGCGGTGATCTGGGCGGCCGAAACCTTGCCGGAAACCTCGCCCCCCTCCGCCGAGGCGCGCACCGTGCTGCCGATCAGCGCCGCCGCCTGCGCGAGCTGGTTGAGGCCCTGCCCTGTCTGCAGCGACTGCTCGATGCTCTGAAGGCTATCGAGCGAGGAGAGCTGGGCCAACTGGGAGACCAGCTCGGTGTTGTCCAGCGGCTCCAGCGGGTCCTGGTTCTGGAGCTGGGTGATCAGCAGTTGCAGGAACTCCTTGCCCAGCACGGCCGCCGAGGTCGGGTCAGGTTCGGCAGTGGCGGTGCCGGTCGCGGTTCTGGTGGTAGCGGAATCGACGCGCATCATCTCCCCTTTGGATCCGTCGGCGAGCAGTGGCACCAGGGTGCGCGCGGGGTTCGTCGACGGGTCCTGCAGTCGTCGGCCAGGTCAGGGCAGGCCGGCCTCGCGGTACTGCCGCTGGTATTCCAGCACGCGCCGCACGTAGTGCTGCGTCTCCGGGATCGGCGGTACCGTTCCCAGGCGGGCAACGCGCGACGGCCCGGCGTTGTAGGCGGCCAGCGCGCGCGGCACGTCGCCAAAGCGCTGAAGCTGCTCGGCCAGGTAGCGCACGCCCCCGTCGGCGTTCTGCACCGCGTCGAACGGGTCGGCCACTCCCAGGGCCTGCGCCGTGTCGGGCATCAGTTGCATCAGGCCCTGTGCCCCCGCCGCGCTCACCGCCCGCGGGTTGAAGCCAGACTCCGCGCGGGCCACCGCCGCCGCCAGCGTTGGATCGACGCCGTGGCGAAGAGCGGCGGCGATCACTGCCGCGGCCCCTTGTGTCTCCGCGTGGGCGTCCGCGGCCGGCTCCGCCCAACGCGGCGGCGGGGAGAGCGGCGGTGGGTCGCCGGTGGCGATCGCGGCTTCCACCGGCGCCGGCGGCAGCGGGCCGGGGGCAGCCGACGCCTGGGCGGCGGCCAGTACCCCCTCAAAGGAAGAGGAGGGCGCGGCCGCTTCCGGTGCCAGCGCTGAGAGGCGCTCCTGGATCTCGTGGACGCGGGCTTCCACCCGCGACAGGCGTGCTAACATGGGATCTGCTCTCCCGCGCGGCGCCGCCTCAAGTGGTGAGGCAGAGGCCACGTCGTCGCGCGCACAGGTCGTCCGTCTGACGCTCGGCGGCGACGGCGACGGCCTGGCGATGGCGCCCCAGCGCCTTCTCCCGCAAGTTCTCCAGCATTTTCCGCTGGGTGGCCGCCTCGCTCGTCTCCTCGGCCTTGGTCTCGCGCCGTTCGGCCAGCGCCTGCCGCTGCTGGTCCGACTCTTCGATCACCCGGCGCAGTTGCTCGGCGGCACGGGCGGCGGCCAAGAGGTCGGCGCCGGTGAGCGCTTCGTGGTTACGGAGGACGCGCTCGCCGAGCTGCACCTGCTGGCGGCGTAGATCGGCCAACCGCTCGGCGGCCTGCCGTTCCTGAACGCACAGCGCCGCCAGCTCCGCGCGCAGTTGGTCTTCGCGGATGCGGCGCACGTCGAGCACGGTCTGCAGGTTGAAGACAAACCGCTTCACCTTAGGGGGCTCCTTCCTCTCCCACGGCGGCGAATAGCTGCTGCAGCGTCTGGTCGTAGGGAGTGCAGTCATCCGAGCCCTGGCGCAGGAAGTCGCGGATGGCATCGATGCGGGCGATGGCGGCATCGATACGAGGGTTGCTTCCTTTGGCGTAGGCGCCGATGTTGATCAGGTCCTCGGCTTCCCGGTAGACGGCCAGCAGGTCGCGCAGCCGCACGGCGGCCCGGCGGTGCTCCGCCTCGGTCACCTCGGGCATGATTCGGCTGATGCTGGAGAGCACGTCGATGGCCGGGTAGTGCCCCTGTCGCGCCAGGTCGCGGGAGAGGACGATGTGCCCGTCGAGGATCCCGCGCACTGTGTCGGCAATCGGATCATTCATATCATCGGCATCGACGAGCACGGTATAAAACGCGGTGATCGAGCCCCGGGCGGCGGTGCCGGCGCGCTCCAGCAGGCGCGGCAGGGCGCCGAAGACGGAGGGGGTGTAGCCGCGCGTTGCCGGGGGCTCGCCGGCCGCCAGCCCGATCTCGCGCTGCGCCCAGGCAAAGCGGGTCACCGAGTCCATCATCAACACCACGTCGCGACCCTGGTCGCGGAAGTACTCGGCGAACGCCGTCGCTACCGCCGCCCCACGCAGGCGCTGCAGCGGCGACTGGTCGGAGGTAGCCACCACGACGACCGAGCGGCGCAGCCCCTCCTCCTGCAGGTCACGCTCCAGAAACTCCCGCACCTCGCGCCCGCGCTCGCCAATCAGGCCGATCACGTTGACGTCCGCGGTGGCATGGCGGGCGATAGTCCCCAGCAAGGTGCTCTTCCCCACCCCACTGCCGGCAAAGATGCCGATCCGCTGCCCGCGCCCACAGGTGAGCAGGCCATCGATGGCGCGCACGCCGGTGACCAGCGGCTGACTCACTCGTTCGCGGGTGAGCGGATCGGGCGGGCTGGCCTCCGCGCTGCGAGGCAGCGTGCCCACTAGCGGGCCCTTGCCATCAATCGGGCGGCCCAGGCCATCGAAGACCCGGCCCAGGCAGGCCTCGCCCACCGGCACCTGCAGCGGGCGGCCGGTGGCGACCACCAGGCTGCCCGGTTCCAGGCTGCCCACGTCGTCCATCGGCATCAGGATCAGGCGGTCGTCGCGGAAGCCCACCACCTCGGCGCAGATCTCGCGGCCGTCGGCCGCGTGGATGCGGCAGGCCTCACCAATCGCGCAGGGTGGCCCGACCGACTCGATCACCGTGCCCACCACCCGCGAGACGCGGCCGCAGAGGACCAGGGGGTTCACGCTATGCAGCCGGTCGAGGTAGGGATCGAGGGTGAGGGAACGCCTCACAGCTCACCTCCCTGGATGGCGGCGGCGGCCCGCTCGAGCTGCCGCTCCAGGCACGCATCGGCGCTGCCGCGGTCGGAATCAACCCGGCAGCCCCCGCGGGTCACCTGTGGATCGGGGTGGACGGTCACCTCCGTCAGCCCGCCAGGCATCGGCTGGAGGTGCTGGCGCAGCAGGTCCACGTCGGCGGGATGGGCGGCCACCCGCACCGACTGCGCCTCTTTGAGCTCGTTCAGGGCGGCGCGTGCTACGCCGACGACGATCTCCGGGTGCAGGTCCACCTCCTGGCGGATGATCTTCTCGGCGATCGCCAGGGCGAGGCGCACCACCTCCGGCTCCAGGTCCGCGAAGAAGCGCTCGCGCTCGGCGCGGGCCTCAGCCCGCAGCGCCTCCAGGTCGGCCAGCAAGAGGCGCTGGGCCTCGCGCGCCGCTTCCAGGCCAGAGCGAAAGCCGCGCTCGCGGGCCTCGGCCTCGGCCGCCTGGGCGCGCTCCTGGGCTTCCGCCAGCAAGCTGGCCGCCTGTGCCTGCGCCTCGGCGAGCAGTTGCTCCGCCTCACGCCGTCGCTCGTGGAGCAACGCCTCCGCGCGCTCCTCAGCGTGGGAATCGGCCGGCGGCGGCGTGGGTGGCGTCGGTGCCGCCGGTGCTGCCGCGGGCGGTGCCTCGATCTCCATCAGAGGCGCGAAGCAGGCAGGCACGACCAGGCGTGGCGACGCGGCGCGGCCGGGAGCCTTCAGCACCTTAGATAAGGGTGTCATCCTGCTCCCCTCGGCTGATCACGATCTCGCCGGCCTCCTCCAGCGACCGCACCACGCCGACGATCTTCTGTTGGGCGGCTTCCACGTCGCGCAGGCGCACCGGCCCCATGAACTCCATCTCCTCGCGCAGCGCGTCCGCCGCGCGCTCCGACATGTTCTCAAAGAGGATCGCGCGCACGTTCTCCGGCGCACCCTTCAGCGCCAGCGCCAGATCCTTGCCGTCCACCTCGCGCAGCACGAGCTGGATGTCGCGCCGGCCGAGGGTAACTAGATCCTCGAACACAAAGAGGCGCTGCTTCACCGCCGCGGCCACCTCCGGGTTGCGCGCGGCCAGCTCGTCGAGCACGGCCCGCTCCGTGGAGCGGTCGGCGCGGTTGAGGATCTCCGCGAGGGCCGCGACGCCGCCCACCGGTTCGAGGTTCTGCGACCCGGTGGTGGCCAGGCGCGACTGGAGGATGCTCTCCACCTCGCGCACCACCTCCGGCGAGGCGTGTTCCAGGTTGACGATGCGCATCGCCACCTGCGTCTGCAGCGGGGCATCGAGACCAGAGAGGATGATGGCGGCGCGCTCGGCCGGCAGGTGCGCCAGCACCAGGGCGATCGTCTGTGGGTGCTCGTTCCGCAGCAGGCGCAGGAGCTGCGCCGGGTCAACACTCTTCACCGCGTCGAACGGCTGCACCTGAAGCATGGTCGTCATGCGGGAGATGACATCGGTGGCGCTCTCTGGCCCGAGCGCCTGCTGCAGAATGCGCTGGGCGTACTCGATGCCGCCTTCGGCAATGCACTCCTGGGCCACCACCATCTGGTTGAACTCGGCGAGCACCGCCTCGCGTACGTCGGCGGAGACGTGCCGGATGCGGGCGATCTCCAGGGTGATCTGCTCGATCTCGTCACGATTGAGGTGGCGCAGCACCTCGGACGATAGGTCCGGCCCCAGCGTGATCAGCACCACCGACGCCTTGCGCAGGCCGGTGAGGGCCAATGCCTGGGTGGGGCATTCTTGGGTTGCGGTCTCCATGCTTCTCCTGGCTACCTGTCAGCGCTGCTCCACGAGCCAGCTCCGCAGCAGGCGGGCGACGAAGTCCGGGTTCTCGGCGGCCAGCCGGCGCAGGCGTTCCTCCGCCGGGGTCACGCTCGGCAGTGGCTCCAGCGGTTCGGCCGGCCCCAGTGCCTCGCCCGGTCCCAGCGCCTCGCCCGGCCCCGCCTCCGACTGCTCCATCTCATCGAGAAGCCGGCCGACGGTGGGCGCCGTCTCGATGGCGGCGTACTCCTCCTCCGCGGCCGTCTGGCTGGCCGCCGACGGCAGCCCCGGACGGCGCATCGCCTGACGCACGATGAGGAACAAGAACAGCAGCAGCAGCATCGCCAGCCCATAGCGCAGACCGGTGACCAGCAACTGCTGACGGTTGGCCTCGGCAAGCTGCTTTTGCTGCTCGGCGGCGGCCTTGGCGTCGAACGGAATACCAACGATGGAGAGTTGGTCGCCGCGAGTCACGTCAATCCCCGCCGCCGCGGTGGCCAGTTGGGTAAGCGCGTCCTTCCGGGCCTGGTCCAGGGTGCCGTTCACCATCACCGAGACGGAGAGACGCGTGGTCGCGCCCGGGTTCTGTACCATCCGCTCTGTCTTCTTCGAGACGTGGTAGCGGGCGGTGCTCTCCTTGTGGG
>JAAZEB010000318.1 GCA_012512505.1 Armatimonadota bacterium | reverse complement strand
GCAGTTGGTGGTAACGCATTGCCAGCACGTCAATCTCGAAGCAGGGTGCATCCGTGTGGTAGCCCCGCGCGCAGTCGGTGATTCCCACCTCATCTGCCAGGCTCTTTAATACCGCGAGCACGTATTGCTCCAGCCATGTTCCGTCTGCCCACAACTCGATGGAGCGCTGGCTACGCCCCGTAGCTTGAGCTAGAGCCTGTTTCGTGAGCGGTTTCCCTTCCGGGAGATGAGCCTCTGCCCGGAGCACACTCTCAATACTCTTTAGCTCGGGGCAACTAGACCGAGGCTCAGCGTCTCTCTTCAACTCTTCTTTCCATTCTTTCCACGCCTCTGCTCCGATTTGAGGGATCTGTCGTGCGATCTCCGTCGCTGTTCTGGAAAAGGGAGGGAGCCCCTCGTCATCAGACGAGCCATGACCAATACCGTGCAACTGGCGCAGCTCGTTTAACGAGACCTTCACTGGGCACGCAGAAAGTGGAACAGCCGAGGCATCCTCCCTCTCTCCCGAACGCGTGAAGACCATCTGCTGGCGGCGCGCGTCCAGGTAACTGAACCACACCGGGCATGCCTTCTCGTGCGCCCACATCTCCGCGGCACGATAGCAGTGCGTCGCCATCACCTTGGTGCCGCCCGTGTAGTTGACACCAATCCCCGGACTCTCAGCCTGCTTCAGGATAGACAGCGTGGCCTTGAGCACGCTGGCGGGAGAGGCTTCATCGATCTCCTTGCCCACCTTAGGCACCTTGATACCATGTTGCTCCAGGTAAGCGGCAAGACGGTTGGCCTCATCCCGGGTGCCACGAGACGACACCAGCCACGCCCTCCCACCCGGCTGGAGGAGCAGTCGCGCGGCTACCGCATTGGGGAGTGGGTTCTCCCCTACAAGCAGAACCAGATCCTCTACCCGATAGCAAGAGAACGGGTCATTCTGTGCATGGCCGTCCATGTGCGTATCTCCTTATGGAATTGGT
The DNA here is from genome assembly GCA_012512505.1 of Armatimonadota bacterium. Classification (GTDB taxonomy): domain Bacteria; phylum Armatimonadota; class JAAZEB01; order JAAZEB01; family JAAZEB01; genus JAAZEB01. The sequence goes on along the minus strand of JAAZEB010000318.1, from coordinate 1,311 downwards.
GGCCCCGTTGGTGGATGCACCCGGAATCGAACCAGAGTCTGGGTGGCTGTACCGCGTAGCGCCCGACGCGCACCCGTCAAAGTCTTCCGCGCCCGCACTGCCTTGCCATTGCGTCACTCAGGCAGCGTTCAGTCTGGCTCCCCACTCTCTTGATGTCGCAACGACCACGAGCGGTGACAGTTTGGAGCCGTCGCAGGCTGGCTGGATTAATCTGAATCGGAAACCGGCTGGAGCAGAGACCGGTGTGGATTGGAGAGGACGGTATCTGTAAGCAGAGGGCGACCAAGGACCCCGCCTGGTTCTCCCCGTTCTTCCACACCTGCTTCCTCTCTTTCTCTTCGGCGATACAACACTAGCACCTTCTCCGTGTGTATCGAGTTGTCAGGGATACCGTCTCAGGAGCCACACAGTAACTCTTCTGCATGCCAGAGGAGATCCGCAGGCCTAATCGGTTTGTACTGCGCCCCTGAATCTGGACACGAATCGGGCGTTGCTTAGACAACACCCTCCGCTGCGGCCTGGTGGCTTCGCCACTGGGCCTCGAACTCGACGGGGGTCAGGTACCCGAGCGAGGAGTGGATGCGCTTGAGCATGTACACTTCGTCGAGGAACCGGCCCATCTGAGCATAGGCATCATGATAGTTCTCGTAGTCGGAAAGGTCTACCTCCTCCTCTTTGATCGTGCGCATCAGGCGCTCGGCGAACCCGTTCTCGGTCGGTTCCCCAACCGCCGCCATGCTGATGTCTGCCCCGGCGTCCTTGAGCATCTGCACGTAGTCCTTGGCCGCATACTGCACGCCCTGGTCGGAGTGGTGGATCTCGGGCGTTCGCTGCGCCAGCGCGCTCCTCAGCGCCGTCAGCGTCAGTTCCTGGTCCGGGTTGCGCCCCAGGTGCCACCCGCGCACGCTCCGGGTGAACACGTCCATGATCACGGCCAGGAAGACGAACTCCTGCACCAACCGCACGTAGGTGATGTCGGCCACCCAGACCTGATCCGGGCGCTCGATGGCCAGTTCCTGCACCAGGTTGGGGTAGCGCGGGAAGGCGTGCTCGCTGTTGGTGGTACGGCGCTTGCGGCAGACCACCTTCCCCGCGACGCCCATCTCCTTCATCAGCCGCCGGATGCGCTTGCTGTTGACGCGCAGGCCCTGCCGCCGCAACTGGTGGGTGACCCGCCGGTATCCGTAGGTGGGCCAGTCGCCCAACACCCCCTCGATGGCGCGCTTCACCGCTTCGTCGTCGTGCTCCGTGGACCGGTAGTAGTGAGTGCTGCGGGGTACGCCCAGCACCCGGCACCCGGTAGCCACCGGG
>JAAZEB010000317.1 GCA_012512505.1 Armatimonadota bacterium | reverse complement strand
GGCCTATTCCTGCCAAAAGCCCCCCCGAGATCGGGGGGGTTGGGGGGGCCACGCCCGCGCGCGGGAGGAGTTGGCAGATGGGCGCTTTCTCACTGCTACTCGCAATGGTCGGCACCCTCCTCGCCGGGGCCTGGCCCGCGGAGGCAGCCAGCACGGTGGACCGCGTGGCACGCGAGATCCGCGCCGAGGCGACGCGCGGGAACACCGATCGGGGCGGGCGCCCCCTGCCGCTGGCCGCCCATTGGAACACCGGGCAGCGCCCCAACGGCTTTGACCCGGCCTACCAACTCCGAATGATCGCCCGCGGCCACCACCTGCTGCCGTGGCTGCAACTCCCCTCGCCGGACCAGACAGAGGGGCTGGAGTATTACGAGATCCCGGTGCGGATGATGGCGGAGCTGCGCCTGCCGCTTTCCTTCGTCAGCACCCAGTGGGAGCACCGGCTCACCGATGACAAAGCTTACTTCGACCTGCCGGCCGACCGCAACCCAAACGTGGTGGACCCCGAGGGGAAGGTGCGCCGCGAGGTGTGTCCCTTCGGGCCGGTGGCGCCATGGCGCGCGGTGGGCCAACAGTGGACCACCAGCCCGATCCTGCGTCTGCTGCAGCTCTGGTACCCCAACCCACCCCGCGTGCTCTTCATCTCCAACAACGAGCACTCCAAGCTCACCTGGAGTCAGGTCGAGCAGTCGGCGCGGTACCTGGAGCGCCATGGCAAGGGGCGCAACGACACCTTCAAGCGTCAGGTGGTGGCCGAGGGATGGATCGAGCGCTACCGCGCGCTGCAGGCCGGGATGCGCGACGGTCTCACCCAGGCCAGGTGGCGGCAAAATGCCCTCTTCGTCGGCTACGAGGCGTTCGGGCCGGCACACCTTGGGCGCTGGGAGGGCTGGGAGGAATACTCCCTCTGGACGCCCGGCCGCATCGACCCGGCGCCGCTGGCGTGGGATGGCGGCTCCCCCTCGCTCTACACCCACAACTGGAACGCCAGCACCGACTACACCGTCTGGAGCCCCCAGGTGGAGGCGATGAACTGGGTGCCGATGCTGGCGGAGGCCCACCGCCTCAACCCCCGCTTCTGGTTCGAGCTCTCGACCTGGGACGGCCACGAGCCCACCCTGGCAAACGACAAGCGTAAGGTCTATGCCCAGGCCGGCCAAACCGCCTCCCCGGAGCGCTACGGCGGCATGGTGCAGTTCGGGATGTGGCTCCTCTGCCCCCGGGCGGTGCGCGAGTTCCGCGGCTGGACCGACACCGTCGCCAACGCCGAACCCTACTTCCTCCCGATCCTGGCGGCCGTGGACCGCGTCTATCACAACCCGATCCTGCGCCGCTTCTGGCGCCAGAGCCAACTCGTGCCCAACCGCGCGCACCCCCACCCGTATGCCGCCAACCTCCCGCCCGACTACCGCGCTGCCGACCGCTGGTTCCTGCTAGACACGGACCTCGATCCCCCGCGCCCGTGGACGCTGAGCACCGAGATTCCGGTCTTTGCTCTGGCACGGGTGCTGGGCCAACCCGGCGGCCGCGAGTGGTTGATCTACGCTCACGCGCCCCTCGGCGAGCGCCAGGGCGTGACGGTCACGCTGCCCGAGTACGGCCAGGTGCGGATTGATGTGACGCCGGCAGGGGTGTTCTACCACCTTCGCGAGCGCGGCCGGCGCCTGCAACGCGTGCTCTGATCGGTGGGCTTGGGAAGCGCCTGGCCCCTCTCCCGGGGCGCGGAAAAGGGGCCAGGGGATGAAGGCAGGCCGTCCTACAGCTTCACGATCTCGCCGGTAGCGGCGGACTGCTCGGCGGCCAGGCAGGCGCGCACCGCCTCGCGCGATTCCTCGGGGGTGATCACGGTGGGGCGCTGGCCCTGGGCCACGCAGTTGACGAAGTAGGCCAGCTCCTCGCGCAGGGCGCCCGCGCGCACTCCGTGCAGCGCCGGCCAGTAGGTGGTGTCGGGCGAGTGCCACCCATCCTTGTCGCACACCGACAGGTTCGGATGCACCTCGTGGATGTGAATCGACCCCTCGGTGCCGATGATCTCCATCCGCTCGTCGATCTGGAACGCCGTCTTGTCCGGCAGGCACCAGACGTTCTCCAGCACCGCCGTGGCGCCGCTGTCGAGGCGGTACATCGTCCAACCCAGATCAGGGTACTTGTGCTCGCGCACCTTCACCGTCTGGGCATAGGCGCTAATCACCTTGGCGCCGCTGTACCAGAGCATCAGGTCGGTGTCGTGAACGCCGTCGCCGATGATCGGCCCGATCTTGTCCAGCACCCCCGCGCCTACCCAGGCGGGGATGTTGCGGCGGGCGTACATCGAGATGATCCGGCCGCTCCGCCCCTCGTCAATCGCCTGCTTCGCCGCGGCGTAGCGCGGGTTGAAGCGACAGATGTGCCCCACCATGAAGTAGCCGCTGGCCGCGTTCGCCGCCGCCACAATCGCGTCGCAATCGGCGACGGTGGAGGCCATCGGCTTCTCCAGGAACACGTGCTTGCCGGCCTTCAGCGCCGCCAGGGTGGGGGCCGCATGCTGATCCCACATCGTGACGACGCTCACCGCCTCCAGCTCGGGATCGGCCAGCATCTCGTTGTAGTCCCGATACGTCTTCTGCACTCCGAAGCGCTGTGCCAGTTCCGCCAGCCGCTCAGGCGTGCGCGTGCAGAGCGCGTACAGTTCGACGTTGGGGATCCCCGCGAGTGCCTCGCAGTGCTTCTCCCCAAACCATCCCAGCCCGATCACTCCGTACTTGACGGTCCGCATGGCGCATCCTCCTCGGAAGGTAATCGGTGCACAGTTCGCGGGCAGGTGCTAAGTTCCTCTCCCCGAGGAGGGAACGCCTGCCCCCGCGCGGAACCAAGAGGGCAAACCGATGCTGCCAACCATTGTGATCGGCCCCTGGGATCTGCTGCTGATTGCCGCCGTCTCGGTGCAAGCGACTGTCCTTGCCTACCTCTACCACCCGCGGTGGAAGGCGCTGGTGCTCACCCTGCCGATCCCATTCACCATGGCCTCACTCGCCCTCGGCCGGCCCATCGATGCCACCAACATCCTGGGACTCGGCCTGCTGCTGCTGTTTACCCACGGCGTGCGCGTGCTGCACCAGCGCCTGCGGCTCCCAATCGTGGCGGCGATTGTCCTCTCGGCGCTTGCCTACTGCGTCGCCGGCTGGGCACTCGCCGGAGTGGTACCCCCCACCGATGCCTTCTTCTGGGGCGCCGGGCTGGGCAGCCTTGCCGTCGGCGCGCTGCTGCTGCGCCTCACCCGCCCCCGCGAGGAGCCGGGGCACCGCAGCCCCCTCCCCTTGTGGATCAAGCTGCCGGCGATCATGGCAGTCATCTTTCTGCTGGTGCTGATCAAGCAGGGGCTGCAGGGCTTCATGACACTCTTCCCGATGGTGGGGGTGGTCGCCGCCTATGAGGCCCGCCACAGCCTGTGGACCATGTGCCGCCAGATCCCGGTGATCATGCTCACCTTGGCGCCGCTGATGATGACCGTGCGCCTGACACAGGGCCGCCTCGGCCTGGGGCCGGCCCTGGCGCTCGGGTGGGTCGTCTTCCTAGCGGTGATGCTGCCGCTGACACGCGCTACCTGGCAGCGCAGCGGCGGCACGGGGCACAAGGGCCAGCCGACGGCGCGGCAGGCAGGGGCATGAACCCCGCCAGAGGCTTCAGAGGTTCACCTGGCGCTGCCAGAAGGCGCTCTCGTCGTGGCCGTTCTCCTCGCTGCGGGTGCGCTCGCCGGAGGCGACGGCCAACACCTTTGCCAACAGGCGCGCGCCACACTCCGCCAGCGTCTCTCGCCCCTCAATGATGCCCCCCGCGTCGAAGTCGATCACGTCTGGCATGCGGGCGGCCAGCTCCGTGTTGCTGCTGATCTTGATCACCGGGGCGATCGGGTTGCCCCAGGGCGTGCCCAGACCGGTGGTGAAGCAGATGAGCGTGGCGCCGCTGGCGGGATAGGCCGCGGTGGAAACGACATCGTAGCCCGGCGTGTCCAGCACGTAGACGCCGCTGCCCGGCACTCACTCGGCATACTCCAACACCCCGGTGATCGGCCCGGTGCCCGCCTTCCGCACCGCGCCCAACGACTTCATTTGGATCGTCAGCAG
>JAAZEB010000003.1 GCA_012512505.1 Armatimonadota bacterium | reverse complement strand
TTTCGGGGGGGCCATCCGCCAAAGCCCCCCGACTTCGGGGGGTGGGGGGGGCCATCCGGCTCAGTCCGCGATCTCGATGCGCGTCTCGGCGCCGGTGGCGGCCGAGCGGTAGATGGCATCGAGCATGTGCTGCAGGACCACGCCCTGGCGGCCGCAGGTGCGCAGCGGCTTCTCCGGGTCGCGGATGCACTCGATGAAGTGAGCGTGCTGCGCGGCGTAGGCGTCCTGCGGGCGGTACTGCGGCGTGATGTCGGAGATGAAGCCGTTGTCCTCGGTGAGGATGCGCACGCCGCCGCCCAGGGAGATCTCCGCGCCCCCCTTGTCGCCCAGCACCCGGATCTCGCTGCCGTCGCTGGTGTTGGCCGCCCAGGAGACCTGGATGACCAACGAGGCACCGTTCTCGAAGCGGATGAAGGCGGCAGCCAGGTCGTCCACGTCAAACGGCCCGCCCGGCACCGGGGTGCCCCACATGCTCAGGTAGTTGTAGGTCTCCGGGTTGATGCCAAAGCGCGCGTGGGTCACGGCGCTGACGGCCACCGGCTTCGGCTGGCCCATCAGGTAGTGGGTCAAGTCGAGGATGTGGACGCCGACATCGATCAGGGCGCCGCCGCCGGAGACGGCCTTGGTGGTGAACCAGGAGCCGAGGCCGGGGATGCCACGGCGCCGCCACATCTGCACGGTGCCGTGGTAGACGTTGCCGAAGCGGCCGCTCTCCAGGTATCGGCGCGCCGTCTCCACTTCGCCCATGAAGCGCATGTTCAAGCCGTACATCAGGCGCAGGTTGCGCTGCGCCGCCGCGGCAGCCATCTCCTCCGCCTGGGCGGCATTCAGCGCCGGCGGCTTCTCGCACAGCACGTGGCAGCCGGCCCGCAGGCCCGCCAGCGTCGCCTCCGCGTGGTAGGCGTTCGGCACGCAGACCACCAGCACGTTGAGGTCTTCCTTCTCGATCATCGTCCGGTAGTCGGTATAGCGGCCGGGGATGTCGAAGCGGTCGGCGGCCCGATTGAGCGTTGCCTCAGCGACGTCGGCGACGGCAGCCAGGACCACATCGCCGCGCTGAGAGAGGCGCTCGGCGTGGAAGTTCATGATGGTGCCGGCACCGACAAAGCCGTAGCGTAGCGGTTCCATAGAGTGTTCTCCTTGAGTGGTGGTGATATGCAGCAACTGCATCGCTCTGTTCGCCACCAGCCAGGCGGGCGCCTGCAGTCTTTCAGTTCGCGCGCTGCCCTGCCAGGAGAGCACTCGCCTCCGGCGAAGAGAAGAGGGTGTGCCGGCCCAAGCCGGCGCCCGGGAGGATCAGGAACCCGCGCCTGATGGAGCCAATCACCCGAGCAGAACGGACGAGCGCCGCCCCAGCCGAGCCGAAACCGCGGCGCCGTCGGCGGGCAGTTCTCCTGCTTGTGGGGGCGCTGCTGGCTGCCCTCGATGCCGTGTGGATGACCGGCATGGAGGTGATGTGGAACCAGGGCTACGCCACGCTGATCTCCCTCTACTACCACGTCGTCTTCTCGTTGGTCGTGCTGCTGGCCGTCAACGCACTGCTGCGACGGTTGTGGCCGCGGGTGGCACTGACGCGCGGCGAGCTCCTGCTCCTCTTCGTGGCGGCCACCATCGGTGCCTCGGTGGCGATGATGACGGAGTACCTGACCGCGGTACTCCCCTTCTCTACCCACTTCGCCAACCTGGATGAACGCTGGCAGCACAGCCTGGCGCCGCACCTGCCGCACCGGTTGATGGTGGAGGACGCAGAGGCCGCCCGGGCCTTCTTCACCGGCACGCGCGAGCCGTGGGTCGCCTCGCTGTGGCGCCCCTGGCTGGGGCCGTTCCTGGGCTGGGGCGCGCTTATCCTGGCGGTGACGTGGGTTGGGGTTTGCCTCTCCGCCCTCACCTACACCCAGCTCCGCCAGCAAGAGCGGATGCCGTTCCCCCTGACGCAGATCCCACTGCTGATGACCGACCGGCGCGCCAGCTTCACCAGCAGCCCCGCCTTCTGGATCGGGTTTGCCCTGGCCGCCGGCGTTGACCTCCTGAACGCCTTAAGCGCCGGCAACCCGCTCTTCCCGGCGCTGCCGGTCAAGCGCCAGACGTTGGTGTTGCCTGGCCTGACCCGCCCCTGGGCCAGCCTCAGCCTGATCCCCTACTCGCTCAACCCGTTCCTGGTGGGCCTGGAGTACTTTCTGCCCACCGATCTGCTCTTTTCGCTCTTCTTCTTCTACTGGGTAGGGCGCCTGCAGGCGGTGGTCATCGACTGGCTGGGGAGCGAGGTGCAGTTTGCGCCCTACGAGATGGTGGCCCCCTACGTGCGCGAGCAGGCGGTGGGGGCACTGCTGGCGCTGCTGCTGTTCGCCCTCTGGGCCTCGCGCGGGCGCTGGCGGGAGGCGTGGGCACAGCTCGACGAGAGCTTCCTCTCGCGCCAGAGCGCCCTCTACGGCGCGCTGGGGGGCGGTGCGGCGATCTGGATCGGCCTGGTGTTGGCCGGGATGCCCTGGGCGCTGGCGGCCGGCTTCCTGCTCCTCTACCTGGCGCTGATCGTGTCCCTCTCGCGCATCCGGGCGCAGTACGGACCCCCCAGCACCGGCCTGCTGCTGGCGGCACCCGGCCCGGTCCTCTACAGTTTGCTCGGACGCGACAACCTCGGCCCGGGAGGCCTCACCAGCCTGGCGGTAACGCACTGGTGGGGACGCGAGTTCTCCGGCCACCCGATGCCGGCCACGCTCGAGTCGTTTGCCCTCAGCGACCGCGCCGGGGTAAAGCGCAGTCTGGTCGCTTTCGTGGTGGTGGGCGCGCTGGCCGGCTACGTGGCCGCCTTCGCGACGACGCTGGGGCTGGGCCTCCACTACGGGCACGCCACCAGCAAGCTGGGCGGCACGCAGTTTTACTTTGGCAACGAGGCCTACCAACTCTTCTCCAAGCGCCTCTCCGATCCGGTTGGGGGCCCGCACTGGGATTCGCTGGCGGCCATCGGTGCCGGCGGGGGAGTCACGCTGCTGCTGCAGGCGCTGCGCACCCGCCTGATCGCGTTCCCGCTGCACCCGGTCGGCTATGCCATCGCCAGCACCTACACCTCCACCTTCATCTGGTCGACGGCGCTGATCACCTGGGTGGTGAAATCGGTCCTGCTCCGCTACACCGGCCTGAAGGGCTACTACCGGGCGGCGCCCTTCTTCCTCGGGCTGCTGCTGGGCGAGTTCGTGGTGGGCAGCCTCCTCAGCCTGCTCGGGATGCTGATCGGCACCAACCTCTACGTCTTCTGGCCTTACTGAGGCTCCCCGAAGCGCAGCTTGACGCGGCAGGTGCCTGGGGGCAGGAGCACGTCGCCCCCGGGCTGTGGGGCGACCGGCGCGTCGTCGGCTGTGACGGTGGCCATCAGGTCGGGCGGGAGCCGGAGGACGAACCCATCGGGCGGCGCGGCGTCCCGTGAGAGTGTAAGCACCGCGCCGTCGGGCGTAGGTCGATACTCCAAGGAGCATGCGCCGAAGTGGGTGGGCAGGTGGCGGACGGCGATCCCCTCGGGGTGGGTGAACCACTCGGGAGGAATGCCGGACAGGAGCACCAGTCGGCCGCCATCCTCGAAGAGGAGGCAATCGCGCAGGAGCAGGTACATCTCGGCGATGGCCCACCCGTGGGGCATCGCCACGCTCTCCTCCCCCCGGGGCCAGGTGGTACGCGCGTGGTTCCAGCCGCCGACGCCGCTGGGGCCGCCCTCGTCGAACGCGTACCACCCCCGCATCTGCGGGTGCGCCAGGTGGCGCTGCACCGTCTCGTGGCCGGCCGCGCGGTTGCCCGCCAGCAGGCCCTGGTGCGCCGTGGCGAGGGGGAAGTAGCGCCACCCTGCCGGCTCCTGGGCGCCGACACCCCGGAAGCGCTCGTGGCCGGCGCCGCGGTCCAGCGGGTAGAGCCGGCAAGGCCAGAGGACACAGTAGCTGCCGTAGCCCTCGGCGAGGTCGTTCCCAAAACGGCGGCCGTAGGCGTCCAGAAGCGACTCCGCCAGCGCCTGCCACTCGACTGCATCCTCCTCGGCCCCCAGCGCGCGGGCCAGGTCGGCCGCCGCGCGCAGGCCCGCCACGTCGAAAGCCTCGGTGTACTCGGGGTGAGTGCCGTCGCAGCGGCCCGGCAGCAACTCCCGGCGCTCCGCCTCGGAAAGGGCGTCGCCGAAGTCGAGGGACGTGAGGCTCACCCAGTGCGGACCAGGGGTCGTGCGGTAGTAGCGGATGAGGGCGGCCAGTCGGCGCACCGAGGGGTAGATGCGCTCGAGCCAACGCGGGTCCCGGGTGAAGCGCCAGTGCTCGCCGGCGATCCAGAGGATCTGGCCGGGGTTGTCTGCCTCGGGGAACGCGCGTCCGTTGAACGGGTGTGCCAGGAAGTAGTCGATCGCGGCCGCGGCCAGGTCAAAACGCCCGGCTTTCTGCAGGATGTTGGCCGTGTAGACGCCGTCGCGGTTGAAGACGTTGTAGTTCACCACCGCCACGTCGGGAGCCCCCTCGTTCATTGCCAGGGCAACGTGCGCCGTGATGGCTCTCAGGCACTCGCCCCAGCGCGGATCTGGAACGGTGACCCCGGCCGGCCCGAGGAACTCCTGCCAGTAGCCCTCCGCCCGGGCGAACAGCGCGTCAGCCTCGAGCGAGCGGCACCAGGCCAAGCCCGGGTCGGGCTGGAGGACCCCCTCATCGGGCGGGTCTGGCGGGGTCAGGTCGTACTGGGCCCACTCGCTAGTGCCGTCCCACCGATGCCCGGCGGCGCGGCGTCCCGGGAGCACCGGGCAGACGAAGCGGAGCACGCGGATCTCGCCGGGGCGAAGAGTGATGTCGAAGCGCAGGGCCCCGGAGCAGTCTCCCGCGGCCGACTCCGCCCCCTGCGCCGACGGCAGGGTGCCGGCGAAGGCATGCTCCCCAATGGTGTCGGTGGGGCACACGCCGGCGGCGTCCGGCATCTCCAGCGCCACCAGGGCGGGGTGGCCCTCGGCGAGTAGCGCGTCGGGTTCAGCAGCCAGGTGCCGCACATCGCCGCCCGCCGGCCCGAGCGGGCGCAGCGCGGCGTAGAGCGACACCCTCTCCTCACTGGACCCCTTGCAAGCCAGGCGCACGCGCGCGCTAACGACGTGAACCGGCCCGGCGGGCGACAGCTCGATCGTCTGGCAGACCTCCGTCCTTACCAGGATATCACCAGCCAGCCAGGCGCTCCAGGGGATGAGCAGGGCACCCTCGCCCAGGCCGTGCTCGCAGGGCACGTCGTCCATCGTCGGCGCGGTGAGCCGGCGGGTTTCGTGGTCGAAGACCCAGAAGTAGACGCCGTAGGTGCCGAAGCCCGGCGAGAAGCATCCCTCCGCCTCCACGAACGTCTTCAGCGCATCGACGGTGTTTGGGATGCCGATTGGGAGGTGCCTCTCACCGTTGGCGTTCAGGGGGCTGGAGCCTAGACTGGCCGAGGCTGTTGCACGCGAGGGTTGCGCCGGGTAGGTCTGTAGCAGATCGCGCATCATCATAGCTCCATTGTTGAGCGATTGTGTAACCATGAGCCCTGCGAGGAGGGCACACTATGCCAGCGGAGTGCGGCGCCCTGGGAGCGCCAAGCGGCAATCCGCGATCTGGAACCGGTATCACTTGGGCCAAAGGGTGATCGCCGCCAGCAAGGGGGCCGCGGGCGTGCCCAGGTCACGAAACTCAATCGCCCGGATCTTTTTGTCACGCAGCTTCACCCCCAGCACGTTCAGGTGCCACGGCTCGCCCCGCAGCCCAACAACCACCTCGGTGGCCGACGGCGGAGAAGCCCAGTCATCCACCGTGCGCCCGCTGATCAGCGGCACCCGCTGCGTGGTGCCGTCGGCATAGTGGATCACGTACTCGGCGATGGCGCCCCATTCCCCCGCGCCCCCGTCGGCGGGCGACCAGCCGCTGACGTTGCCCAGGAAGTAAGCGTGCCGCGCCCGGCGGTTCACCGGCACCAGAATCGAGGAGGGCAGCGGCGCGCACGCCTCGGCACCCTGCAAGACCACCACCCCACGCCCACCGCTGGCCGCCGGATCGAGCACCTGGAACGCCACCCCGGCCACGCTCTGCACGCCCGACCGCAGGCCGTTGAAGCGGTAGTGGCCCGGGTCCGGCGCGTTGAACGGAGCGGCAAACGGATCGGTGGTGGCATAAGGCGCCAGATCGAGCAGCACGCATTCCTCCGGCGGCAGGGGCGTGGCCAGCGGCAGCCGCACCAGGCCGGGGATCGGGCGACTGCCACGGGGAGCGCGGGCCTGGTATGCCTGCACGGCGCGGGCGTAATCGACCCGGGGCACGCGCTGCCGCCGAACGCGCAGCGTCACCCGTCGCGTGTTCGGCGGCAGCACTACGCCGTCGCCCTGGGTGACGGGCTGGCCGGTATCCGCCGTGGCGGCAAGCAGGCGCAGGCCGACGGGCAAGTGCAGCACCAGGCAGCGCGGTGGCACCTCCCGCGGTGGGTCGATCGCCACGGCGATGGTGTCGCGAGACGCGCGCCAGGTGACACTGGTCGTGCCGAAGCGCGTGGGGGCGGCGGCGATGCGGAGGGTGCGCCCCGGGTCCAGCCAGTGCGCCGGCACCGCCGAGGAGAGGTGCAGCTCGTCTTGATACTCGCGCAGCAGCAGGTTGCGCAGGGTGATCTGGTAGAGCGCCGCCGCCCAGAGGTGGGGAATCGTGTCAGACCAGGCTTGGCGCCGCTCGGGGTAAACCCCTTCCGGGAACGCGTGGGTGGCGGTGGTGTGCAGCAGGAAGGCGTAGAAGTCACGCACCGCCTGCGCCTGGTTGCCGCGCACGATCTCGGCGTTGGTGACGAACTGCGACAGGTACGGGTGGATTGCCGTCTGCGCGCCGGGCGACCAGCGGATCGTGCCTTCCAGATAGCCCCCGCCAAAGTGGTGGCGCACCTCCGTCAGCGTGGCAACCACACGCGGGTCGTCCGGGCGGAAGAGGGGCGTGGGAAAGAGGCTCTCCAGGTTGCCCCAGTGCGTGCCGACCCCCTCCCAACTGGGCGGCAGGTATGGCTGGCCGCCGAGTGCCGCCGCCCGGCGCAGCGCCACCTGGTACTCCGCGGCTTCCAGCGACCACTGCGTCGCCTCGGCGGTACGGCCCAGGGCACGCGCCATCTCGACGGCGCACAACAGCCCGCGCAGGCCCCACAGGTCGCTGCCCACGATGTGGTGCTGGCCATCCCACAAGTTCTCGCCATCGGCCACCGCGGCCGGCAGCAGACCGGCAAAGGGAGAGTCGGCCGGGGCCTGCGCGCGCGCCTGCTTCAGCCAGGCAACCGCGCGCTGCACCTGGGGGTAGACGGCCGCCAGCCACTCGCGGTCGCGCGTCAGCCAGTAGTACTCGGCCAGCGCCCACAAAGCATAGCCGTGCGCGTCCAACTGGCCCTCCTGAGTAACGAACTGCCCCTCCTTCGTCTGGTGCTTGCGGAACAGGTCGAGCGCCTGCCGCGCCTCGGGGAGGTAGCCCGCCAGGGCCAGCGACCAGATCTGGTAGGCGCCATCGCGCAGGAAGAGGGCATCGTAGAAGCCCTCGCCAGCGTGGACTTCCCCCAGATCGTTGCCGATGAACTGGTAGATCAGCGACGCCCGGTAGGTGTCCAGCACCTTGCGCTCGGGGATCACCAGCTCCGTGCCGCGCGCCAGCAGGCTCTCCCAGAACGTCTCCAGGCTCCGCAGCGCCCCGTCGGCGTTGGGATCGGCAGCGGCGCGGGCCTGCAGCGCCTCATCCTGCTCCAGCGGGGTGAAGGGGATCCACAGGGTCACCGGCCGGCCGGGCGCCGGGCGTGCTGCAAACCCGTATGGCGCGTCGGCTTGCTCTCCGGCGCCCACCTGGGCGATCACGTAGGTTTTGCCGGCATGGGTGGCGCGCGCGAGGCCATTCGGCAGGCGCTGCCACTGCAAGGGAAGGGGGCTGCCCTTCTCCAACAGGCGCAAGCCGACGATGCCCGCCCGCCGTTCGGCGGTTACCTGCACCACGTTGACGTAGTTTGGGCCAGCGATCGGCCACACCCACCGCGCCTCTTCGTCGTCGCCCGGCAGCGGCACGGCGAACGCCCGCGCCAGGTAGCGCGTCCGGCCATCGGTGAGGCGCCACTCCACCGCCGGCAAGTAGCCGCGATACAGCGTTTTCGGCACCTGCTGCGGGATCGGCTCCGCCTCGCGGCCCAACAGCAGCCCGAGGCGCACCTCGCCATCCAGCAGCAGCTCGTGCGTGGGGCTGACCCGGGTGCCGTGCGGGTAGTCTTTCAGCCCGAGGCACGACCAGGAGTTGCTGAAGTAGTCGAAGGGGGACGCCAGCGGGCGGAGGTCGGCCTCGGCCTGCCCGGCGGCGAGCAGGCCAAGGCAGAGCCCAATCGCCCGCAGGAGAAACGGGGCAACGGGGGAACCGACGAACGGGGGTCGGCCTCGGCCGGTGCCAGGTCGGGGATGGACGGTCATGGTTGGCTCCTGGGTTCTGGTGCGGCGGTGGCATCGCGCCAACGCTGTGCAGTGGTTAGCCGGCCGGCCCGCCGCATCCTGCTTTGATGCGTTCCGGCTGGCTCCCCGGGCTTGCCATTGGGCATGGTGCTTGCACGCCGGCCGGGAACGGCGGCGTCAGGCCGCTGCTGGAGGACAGGGATGGGTGGGAAGAATACGACCTACGGGGCGGGGTGGGCCAACGTGATCGGGATCCCGGTGGCAGGGCTGGCGTTTGCCCTCTGCCTGGTGCCGCACGGGCTCCTATGGGGCTGGCCCTCCGTTTCCCGCGGCGCGGCGCTCCTCTTCTCCCCCCTGACGTTCCTCATCGTCGTCCTGGTGGGGGCGTTGGCGCACGAGGGGCTGCACGCCCTCGGCTTCCGCGTCTTCGGCGGCGCGCCCTGGGCGCAGATCCGCTTCCGCGTCCTGTGGCGGGCGCTCACCCCGGCCACGCACTGTCACGCGGCGGTGCGCGCCGGCGCCTACCGCTGGGCCACCGCGCTGCCGGGCCTGGTGCTGGGGGTCCTCCCCGGCGCTGCCGGCATCCTCTCGGGAGCGGGCTGGCTCACCCTCTTCGCGGCGGTCATGCTCTCGCTGGCGGCTGGCGATCTGCTGGTTCTGCTGGCCATCCGCCACATTCCCGCCGCCACCTGGGTGATCGATCACCCCTCCCGCGTCGGCTGCCAGATCGTGCGTGAGGCATCCGGCTGCTAGGCCACCTCACTTCGGCTTGCGGTTCTTCGCGAACCACTGCAGCAGCAGTCGCTTGCGGTCGGTTGGCTCGGTGGTGGGCCGGTGGTCGTTTGGATCGGGGCCGTGCTCCACACTCCAGCCGTCCCACTCGCGGTAGGCGTGGTAGGTCCAGTCCCAACCGTACTCCTCAAACAGCTCGATGCAGTCTTTGAGGTAGCGGTAGGCGCTGTCGCCCGGAGCCCAGCGAATGGCGCTGAACTCGCCAACGTAGATGTGGACGTTGTAGGCGAGCTGGAACTCACGCACCGGCTGCAGCACCTTGCGGAGCTGCTCCTTGTTCCACTCGGTGGCGCCGATCTTGCCCGGGTAGCGCACGCCCGTGGACGAGCCGTAGACGCCCTGGTGGGTGAACTCGCCCGGCACGTACATATGCACCTGGTAGATCACCCGGGGCACGTCCACCGGCTCCAGGTTGCGGAAGCCGGCGGCCGAATCCCACTCGTCGGCCTCGATAAAGATCGGGGTGTCGGGGTCAATCGCCCGAATGGCGCGGGCGGCCCGCACCTGGGCGCCGAGGTAATCGGCCACGCCCTCCGGCGGGGGCACGTTCTGGACCGGCTCGTTCACCAGGTCGTAGCCCCAGACGGCGGGATGACCGCGGTAGCGGCGGGCGATCTTCTCCCACAGCGCCACAAAGGCATCCTGGTAGCGCGGCTCGTGGAAGATCGCCAGGTCGTTGTTCTCGTAGCGGCCGCCCGGCGGCGAGTGGAGGTCGATCACCGCCAGGAGCCCATAGCGTCGGCAGGCCTCCAGCGCCTTATCGAGATCCGCTAGCTCGGAGTCGATCCAGCGGCCGTACTCCTCCAGGTCGCGATCGGTGCCGGCCTGGCCCCAGTTGCGGGTCATCTGCCAGCGGATGACGTTCGCCTTCCACTCCTGGCCGAGCACGCGCAGGTCTTCATCGCGGAACTCGTTGGGCGACATCACGCCGCGCAGGCGGGGCAGGTTGTGGCCCTTGAAGACAGGCCCCGGGTTCGGCTTCGGCCGGGGGCGCGGCGGCCGAGGCGCCGAGGCCACCACCACCTTCAGGTCATCGAACCAGACGGTGCCGGTGCTGCCCTGCAGGCCCAGGTTGATCTCGCCGCCGGTGGCATCCGCGGCGATGGGCGAGGTGAAGCTGAGTTTGCGCCAGTCGAACGTACCGTGGACGTTGTTCTCGTTGTTCCAGTGCGGACCCTCCTGCGGCGACTGGTAGTGCAGCATGAACTTCACCCCGTTGTACGGCTCGGGCGGCTTGCTGACGTCCTCGGCCTTGGCCCGGCACTCGAAGTAGAGCTTGCCACCGCGGTAACGGGTGAGGTCCAGCGGCAGCCGGATCATGTGCGCGCCCGCCTGGCCGGCGGGCACCGTCACCCGCAGGGCGGTGCCCCCTGGGTGCCCGGTGGTCCACTCGGCAAAGGGGGCCTGTGACCAACCCGCGCGCTCCTCCGGCGTGTCGAAGTTGGTGCGGAACACCACGTCGCCCCGCCGCACGGCGGGTGGCGCCTCCGCCGCCTGTCCGGCCGGCGCCCAACCAGCCAACAGCCCGCCAACGAGCAGCCAGCCGCCACAACGCCAGAAGCTCTCCAGGGTCTCCATCGCGTGTCACCTCCAGGCAAGCCGGCATCCGGCAGCCTTGCCGTCGCGCGCGTGCTCGATTCGCGCAAAAGCACGACCGTATCGGCGCCGGAGACGCCCCCTACATCGGAGGCATGCCCGGCGTCGGAGGGGGCTCCAACCCCGAGACGATCACCCCTTGGCGCCGGAGACGCCGGTAGGACCACGCCCCCATTATACTACCCGGGCCAGCGCCCGGCAACCGCGGGAGCCGTCCAAGCCGGCGGCAGGAGATGCCCCGCCGGCCGTACAA
Source organism: Armatimonadota bacterium (assembly GCA_012512505.1). Classification (GTDB taxonomy): domain Bacteria; phylum Armatimonadota; class JAAZEB01; order JAAZEB01; family JAAZEB01; genus JAAZEB01. The sequence continues at coordinate 31,705 of JAAZEB010000003.1, read as the reverse complement.
TCCTCTGGCAACAGCGATGCCGTCCATCAAAGGAGCAGCCCAATGAAACCTTGCCTGCTGATCTGCCTTACCCTGGCAGTCGTCCTGGCCACCGGTCCCTCTCTGGCGGCGCCCGGCTTCCATGCCCAATGGCGCAATGCCCTGAAGCCCCGTGGGAAGCCCGGCCCCCAGATCACCCTGGCGGCTGCCGGCCGCGCGCGCTACACGATCCTGCTGCCAGCCCGACCGACCACCCAGGACGAGAAGGCCGCCGCCGACCTGGCACAGTGGCTGCAGGGGATCACCGACGCCAAGTTTTCCGTGGTGCGCGAAGGGTCCGGCTATCGGCCCACCGGCCGCGAGATTAGCATCGGGCAGACGGCCCTCCTGCGCAACGCCCGGCTCGCCGCGGCCCGCGCCGACCTGGGCAACGAGGGCTATGCCATCGCCATGAAGGGCACCACCCTCTTCCTCCTCGGCGGCCGCACGCGCGGGCCGATCAACGCCGTGTACGCCTTCCTGGAGGAAGACCTCGGCTGCCGCTGGTACCACCGCGATTCCGTCACCCTCCCCCGCCGGCCAACGCTGCGCGTTCAGCCGGTGCCGCGGCGCTTCGTGCCGGTGCTGGAGATCCGCGACCCGTTCTACTGGGATGCCTTCGACAGCACCTGGTCACTACGCAACCGCACCAACACCCCGTACGCGAAGATCCCCGAGGAGTGGGGCGGGCACGTCGATTACGCCCTTTTCGTGCACACCTATAACACCCTGGTGCCGCCCGACCGCTATTTCGCCGAGCATCCCGAGTACTTCTCCGAGTTGGGCGGGCAGCGCCGGCCGGTGCAGCTCTGCCTGACCAACCCCGACGTGCTGCGGATCACTATCGACCGGGTGAAGGAGATCCTGCGGGCGAACCCGCACTCGGAGATCATCAGCGTCTCGCCCAATGATGGCACCGGCTACTGCGAGTGTAAGGAGTGCCTGGCGATTGATGAGCCCGAGGGCACCCGGGCGGTGACGCTGATCCGCTTCGTGAACGCCGTGGCCGACGCGATCAAGGAGGAGTTCCCGCAGGTGCGCGTCTCCACGCTGGCTTACCTCGATACCTACCTGCCGCCCAAGAGTGTGCGCCCGCGCGACAACGTCGCCATTCAGCTTTGCACCGACGCGCACGCCTGGTCGCGCCCCTTCCTCACGGTGACGGAGACGGAGAAGTTCCAGCAAGCGATGAAGGCGTGGGCGGCGATTGGCGCCCAGATCCATATCTGGGATTACACGGTGAACTTCAGCCACTACGTGGCGCCGATGCCGAACATGGCCGTGGTCACCCCCTGCATCCGCTTCTTCTTCGACCACAACGCGCGCGGGATCATGCTTCAGGGCGCCTACCAGAGCCCCGGCTCCGCCGACGGCCCGATGCGCTGCTGGGTGTGGGCCAAGCAGCTTTGGGATCCCACGCTGGATACCCGCGCCCTCATGCGCGACTTCGTCTACGGCTACTACGGGGAGGCGGCCGAGCCGCTGTGGCGCTACCAGGAGCTGCAGTGGCGGCGCTGGGAGGAGTACCACCGGCGGCCCGGCAAGACACCCCAGGAGAACCCCCTGCTGGCAGACATCCGCTACACGCCCGACAACGAGGTGATCGCCGGCGACTTCACGGAGCAGGCGCTGGCCCTCTTCGCCGAGGCGGAGAAGCTGGCCAAAGATCCGGAGACTATCCGGCGCGTGAAGCTGGCGAAGCTGCCGGTCGCCTACGCGGCGCTGTGCCAGGGCATCGGCTTCCTGCGTGACGACGGGCAGGTGCGGCTGGGCAAGCGCGTTCGGGGCGCCGCGGCGAAACCGCTGCCCGACACGCTCTACGAGCAGCTCCTGGCCGAGCTCGAGGAGACGGTGGCGCGCGAGCAGATCACCCACTTCGCCGAGGGATCCCCGGACGCCGCGCGCAAGATCGCCGTCTGGAAGGAGCTGCTGGCCCAGAAGCTGCCGGCCGTCTCCTACCGGCCGCTCGGCGCCACCTGGCGATTCCGCACCGACCCCGAGGATGTCGGGGTGAAGGAGGCGTGGTTTGGCCCCGCGGTGGACGATGCCGGCTGGGCGGAGGTGCGCAGCGACCGGGGCAGCGGCTGGGAGAGCCAGGGCTTCGCCAACTACACCGGGGTCGCCTGGTACCGGCAGCGCGTGGTGGTGCCGGCCGAGCTGGCAGCGGCGGAGCGGCTCTATCTCCTCTTCGCCGCCGTCGATGAGGACGCGGAGGTGTGGGTCAACGGCGAGAAAGCGTTCACCCATACCTGCGAGGCGACCGGACTGGCGCCGGAGGCGATCTGGACGACGCCGTTTGCCTTCGACGTGCGCCCGCTGCTGAAGGAGGGCGAGAACTTGGTGGCCGTGCGGGTAAACAACCGCCAGGGCATGGGCGGCATCTGGAAGCCGGCCTACTTCGTCACCACCGACGCCGACGCGGACGCCCGCCTGCTGCTGACCGCCATCGACGCCGGGGAATAGACCCAGAGCCTGTCCGGGAGAGCCGCGGCGCGCCGACCCTCCAGGCGCATTCCGGCGGCCACGGTCGGTGCGCCGGCGGCTTGCCGGCAAGCCCTGGCCGACGTTGGCCCTCGCGCCTCTGGCGGGAGCCGGCGGGACGCCGGCGATCCGGCCCATCGGCGGAGGCCATCCTTGACACTGGCGGCGATTCGGGATACGATGGGCCCACGCCGGCGGCAGGAGGGTCCGTGGGCAGGCAGCGCGGCTATGGGAGAAACCGCGCTGCCAGGGCACCCCTTCTGCGATGCGTCTGACGCAACCTACGACACAGGAGAGCACCGCATGCCTGACACCGAACCGACCACGACCCTGGAGTTCAAACCAGACTTCGCGGAGGCGAAGCAGCGCTGGCTCGCCTTCTGGGAACATGAGATCATCGACCGGCCCTGCTGCGTGATCCGCGCCCCCAAGGAGGGCGTGCCGCCGGTCGCGTGGCCTCCCTACATGGCCGGCGCCCTGGAAGAGTTCGGGCCGGTCATCGAGCAGGTGCTGGCCGCCGCCGCCGCTACCTACTGGGGCGGCGAGGCAATCCCCTGCTACACCCCCAGCTTCGGGCCAGACATGATGGCCGCCTGGATGGGCGCGGAGTTCGTCTTCGAGCGCAAGGAGTTCGGCACCAGTTGGGTGAAACCGTGCATCGACGACTGGGAGCAGGCCCTGCCGCTCACCCTGGACCCCAATAACTACTGGTGGCAGCGTATGCTGCGCTTCTGCCGCAAGCTGGCGCAGGCGTGCCAGGACAAGCTCCTGCTCACCCACCTCGACCTGCACAGCAACATGGACCTGCTGCTAGCCCTGCGCGGGGGCGAGAAGCTGTGTACCGACATGATGGATTGCCCGGAGACCATCGACCGGGCGATGAAGGACGCGCGCGCGCTATACGCCCCGGTCTACGAGGGGCTCTATGAGGCGGCCGGCATGGGGCGCGCGGGCACCCTCGGCTGGGTGAACGCCTACCACCCGGTGCGCACCAACACCATTCAGTGTGACTTCGCGGCGCTGATCGGCCCCACGCACTTCCGGCGCTGGGCACTGCCCGCCCTGGAGGAGGAAGCCGCCTACCTCGGCCACTGCGTGTACCACTTCGATGGCCCCGAGTGCCTAGTCCACCTGAACGACATCTGCGCCATTCGTGGGCTCGATTGCATCCAGTGGGTTCACGGCGCCCGCAACCAGCCGTTCATCGAGTGGATGGACCTGCTCAAGGAGATCCAGGCGAAGGGGGTAGCCGTCTGGATCCCCTGCAGCGTGGAGGATATCAAGATCTACCACCGGGAGCTGAAGCACCACCTCCTCTTCTACGATTGCTGGGCACCCAGCCAGCAGGCGGCAGAGGAGACGCTCGCCTGGCTGAAGGCCAACACCTAGCGTGAAGGGCCGGCGGGGCCCCTGGCAGACGCTCCGCCGGCCTTACAAAAGCGCCGACCGGTGCAGGGCGCGCACCAGGTCGGCCCGGCTGATGATGCCAACTACCTTCCCCTCCGCCACCACCGGCACGCGGTTGATTCGCTCTTGCACCAGCAGCCCGGCGATCTCGGTGACCGGGGTATCCGGATGCACGGTGAAGACCTTCTTGGTCATCACTTCGCGGGCGATGAACTGGTGGGAGGCCAGATAGGCGTCCTTCACCGTCCCTTCGCGCACCAGCGCCAGGCCGAACAGGGAGAGGCGCGGCAGGTGTTGGGTGCGGCGCTCTTCCTCGATCAGGTCACTCTCGGTGACGATCCCGAGCAGGCGATCCTCGCTATCGACAATCGGCACGCCGCTGATGCGATGGGTCAGCATCAGTTCAGCGATCGTCTCCAGGGGCGTCTCCGGGCCCGCAGTGAGCGCAGGGGTGGTCATGATCTCCTTTGCCGTCATCGGCCTACTCCTTCCCCAGGCAGTGCCACACACCCTCCCATTCCCCGCCGCCGGCCGGAGTCCTACCCAGGCCGCCGTGCCGCGTGTCGTTCCGGCGCGGCGGCTCAGTCGTTGCCCCAAATCGTCCAGTGGCCGAACGGGGGAGCCTTCACCGCTTTGACGTGACCGTCGTAGAAGGCGAAGTTGCACTGCTCGCTGTGTCGGCGCAGGTAGCCAGGGCAGGCGGTGCCGCGGTCGGGGTATTCGGCGGCGGGCCCCAGGTTGATGCAACTGCTGTCGCCGAAGATGATCGTCTCCGCCGGCAGCTCGATGGCGGCATCCGTCTCGGCGGCGCCGCCATGCCCGCCCGCCGATCCCCTCCACCAGTTTTGCGCCCCGCAGTTGATGCCGTAGCCCCCGAGGGCCCGTCGATCCTGCGGCTGGAAGCAAGAGCAGTCGGTTTTCCAGTAGCCATCGGCGCTGGGGCAGAAAAGCACGCCCTCGTTCTTCAAGTAGGGCTGGACCAGGGTCGACCACCAGATCGGGCCGGCAGTGGCGCTCAGCGCCGCCATTGGCAGCAGGCGCTGGTCGTAGTCCTGGGCGTACATGATCGCGGCATTCGCCAACTGCTTCAGGTTGCTCTGACAGGTGCTCTTCCGCGCCTGCTCCCGCGCGCGGGCAAAGACGGGGAAGAGAATGGCCGCAAGGATGGCGATGATTGCGATCACCACCAGCAGCTCGATGAGCGTGAATCCGGTCGGCTGACGATCCCTTCGTACCATGTGCACCTCCGCTCGGACGGCCCGGCGCGGGGTGGTGGGCCGCCCGCTGGCTGTGGGGCTGCCCGGCCGCGCCTGGCGGCCGGGCAGCCCCCGATGCAACCACTTACGCTGTCCTGTTCGTGGGAGGCCGGGCGCCTCCTGCCGCCGATGTTCGCCAGGGGCAGGGATTAGTAGCGCCCGTACTCGGCCACCAGCTCCATCACCCGCTGGTATTGGGCGAAGCTGACGTTGTCTGGCACGGAGTGGTCGGAGTGGAAGATGTAGCCGCCGCCTTGCTTGGCCGCGGGGAGCTTGGTGGCGATCTCACGCTCGATCACGCGCGGGTCGGGATCGGCCATGGCGCGCACGTCGATGCCGCCCATGAAGCAAAGCCACTCGCCATACTGCTTCTTGAGGGCGATCAGGTCGTTGCCCGCCTTCACCTCCAGGGGTTGGATGCAATCGAAGCCACACTCGATGAAGAGAGGCATGAACTCGGTCACGTAGCCGCAGCTATGGAGCAGCATCGGCTTGCCGCGGCTCTTGAAGCAGTCGCAGATCAGCTTGTGCGCGGGCATCAGCAGCTCGCGGTACATCGCCGGGGAGAAGAAGCCCTTGTGCTTGTAGCCCAGGTCGTCGAAGATCCAACCGGCATCGAAGTCAAAGCCGCGCGCCATCATCTCCTCGGCGATGGCCACGCACACCTGGGCATCGGTCATGAACATGTCCTTGGCCCACTCGGGCTCTTCGACCATGGCGATCAGCAGCCGCTCCGGGCCGACCATATCGCAGACCTGGGTGAAGCCAGGGCCCCAGCCGAGGTAGAAGAAGAGGCCCTTGGCACGCGCGTCGTCATAGGCGGCACGGGCGCCACTCCAGTCGACACGCCGGTCGTTGTAGGCGCGGCGGGGCTTGTACTCTTCCCAGATGGCGCGCGACTTGATGAGGAAGTCCACCAGCTCGGGCGTCGTGGTGCGGTGCTTCCAGTTCTTCATCGTGGCGCCGTTGCCGTCGGTGGCAATGATGTAGTCGTCGGTCTCCTCGATCACCTTGCGTTCGAGCTGCAGCGAGTTATCGCCCCAGTAGCCGCGGATCTCGAAGCCGAAGTAGTCGTAGGATGACTGCCCCTCCGGCATCCCCTCGCGGTGCCAGCGCTCCTCGGTGGTGCCCCACGGCGTGTCGTGGATCGGCACCCGGTCGGCCTCTTGGCGCCGCAGCGCCAGCAACACTCGCTCCTGTGAAGTCATCTGGTGATCTCCCGTGGCGGGATGCGCGCGCATCCCTCAGATCAGATGCGGCTCCGCGTTCCACGCCGTAACCCGGACCGGGCCGTCGGCGGGGGCGCAACGCACGGCAACCTCCTCGCCCGGGGCGAGGAGGAAGTAGTTCGCGCTGAACTCGCGCCAGGCGCCGCCGGCGTCCTCCAGGCGCACGAAGAGCGCCACCGCCTCGCCGGTGTTGCGCAGAGTGATCTGCTCGCCCTGCCGCTCCGCCCGCAGCGTGGTGTGGGGCGCCGACAGCAGCGGCGCGAAGATCGGCGCTTCGGCCGTCGAGAAGAGGTAGTCCAGCGGCAGGCCAGCCCCGGCCACCTGCAAGCGCAGGACGAATGCCGGCACCGCCAACTCGGGGATCGGCCAGCGCACCGCCGCCACGCGCGCGGCACCGGCGGCAGGCGCCGGGAGGCGGGCTTCCTCGCCGGCCAGCACGCGCCCGCGCAGGTCAAGCACCTGCCAAGACACGGCGCACTGCGGCGCGGCCGGCAGCGAGTGGTTCAGCCACACCTCGGCCTGGAAAGTCTCGCCCGGGCGCCAGGAGAGCTTGTCGTAGCGGGCGCTGGGGTGCAACGGCTCGTAGGCGCGGCGGCACCACCAGTAGGCCGGGCGCGGCTGGCCGTAAAAGTCGATCACGTTGGTGCAGGCCAGGTTGGGCCAACTCTCGTTGAACTGCCACGGGATCGTGCCGGCGCAGCGCCACTTGCGGCGTCGGTTCGCCTCGATGGCGTAGCGCAGCCCCTCGGCCTGCAAGAACTGGCTGGCGCGCACGAACGTCTCCAGGTCGGCCAGGGGGCCGAAGAGGCCCTCCAGCTTCTCCCGGTGGATCCACCAGCTTCCCTTGTGCAGCCAAAGCGGGTTGGTGGCATCCGGCGGCCACAGGCACGCCTCGGTGTTGGCGCGGCACATCGCCTCCAGGTTGGCCGCCCCCTCCACGCCGAACTCCGAGTGCAGCAGCGCGTCGATGCCGTTGTAAAGCGCGTAGTGCCCCTCACTACCGGCGTACTGCCACGGGCCGTGGACATCGTGCATCTGCCCGACCTTCGCCGGGTCGGCATTGGCGGTGGGGCCGGAGCCAGAGGTGGGCCGCCAGAGGCGCTCCGGGTCGAGGCGCCGCACGCACTCCTTCAGCACCGCCAGCGCGGGGTGGCTGTCGTCCAGCGGCCGCCAGTCGTCGTGCATCAACTCGTTGCCGCCGCACCAGATCGCCAGCGAGGGGTGGTTGCGTCGGCGGGGGATCATCTTCTCCGCCTGGTCGCGGATGTAGCGCAGATACTCGGGATCCTCGCTCGGTCGGTTGTCGATGCCGGAGGAAGACTGGATGAACTCTTGCCACACCAGGATGCCGAGCTGGTCGCAAAGGCGATAGAAGACCTCCTTCTCCAGGAGGCCGCCGCCCCAGACACGCAGCAGGTTGCAGTGAGCGTCGCGCGCCAGGCGCAGCCAGCGCTCGTAGCGCTCCGGCATATCCCGTCCGTAAAGCTGGTGGATTGGCACCCAGTTCCAGCCCTTGGTAAAGACGCGGACGCCGTTCACCTCCAGCACGTAGGGAAGCGCGCCCTCCGGGGCGCCATCGTTCGCCAGTTCGCGCACCCGCCGGAGGCCAAAGGAGACGATGCGCTCGTCCACCAACTCGCCCGCGTCGCTGTAGAGGCCGACCACCGCCTCATAGAGCGCCTGTTCGCCGTAGCCGTTCGGCCACCACAGCCTGGGGGCCTCGATGGCAACCCGTTGGGCACACCCGGTGCTGCCGCCGCTGGCGAGCACGCGGGTTTCGGCACTCGCCACCGGGGCGCCCGCGAAGCGAACGGCCGCGCGTACCTGCAGGCCCAGCGCCGCAGCGCCCTGGGTGGCGATGTCGGCGGTGATACCCACTTCGGCACGGGTGAGGTCCTCGCTGAGAGAGGAGGTCACCTGCACCTCGCGCAGATACGCCGGCCCGGTGACCTGCAGGCTCACCTCATCCCAGATGCCGAGGGGCACCAGGCGCACGCACCAGTCCCAGTCGTAGGCAAAGCGCGCCTTCCAGATCCGCACGTCGCTGGTGCGGCCGATCTGGCCCTGCTCGCGCGGCGCCGGCTCGACGATCACCACCAGCCGGTTCGTGCCCTCCGGGGCCAGGGTGTCGGTCACGTCGTACTCGAAGGCGTCGTACATCCCCTCGTGGTCGCCCAGGTGGTGGCCATTCAGGTAGACATGGCAAGCGTAGTCGACGCCCTCAAACTGGAGGCGGGCGATGCCGCCGGGCGGCAGGGGGGGTGTCGCGAACGTCTTGAGGTAGACCCAACCGCGCTCACTGGTCCACTCGCAAGCGCGGCTGTTGAGGTCGTAGGTCCAATCGGGGGTGAGGCCGGCGTCCTGGGCGTCGTCCTGCACCGTGCCGGGCACGCGCGCCGGGATCCAGAGGGCGGCATCCACCTGCTCCGGGTTTTCCCAGATGCGGCGCCACTCCCACTCGCGGGGCATCATCGGGAGGACCTTCCAGTCGCTCCCGCTTAAGGGGATCACGGTAATGGCCATGTCTGCTTCTCCACGGTGCCCGACCCCAACGGCCGGCGCGCGACCGACGGCAGCGGCGCGTCCCTGTGTTCGCAGCGGCCGGCCTATCTCCTCCCCGGGCGGGGAGGAACCGGCGGCCCGCCCACCGAACACCGGCGCGGCACGGAGGAAGGATGGGGAAAGCGAATGCGGATCGGTCACTATCAGTGCGCGTGCCGGCCGGGCGAGTTCGAGGCGAACCTGGCGAAGGTGGTCGAGGCGCTGGAGCTGGCGGAGGCGAACCGCGTGGCGATCGTCAGCCTGCCGGAGTGTTTCCTGACCGGCTACCAAGACCAGGAGTCAGAAGCGCGCCGGCACGCCTTCGCCGTCGACTCGCCCCAGATGGAGGCGGTGCGGGAGCAGACTCGGCGCTTCCCGGCCACCCTCATCGTCGGCTTCAACGAACGGCGCGGGGCGGATCTCTACAACACGGCGGCGGTGATCGAGCGCGGCCAACTGCTGGGCACCTACAGCAAGTCGTGCGCCTACCTACCGTTCCACCGGCAAGGGCGCGACTTCCCGGTCTTCGAGCGAGAGGGCCTGCGGTTCGGGATCGTGATCTGTGCCGATGGCGGTTACATCGAACCGACGCGCATTCTGGCGCTCAAGGGGGCCCAGGTAATCTTCTCGCCCCACTACAACTACATCAGCAAGGAGTATCTGCTCACCCATTTCCAGCACGTGCGCAGCGACCATATCGCCCGCGCCACCGAGAACGGCGTTTACTTCCTGCGCGGCAACAACGTCACCTTCGGCCGCGATGCCGGCATGAGCTACGATGGCGTCGGTTACGGCGATAGCTACCTACTGGACCCCTTCGGCGAGATGGTGGTCCGCAGCCGGCGCCACCAGGAGGATTTCCTCTTTGCCGACCTGGACCTGGGCCTGATCGAGAAGGCCGGCGGCCTGCGGCGCACCCTCTTCAGCGCCCGCGAGTTCGGCCGCCAGCTTCTGGAGGCGGCCGAACAGGCCGGGCCACCCATCAGCCCCTCGTAGGAGCCCTCCATGCCCGAGGGTAGCGCAGCGGGGGTGCCGCGGCGACGCGGCCGCCTGGCAGAAGCCCGATGGCTCGGGCACTCCGGCTATCTCCTGAGAGAGCAACGGAGCGCCGCAGCCATGCGGCTTCCTAACAGTGTGAAGCCCGATGGCTCGGGCACTCCGGCCATCCCTCCTGGAGGAGTAACATCTCCCAGGCGTCGGACGCCTCCTACGCCGGCTGGCGAGTAGAGTAGGCCGCCGGCGATCCGACCGCGGTCGTCGGAATGCGCCCCCGGTGTAGGAGGCGTCGGGCGCGCACTGGTTCGCCGGTTTAGCGCGCCGGGATGATGCGCAGGTTGCGGTAGGCGACGGCGCCGTGGTTGCCCTGGAGCATCAGCGGGCCGGTGGGGTGCTCCTCACCCGTCAAGCCGCCCCCGGTGGAGCCCTTCACCTCTACGTTCTCGCGGATCACCACGCCGTTCAGGGTCACCTTCACGAACATGGCGTTGGCGATCTTGTTGCCCTGGGCATCGAAGCGGGGGGCGCGGAAGTCGATCACGAACCTCTGCCACTCGCCTGGCTTGCGCGACACGTTCTTGGCCGCCGTCGCCGCGCTGTAGATGCTCCCCATGTCACCCTGGCCGATCTCTTCTCGGCCGAAGCTGTCGCACACCTGCACCTCGTACTCGCCCATCAGGTAGATGCCGGAGTTGGAGCCCTGCGGCACCATCACCTCCACCTCCACCCGGCAGTCGCCGAACTTCTGCTCGGTGTAGAGATCCAGGCTCTTGCCCCACTCGGGGTGGTTGATCAGCTCCCTGCCGCCCGCTTCCACCTCCAGCGCCTTGGGATCGGCGGCAACCTTTGCTTTGCCAACCACCCAGCAGTTCGTGTTCTCGCCCTGGGCCCGGGTTTTCCAGCCGGTTAGGTCCTTGCCGTTGAACGGCCGGATCACCCGGCCCCTCTCATTCTCGGCCGCCCCGACCAGGACGGGCACAGCCAGGGCGAAGATGATGCAGATCCATTTCCCGCTCATGGTGTCCTCCTTCGGTGGCAGGCCCCGCGCCCGCCTTGCCGCTCTTACCTCGGGTGGTTCGCCACCCGCCGGCCGATGCCTCCTCGAACGCGCCGATCCCCTGGCGGGGGGCAGCCCGCACCCTCCACGCCCAACCCACAGGAGGCCCCCGGCGTCGCGGGGGGTGCGCTGCCGTGCCCGGGCGGCAGGCCAGCGGAAGGCACCGATGTTGGGGTTGCTGGTACAGCAGGATTCTGGGACTCCAGAGTAGAAATCGGATGACTATGATGACTATACTGTACTGTAACGCCGATATGTTGAGCGGAAAGGGAAGGTCTTGTGAGTGACCATAGTGAGCTGAATGCCTGGGTCCAGGAAATGGCGCGGCTGTGTCAGCCGGACAAGATCGTCTGGATCGATGGGTCGGAGGAGGAGAAAGACCGGCTGACGCAGGAAGCGTTGAGCACGGGAGAACTGCTGCCGCTGAATCAGGAGAAACTGCCCGGCTGCGTCTACCACCGCACGGCGGCCAACGACGTGGCCCGTACTGAGGATTTGACCTACATCTGCACGCGCCTGCGGGAAGACGCCGGCCCGACCAACAACTGGATGTCGCCCGAGGAAGGCTACCGCCGTGCCGGCGAGATTCTTGCCGGCGCGATGCGCGGCCGCACGATGTACGTGATCCCCTTCAGCATGGGGCCGGTGGGGTCTCCCTTCAGCAAGATTGGCGTGGAGCTGACCGATAGCATCTACGTGGTGCTGAACATGCGGATCATGACCCGCGTGGGTAAAGCGGTGCTGAAGCAACTCGGCACCGGCGGCCAGTTCACCCGCTGCGTGCACAGCAAAGCGGACCTGGACATCAAGCGCCGGCTCATTTTGCACTTTCCCGAGGACAACACGATCTGGAGCGTTGGCTCGGGGTACGGCGGCAACGTGCTGCTGGGCAAGAAGTGCCTGGCACTGCGCATCGCCAGCTACCTGGGCAAGCGCGAGGGCTGGTTGGCCGAGCACATGCTCATCATGGGGATCGAGGAGCCGAACGGCCGCATCGAGTACGTGGCCGCCGCCTTCCCCAGCGCCTGTGGCAAGACGAACTTGGCGATGCTGCTGCCGCCGGAGGGCCTGAAAGCCAAGGGCTACCGGATCTGGACCGTGGGCGACGACATCGCCTGGATGCGCATCGACACCGACGGCCGCCTCTGGGCGATCAGCCCGGAGACCGGCTTCTTTGGGGTGGCGCCGGGCACCAACAGCCGCACGAACCCCAACATGATGAAGACGATCGCCAAGAACACCATCTACACCAACGTGGTGCTGGCGCCCGACGGCACCGTCTGGTGGGAGGATGGCGAAGGCGAGCCCCCGGCCGAGGCGCTCGACTGGCAGGGCCGGCCCTGGCATCCGGGAATGACCGATGAGGAGGGCAAGCCGATCCTCGGGGCCCACCCGAACAGCCGCTTTACCGCGCCGCTGTCGCAGTGCCCGACGCACTCGTACCGCACCGAGCACCACCACGGCGTGCCGATCTCGGCGATCATCTTCGGTGGCCGGCGGTCGCGGTTGTCGCCGCTCGTCTGCGAGGCGTTCGACTGGGAGCACGGCGTTTACCTGGGCGCCACCATGGCCTCGGAGCGCACCGCCGCCCAGTACGGCGCCCTGGGAGAGGTGCGCCGCGACCCGATGGCGATGCTGCCGTTCTGCGGCTACCACATCGGCGACTACTTCCACCACTGGCTGGACGTCGGCCAGCGCCTGGCGGAGCCGCCGAAGATCTTCCACGTCAACTGGTTCCGCACCGATGAGAACGGCAAGTACCTGTGGCCCGGCTACGGTGAGAACCTGCGCGTGATCGAGTGGATTCTGCGGCGCTGCCGCGACGAGGCCGATGCCCAGGAAACCCCGATCGGCTTCGTGCCCACCACCGACAGCCTGGACGTCACCGGCCTGGACATCGACCGGCCAACGCTGCGCAAGCTGTTCGCCGTGAACCGGGAAGAGTGGAAGGAAGAGCACCAGCAGGTGACCACCTTCTTCGAGAAGATCGGCTCGCGGATGCCGAAGGAGCTGTGGCAGCAGCACGCGGAACTGTCGCAGCGCCTGGAGGCGCCGGTCCACTTCCTGAAGCCGGGCACCGAGGTGCGGCCGCTGGCCGCGGAGCTGAACGAGACGCTGCGCGAGGAGAACCCCGCCCTTTACGAGATGCTGTCTGACCTGGGGCGGCGGCTCTACTTCCCCAAAGGGATCCTGGCGCAGAGCGCGGAGGCCAAGGAGAAAGCCCACCGCTTCGATGCCACGATCGGCATCGCCCGCGAGGGCGGCAAGCCGATGTTCCTCCCGGCGGTGATGGAGCACTTCGCCGACCTGTCGCCGGCGGAGGCGCTTGCCTACGCGCCCGCCACCGGCCGGCCCGACCTGCGCGCACAGTGGCGCGCGCAACTGCTGGCGAAGAACCCCAGCCTGGCCGGCAAGAGCTTCTCCACGCCGATCGTCACCAACGGCGTCACCCATGCCCTCAGCCTGGTGGGCGACCTGTTCGTGAACCCGGGCGACCTGGTGCTGCTGCCGGATAAGTTCTGGGAGAACTACGAGCTCCTCTTCGGCGTGCGCCTGCAGGCGCAGTTGGCGCTCTACCCGTTCTTCAACGAGGAGGGCGGCTTCAACGTCGAAGGCCTGCGCCATGCTTTGCAGTCGCGCACTGACGACGGCAAGGCGCTGCTGGTGCTCAACTTCCCGAACAACCCGACCGGCTACTCGATCCGGGCAGCCGAGGCGGACGCGCTGGTGAACGTGCTGCGCGACGCGGCCGATGAGGGCCGCGAGCTGGTGGTGGTGACGGACGACGCCTACTTCGGACTCTTCTATGAGGCAGACGCGCTGCAAGAGTCGCTGTTTGCCCGGCTGGCCGGCTGCCACGAGCGCATCGTGACGGTGAAAGTGGATGGGCCAACAAAAGAGGAGTATGTGTGGGGCTTCCGCGTGGGCATGCTCACGTTCAGCGCCAGGGCCGCCAACAGCGATGAGGCGCTCTACGGGGCGCTGGAGCGGAAGGTGGCCGGCGCCATTCGCAGCACCATCTCCAACGGGGCGCAGCCGTCGCAGTCGGTGCTGGTGAAAGCGATGGCCGACGCGCAGTTTGCCGCCCAGCGCCAGCAGAAGCGCGAGATCCTGGAGGCACGCGCTAAGAAGGTGCAGGAGATCCTTACCAACCCGGCTTTTGCCGATCTGTGGACCCCCTACCCCTTCAATGCCGGCTACTTCATGTGTCTGCGCCTGAAGGGCCTGGATGCCGAGCGCTATCGCAAGTACCTGCTGGATAACTACGGCGTTGGCGTGATCGCCGACGGCCCGCAGGATATCCGCGTGGCGTTCTCCGCGGTAGAGCTGGAGCAGCTCCCGGAGCTGTTCTCCATCCTGGCCACGGCCGCGCGCGAGCTGAAGTCCGAGAAGGCCTGACGGTTCCGCGGAATCATCAGGCGCGGCGCAGCAGCTCAGGATCGGTGGGGAGCCGGCAGCCACCTGCCACGGAGAGCGGCCCTTCCGCGAGCCGATGGAGCACGGAGGGCCGCTGCTCCCCCCGCGACCGGCCAACCGGCGCGCACCCTTGCTGAGCTAAGGGACATCAACGAACAAACAGGGCATCCCGCTAGGCGCCCCGGTGCCCGGCGGGATGCGGCGCTTCGTAGACATATCCGCAAACAGCGCGGCCGAAGGGGCTGCGCCATAGAGGGGAAGTCACCTGATGACTGCACCGTTGAGGGTCGGGGTGGTAGGGTTAGGGATCCGTGGGTTCTGGATCGCCCACATGGCCCGCGAGTGCCCGGAGATCGAGCTGGTGGCGATGGCCGACATGAAGGAGGAGATGCTCGCCATCGCCCGGGAGAAGTTCCCCGGGGTGGCGCTTTTCCCCTCCGGGGCGGCGATGGCCCGCGAGGCCGACATCGAAGCGGTACTCATCGGCACCGGCGACCGCTTCCACTATGGCAACGCCCGCGAGGCGCTGGAGAACGGCCGGCACGTCCTCATCGAAAAGCCGATGGCCCAGAGCTTTGACGACCTGATCGCCATCGCCCGCCTGCAGCGGCAGAGCGGCCGCACCGTCGGCACCTTCCTGGAGATGCGTCAGAACGCCATCTGGCAGCATGCCCGCCGCATCCTCGACTCGGGCGCCATCGGCACGGTGCTGGCCGCCTCCCTGGTGGACCACGTCGGGCGCGACCACGCCCAGTTCTTCGCCCGCCAGCGCACCCGCTCGCGCGACCAGGTGGTCAGTCTGGTGCTGCAGAAGGGCGTTCACAGCCTCGACTTGCTCAACTGGTTCATGGGCTGCAGCCCACGCCGGGTAGCGGCGAGCGGCGGCCTCCTCTTTTTCGGCGGCGACGAGCCAGCCGACAAGCGCTGTTCCAACTGCGCCACTGGCGACACCTGCCCGCACATCCACCAATCCGCCGGCAATCTCGATCCGCTGGGGATCACCGTCAATTATGGCGACGACCACTGCGTTTGGTCACGTGCCTGCGACGTGGAAGACGTTACCCTGGTGAATATCGAGTATGTCGGCGGCCGGGTCGCCAGCTACCGCGAGGTTCACTTTGCCCCCTACTACGGGCTGCACTTCACGCTGTATGGCAGCAAGGCGCAGCTCGATATCGAGGCAAACCACGACACCGGCGAGGCCTGGGTGGAGGTGACGGAGCGCTACACGCGCGAACGGAAGCGCGAGCAGCCCAGCGGCGACACCGGCCACGGCAACGCCGACAACGACCTGCTGGCCGACTTCGCCCGCGCCTGCCGCGAGGGCCGCGAGCCGCTCTCCGGCCTGCGCGCCGGCTTCGAGAGCGCGGCAATCGCCATCGGCGCCCGCCACTCCCTCGATACCGGCACCTTCGTGGACCTGCCCCTGCTAGACGAGCTCTCGTAGCGCAATCCCCCGGTTGCGCCCGGCCGCAACCGGGGGACTCCGTCAACGCCGCTCTGCGTCCTGATCGTTATCGGCTACTCGGCGAGCAGGGCGCGCAGCTTGGCGAGGACCTCGACGACGACACGATCGGGCAGGCTGCAGATGAGTGCGGCAGTGCGGGCGCGCCAATCCAGGCTCTTCACCTGGTCCGCCAGGATGGCGCCCCGGACCTCCAGATCGGGCGGAAGGATCACCTCAAAAGGGTATCCTTTCACCTTCGTCGTCACCGGGCTGCAGAGCGCCATCCCCGTCCGTCCGTTGTAGGAAGCGGGCGTCAGAATTACGGCCGGTCGTCGTCCGCCCTGTTCATGGCCTGCCTGCGAGTCAAGCGTAATCCAAACGACATCGCCACGGTGAGGCACGTAGGCCATCAGTTCACCACTCCTCTGCGCCGACGGCCGGGCCTGTGTGCCACTCCCCGTGCAGGTTGTCGTCCGTGATGCCTGCCAGCAGCTCATCTAGAGAGTAGTGAGGCGCAGCAGCACGCTCCACAACGAGCTTACCGTCCACGACGGAGATGTCCACCGCTGAACCAGCCGCGATCTGGGCTTCCCGGGCAAACGCCTTCGGAATCCGCACCGCCAGGCTGTTCCCCCACTGCTGAACACGTGTCTGCATCAACTTGCTCCCCCCCGACGTATCTACGATGAGTATACCGCAACCGGGCGAGGAATGCAACCGGATCTTCCCTGCCATGGATGTAGAGAGGGGCCATACCGGCGGGCTGGCCCTCGCCTGGCGCACCCATGGCGACAGAACCCGCCAGCGCCGCAGCATCAGGGCTCAAGGGAGAGCGGGTAGCGGCCGAACTCCTGCACGGCCTGCGAGAAGGCTTCCAGGTGCTCCGCCGGGAACGGCAGGCCCTGATCGGGGGCGCAAAGATAGCCGCCGTCGCGCCCCAGCAGCGCGATCTTCTCCCGCACCTCGGCGCGGATGCGCTCGACGGGCCCTTCCTGCACCACATGGCTGGGGATGGCGCCCTGCAGCGTCATCTTGCCCAGCGTGCGCGCACGCACCAGGGGGAGGTCGTTGGCGGTTGCCTGCACCGGGTTGAGCACGTCGATGCCCAGGTCGATGAAGAGGTCGAGGATCTCCTGCACGCGCCCACAGGAGTGGAAGCTGAGGCGCACGCCGTGCTCCTTGTAGAAGGAGAAGAGGCGGCGGTATTCGGGGACGAAGAACTCCTCCAGGATCGCGCGGCAGAAGAGCAGTCCAGACTGGTGCCCCAGGTCATCGCCCACGAACGCCCACTCCACCCCCTTCGCCACGTACTGCCGCGCCAGGCCGAGGTGGAAGTCGATGATGCGGTGGAGAAGCGCCTTCACGGCCACCGGCTGGTCGTAGAAGGCCACCATCAGGTTCTCCATCCCCACCAGCATGTAGGCCTGCTCGAAGAGGGTGTCGCGGTGTGCCCCGCCCAGGAAGAGCTGCTCGCGGTCGAACTCCATCGGGTCGGCATGGATGCGGCCGCAGATGCGCGGGTCCAACGGATCGGGGTAGGGGTAAGTGTCCACCCGGCGCAGATCGGCGAGCGGGCAGACCTCGGGCATCCCCATGACGTCCGGCAGCTCCTTGTGCCAGCCCACGCCCCAGATGTCGCGCCAGCGCGAGCCGGCGGGCGAGCCATCGCCGCCACTGCCATCAAGGCCCTCGTGGCCGGCACCCACGTAGCTCAGGCAGTAGGCCGGAATCCCGGTCGGCACGTACTCCGGGTGGTCAAAGCGGAGCACTCGCAGCAGGTTCTCTTTGGGTGTCATGGCGGGTACCAGGTGTTAGGTGTTAGGTGTCAGGTGTCAGGGTTCGTAGGGGCGAAACAACCGGCGTGTCTCACCTTGGCGCCTGTGCGCCTGCATGGCCGCCGGTTGCTTCGCCCCTACCGCGATGCGTTGCCCGACCGGGCCTTGGGGCGGTGTCGGCGCCATCGCCTACTTCGCCACGGCGGGCGCGGCATCCCTCCCTAAGGGTAGGGCCGGTGTTCGCCTGGCAACAGGATTTGCCCCCCGACGCGGCGAAGCAGGAGGCAACGGATGCCTGACGGGCGTGAGAGGAGCCTAGCCCTTGTCATTGGAGGACCCGGGCGCCTTGCCCCTCGATACGATCCTGCAGGGCGACTGCCGTGAGATCCTGGAAACGCTGCCGGAACAGTCGGTGGACCTCATCTTCGCCGATCCCCCTTACAACCTGCAACTGCCCGACCAGGAACTGCGGCGGCCCAACCTCACCCGGGTGGCGGGGGTAGACGATGCCTGGGATGCCTTCGCCAGCTTTGCCGATTACGACGCCTTCACCCGCCAGTGGCTGAGCGCCTGCCGGCGGGTGATGAAAGAGACCGCCACGCTGTGGGTGATCGGCACCTACCATAACATCCACCGCGTCGGAACGATCCTCCAGGACCTCGGCTACTGGATCCTCAACGAGATCACCTGGGTGAAGACCAACCCGATGCCGAACTTCCGCGGCGTGCGCTTCGCTAACGCGCACGAGACGCTGCTGTGGGCAAAGAAATCGGCCCGGCAGCGGCGCTATACCTTCAACTACCAGTTGATGAAGCACCTCAACGGCGGCAAGCAGATGCGCAGCGACTGGCGGCTGCCGATCTGCCGCGGCGCGGAGCGGCTGCAGGTGAATGGCCAGAAGGTCCACTCCACCCAAAAGCCGGAAGCCCTGCTGGAGCGGGTGATCCTGGCGACCACCTCCCCCGGCGACGTGGTGCTCGACCCGTTCTTCGGCACCGGCACCACCGGCGCGGTGGCGCGGCGGCTGGGGCGGCACTGGGTGGGCATCGAGCGTGACGCGCGCTACATCGCCGCCGCCCGCCAGCGCATCGCCGCGGTGCCGGTCGAACCGCTGCCGGAGGAGCAGCCGGAGCGACGGCGGCTGCCGCGCGTGCCGTTCGCCACCCTTGTTGCCTCCGGCGCCATCCCGCCAGGCACCCGGCTCTACCTCGACCGGGCGGAAGAGCGGGTGGCCGAGGTGCTGCCCGATGGTCGCCTGCGCCTGGGCGACGCCACCGGCTCGATCCACCAGATCGGCGCCCTGGCGGCGGGCCGCCTGGCCTGCAACGGCTGGGAGCACTGGTACGTGAAGACGCCCGCCGGCCTGGTGGTCCTCGATGCTTTCCGCCAGGAGGCCCGGGCGCGCGGCGGCTAAAGCTCTGCAACTGCGCCAGCGGTGCGCCTGGCAGGCTGCCCCGTTGGTTCGTTGATAGATCTTGCAGAGCAGCCGATCAGGGCTGGCCCATGACATCGCGCCACCAGGAGTAGGTGTCCGGGGCCTGCTGCTGCGGCTGAGGCTCCGGCTGGGGCGGCGGCGGCTGGCCGCTCCAGGACAACTCCTGACACTCCGGGCAGAAAGCAACCGCCCGGAAGAGGCGCTGGTGCTCGCGCTGCTTCTGCTCTCCCTCCGGCAGGTTTACCCACTCCCGCCGCTGCTCCAGGTGCCGCGAGCAGAGGATGAAGGGCCGGCGCCCGGTGTTCGCCTTCTCGCCACCCTGCTCCGTCTGGGCATCGGGCGGCATCGCCACTGCCGACTGGATGCTGGTCACCGTGTCAATCCTCCCCTGGGAAAACGTGGCTCCGCTGTTGGCCTGGTTACCCAACCGCGCCGCGGCTTACGCGCGCGGGCCAGACCCCGACGCCCAAGATGCCGGCGCCCCTCTCACCACGATGACGGCACAGCGCGTGCCAGAGTGAACCACCCTCGCGGCAATGGAACAAAGCGTGGGGCATCCTCGTCTCAGAGATGACAGGCTCGGATGGAGAACCCGCCTGGCCCCACAACGGGGGCGAGGGGGGGAACCCCGAAAAGGCAAACCCGAGGAAACGAGGGGGCGCAAAGCAACGGGTCTACGTCGGCTGCCGCTATTCGCCGGGAAACAGGAGCGGGCGCACCGTCTCCACCGCTGTCGCTGGCGGCGCCGATATGACAGCCGGGTTGCCGAAGGGCCGACGAGCTAGCCTTTGCTACAAGGGCTCGCAGCCGGAACTCGGCCGTCCGGCAGCGGGCCCTTGTTCCTTCTCGAATCCGGTGTTCGTCCGGCGTGCCGCATGGCGAGGGGGTAGGTGATCTACTCTGGAGTGTGTGGTTGGCACGCGCGGAAGGGATGAGTGGCAACGCGGCTGTTCCCGGGTGGGGGCAGCACCGCGGCCGGCCGCGAACCCGCGCACTTCTGTTGAGTATGCGGGCTAGGGGCCGCCGGGGGGCTGCCAGATGGTAGGCGTGAGTGGAAGGACCCACCAGGCGTTGCGTAGTTGCTATCGTCTCGCCGTCGCCGCCGACACACCGGACCGCTCGAGAAACTCAGGGCATGCATGGGAGCGTCTTGGGAAGGCGCGCCCGGGATGCTCCCATGCACCGCTGCCCTTCTCCCCCCACGCCGCTTCCCCGCGTTGACTTCCCAGCAGCCAATCTGTTATGATCCGGCATAGGGTAACCTATCCGGAGAGGAGATTGGCCCCCAAGGTGTTGGCAGCGATCCACCCATCCCCAGCGAAACGTATCCGCTTTGCCTACCGCTCATTGCTCAGGCTGACCCCAACCTTGGCGCCTCGCGGGCGGCGGCTACTCCTGGCAGCCCTCCTGGCGGCCCCGGCGGTACCCCTCCCCCTGGCCGCGGCCGAGAACGCCCCGGAGACACCGGCGGCGCCGGCCTCCGCGCCACCCATCGAACGGCGGGTGACGCGGCAGGTGGCACCGGGGATCCAGCACCAGCAGGTGGTACGGGAAGCGCCGCCGCATCCCCTGGTGGTCAACGTGCTGCGCGCCGACCTGCGGCAGCCTGGCTGGCGCCTGCAGGTGTGGCCGGGCAAAGATGTCCTGATCACCCCCGACGTGACGAAGGGCCGGGAGGCCGTTGGCAAGCTGGCGCTGCGTCGGGGAGCGCTGGCGGCCATCAACGGCGACTACTTCGGCAACGGCGACCCGCTCGGCCTGCAGATCACGGATGGCGAGCTGCTGAGTGAGCCTTATCCCAACCGTTGTGCCTTTGGCCTGACGCGCGACGGCCGCACCCTTTGGGGCCCGGTGCGCCTGGAGGCCACCGTGAGCGTGGGCGGGCGCTCCTTCCCGGTGAAAGGGATAAACCGGGCGCGCGGCGCCAACGAACTGATCGTCTACACCCCGCGCTACGGCAGCAACACCGGCGCCAACGCCGCCGGGGTGGAGGTGGCGGTGGAGTGGCCCAGCGGGCCGGTGCGCGCCGGCGTCGCGGTCACCGGCACCGTCTCCGAGATCCGCCCCGGGCGGGCGAGCACCCCGATTCCCCCCGAGGGCTTCGTCCTCTCCGGGCACGGCGCGGCCGCCAACTTCCTCCGCGCGGTGAACACCGCCGACGCGGTGAGCCTGCGCATCAACCTGATCGGCGAGGGGGGCCAGAGCTGGAACGAAGTCTGGCAAGCGGTGGGGGGCGGCCCGCGCCTGATCAAGAACGGCGAGGTCTGCCTCGGCGGCAACCCGGAGCAGTTCCGCCCGGACGTGCTGAACGGCCGCAACCCGCGCAGTGCCATCGCCCTCACCCGCGACGGCAAGCTGCTTCTGGTCGCCGTGGATGGGCGGCAGCCGCTGTTGAGCGGCGGGGTCACCCTGGCGGAGCTGGCGGAGTGGCTCCGCGCCGAGGGGGCGGTGGAGGCGATGAACCTCGACGGAGGCGGCTCGACCACGTTCGCGCTCCGCAATGTGGTGGTGAACTCTCCCTCTCAAGGAACGCAGCGCCTGGTGGCGAACGCGGTGCTGATATTCACGGAGGAGCCATCGCCGGCCGAGGAGGGCGAGCTGGCCCTCCTGCCGCCGGAGGGCGCCGTCGCCGCCGACGGCCGGATCGCCATCACCGCCGGCTCGCCGGTGCGCTTCCGGGCGGCCCGCCGCCAGCCAGACGGCACCTGGCAGGAGCTGCCGGAGGATGCCGTCACCTGGGCGCTGGAGGGACAGATCGGCCGGCTGACCCAAGACGGCACCCTGCTGGGGATGCGGGCCGGCCCCGGAGCGGTGAGCTTCTCCACCGGACAGCACCTGGCGCGGGCCGAGGTGATCACCGTGGCGGGCCCGCCGGCCCGGGTGACCGCGGCCCTGGAGCCGGCCGCCAACGGCAGTGGCACCGTGCGTGCCCGGGTGGTGGATGCCTACGGCAACGCCGTGCCCGAGGCCACACTGACGCTTGCCTACACGACCGGCGAAGGCCCGCAGACCGCCGAGGGAACAACCGATGCTCGGGGAGAGGTCCGGCTGCCACTGCCCCTGGCGGCACTGGCGGCGGAGACACCGGTGACCGTCAGCGCTGGCACGGCGCCACCCTTCTCATTGAAGATCCCGGGCACCGCGGCGGCGTCCACGGCCGCGAAAAACAGGTAAGGCACCGGGTATAGGGAAAGAGGCACCGCATGAGAAGACGCGGCGGGAACCGCCCGGTGGGGGTCGTGGTGATCGGCGTGGCGCTGGTGACCGCCGGCCTGCTGGGGTGGTGGAAGCTCCCGCGGCCGGTGCCGGTGGGAGAGATCCTGGCCGATCCCGAGCGCTTTGCCAACCGGTTGGTGATCGTGCGGGGCACCGTGGTTCCCTCCTTTGACCTGCCGCCGGCGGGCGGCGGGGTCTACCGGCTTGATGATGGGAGCGGCGAGATCGTGGTCTTCACCGACCGCGCGGTGCCGACACAGGGGCACCGGGTCATCGCCCGGGGGCGAGTGGAGATGAAAGACGGTTACGGTCCGGTGGTGCAAACCGGACGGAAGGAACGCCGATGAGCGACCTGGTGAAGCGGCATGACCTGCTGGAGGCGATTCGGCCCCTGATCGAGCAGCTCGACACCGATGGGCTGGACATCCTGCAGGAGTGGCTGCAAGAGCTGAAGCTGGCCCGGATCCGGCAGGCGGCTGGGGGCGAGGGGCTGCCCGCTCCCGGTGGCACCGAGGACGTGCGTGAGGAGTTCCGCGAGCTGCTCCGCCGCTGGGATAGCCGGTCGTAGCTAGGGAAGGATCCGATGGGGATGAACAAGCGGTGGTGGCGAGTGATGCGCGGCCTGCGACGCTCGGTGGGCGACTCGCTGCGCCGCCCTGAGCCGGACGAGCGCCGGCTGAACGAAGCGATTGCCGAAGCGGAGGCGCGCGCCCAGGCACAGGCAGAGATCGAGGCGCGGCTGTCCCTCCCCTCCCCTGGCCGCACGGCCCCGCCCCCCGAGGTCCACGCGCCCCTACCCGACCCCCCGACCGCCGAACCGCTTGCCACGACACCAGACCCGCTGGCGGCCCACTACGCCACCCTCGGGCTCCCCGCCGGCTCCGGCATGGAGCGCGTCGAGCACGCCTACCGGCGCCTCAAGGAGCGCTGGAACCCCGAGCACCACGCCGACGACCCGGCGCGGCAGGCGCAGGCCCGCCAGCAGGAGGCCCGCGTGGAGGAGGCGTACCAGGCGCTGAAGCAGGCGTTGGTGCGCGAGCGCCGGCTGTAGCCCCGGGCGCCGGCTATGGCGCCCGCGTGATGCGAATCTGGCCCCAGCGGGAGGCGCCCTGCCCGCCCTCTGGCTCCACGTCGGCAAAGAGGAGGCGAGTGCGCTCCAGGCTGTCCATCGGCACCACGCGACTGTCCCAGAACGGCAGGTCCCAGGGGTCCTGACCGGCCAGGCGCACCCGCACGCGGAAGCCGCGGCGGGTGATCTCGGCGCGCACCTGGTAGGTTTGGCCCGCCCGCAGCACCGGGCTGGAGGCACGGTGCTTCCAGCCGGCGCCGGCATCAATCCAGCCGTCTGGTAGGGCGACCGCCGAGCGCGTGTGCAGCAACAGCCGGTTGGTGTTCCCGGCAATGGCGAACCGGAAGGCGATCTCCCGGCCGTGCTCCGCCGCGGCGAAGAGCTGGCTGTCCACTCCGATCACCACGGGAGTCAGCGTGTACTCCACCACCAGCGGGCGCTGCTCATCGAGGAGGAACGCCTCGCGGCTGAGCACGCCGCAGTAGTTGCCCCAGCCGCCGGGGGCACGCGTCTCCAGGCATCCGGCAGCAACGGCGGGCTGGCCCAGCACCTCCCAACGACCGGGATCGAGGTCGGAGAAAGGTTCCTCCAGCAGTAGCTCTCCCGCCGGCTGCTCTTCCGCCGGTGGTTCCTGCGCCAGGCGCGCCAGGTGTTGGGTGATCATCGCCACATCGCCCAGCAACGCCGCGTAGCCGCACGGATCGCCGCGCGTGTAGAGGGGAGCAACCAGCTTCTGGATCGCCTCCACCTTGCCCTGGTGTAGCCGCCAGCGGCGGGCCAGGCGCGCCATCTCCTCCCGCGCTGCCGCCACCGGCAGCCTGGCCGCCCGTGCCGTGGCCGCACATGCCTCCACCAGCAAGATCTGCCGCTCGGCGTGGTTGGCGATCTTCTCCGCGGCCAGACAAAGGTCGTCCAGCTCCGCCTGCCGGCCGACCGCGCTCCGGTGCGCCCGCAGCCGGCGCGCCACGGCGGTCGCTTCCTTCACCACTCTGCCGGCCGCCTCCTGGATCCGCGCCAGTTCCTCCCCGGGCCGGCCCTCCGCGTCGAGATGCTCTCGGCAAAGCCGCCAGGCTTCCACCAGCGTGTTGCCCAGGTAGCCGGCCTCCTGAGTATCGTAGACCCCCACGACATCATGCAGCGTCTGATTGGCCCGCTCCAGTTGCGACTTGCAGCGGTCGAGACGCTCGTAGGCGGCGGCGAGGGTGGCGGCGGCCCGGTCGGTGCGGGCATCATAGTAGTGGCGGGCAAAGGCACGGGTGAATGCCGGCAGGTAATGCTCCATCGGGCGTTCGGGGGCGCTCCAGGTACAGTGGCCGTTGAGAGCAAAGCCGTGCCAGAGCGTGTCGAACGCGCGCAAGCGATGCTTGGAGAACGACGCGGTGGCGACGCCAAGGAACTCGCGCTCGGGGTGCGCCCGCGCGGCCGCGGTGGCGGCGGCGACCAGGTCAGCGATGTTGCGGGTGCCAGTCTGCTCCATGCTCGGCCACGACTTGGGAGGGTCCTCGGGCGAGAGGTCGGTCAGGTAGAAGCAGTGGTTGTAGATCGCGGAGATGCCCAGCACGTCGTAGCCGCGCCGCATCAACCCCGCGATGCCGGCGTAATCGGGCCAGTACTTCCAGAAGCCGACGATGGTCTCTTTCGAAATCCGCTCCAGGCCGACCCAATCTTTGCCAGGGCCGTACATGTAGAACTCGTCGCCCCAAATCATCGGGCGGATTGGCCGGCCCAGCTCCCGCGACACGTCCTGCACGGCGGCGATGCACTTCTCCGCGTGCCCGAGCAGCAGATCCCGCACCGTCTCGCCGGCATCCACGCGCGCCTGACAGCGCGGGCAGTAGCGCCCCTGCCACTGCATGTCGATCTCGCTGCAGCCAACGCCGATCAGCGGCGCCTGGTCGAAGAGGGTGAGCAGGTCGCGATAGAGGCCCTTGATGAAGGGATACAGGTCCGGGTTAGAGGGGCACGTCAGCCCGGGGGCCGTCACCTCGCGGTAGGAAGCGCCGGCATCGCAGCCCCACACCAGCTCGGAGGCCTGGGCCAGCGTCTGCAGCGACGGCACGATCGTCACGTGCCAGCGCTTTGCCTCCGCCATGATCTCGCGGCAGTCATCGGCAGAGAGGGTGCCCGCGTCGGCGCACGCCGGAAAGGAGGGGAAGGGAAAGAGATTGTAGCACTCGATGACCAGCAGGTTCATCTTCAGCTCGGAGAGCCGACGGATCTGCTCCAGGAGGTACTCCTTCGCCACGACGCGCCCGAAGCGCTCCTGCCCCCCCTCGATGTAGAGGCCGCGCAGGCGCATTGCCGGGCTGTCGCGCACGGCAAGGCAGGGCAACCGGCCGCCGGCCAGCCGTGCCAGTTGCCGCAGCGTCTGCGCGGCGTGCAGCAACCCGGCGGGCGAGGCGCCGCGGGCAGCGATGCCGCGCGGACCCACCGCCAGCACGTAGCCCTGCGCGGCAATCCCCTCTTCCGGCAGCGGCGGAAGCGGTGCCCCTTCACCC
Organism: Armatimonadota bacterium; assembly: GCA_012512505.1. Classification (GTDB taxonomy): domain Bacteria; phylum Armatimonadota; class JAAZEB01; order JAAZEB01; family JAAZEB01; genus JAAZEB01. The sequence continues at coordinate 5,863 of JAAZEB010000003.1, read as the reverse complement.
AGGATGAAGGCATCGCCGTCTGCATCCCCGCCAGCCACGGCCCTGGCGCCGGCCGTACGCAAGGCTGCCCGCACCACTTCCCGGCAGGCCGAGTGTGCGTCGCCGGCCGGCAGGCGGGCGGTCAGGCGCCGTCCCGCTAGCAGCAGGCTTCCTTCCCCCGGGATGAGCTGCCGGGGCGGCGGCAGCAGCGACGCGGCAAGGTCGGCCGGCGCGGCGTTCACGGCGGTCCAGCCGGCCGCCAGCGCCGCGCCGGCAAGGAGCAGCACGGTGTAGTCAGGCATAGTTCCTTTCCATTCCGAGGCGGTTTGCTGCCGGATGGCGCCGTGCCCCGCGCGGCGACTACGCGGTCCTACCGCAGCAGCTTCAGCAGGCAGCCCTCGCCGGCGGCGAGGCGCATGCTGGCCGCGCGCTGCTCCCCGGCCGCGCGCAGTGGGAGGCGCTTCTTGGCCAGCACGTCATCCAGCCGGCCAATCCCGGCGCCGGGCGTCAGGCGAACGGTGCGCGGCGCGGCCAGGTCCCGGTTCACCACCACGGCGTAGTGAACGCCCGTGGTGGGGTCCTGGAAGCAGCCCACCGCGGCACCGTTGGCGGTCAGCAGCTCTTCGCTGGTGGGGCGCAGGCGCCGGAGGAGGTTGCGGTGCGGCGCCAGCCGGCGGAAGAGGCTGGCGGCGGCGCGGAACTGCTCCGTGGGGCGGCCGACGTAATCGAGCAGGGCATCGGGGCCCACCGGCGTTGGCTCGCGGATCAGCACGGCGGCGACGCTGGCCTCCTCCACCGGCTGGGCACCCGGGCTTCCCTGGGCGTTGCCGAGCAGTACGAAGAAGAGGACTCCCTTCACCCCGCAGCGCAGCCCCTCCCAAACCTGCCAGCGCACTTCGGCGGGTGTCGGCATGCGCCAGTGCCAGTAGGCGCCCGGCAGCGCCACCCCGGTGCCGTCGGCGCGCAGCTCCCACGGCCCCCACACCTCCCCGTAGCACTGAGGCATCACCCAGCCGACGCGCCCGTCACGGCCAGCGGCCTCCACCATCTTCTGCAGGTTGTTGGTGTAGAAGGCCGTCGAGGCCTCCGGCGTGTGCGGGCCGTTCGGGCTCCGGGGCCCAAAGAACGGGTAGAGGTCCATGCAGAGGGTCATCAGGCGCGTCTTGTCGATCACCTCCGGGGTAGTGTGCCACATGCTAACGGTGAGCACCGGCCGCCCGGGATCCGCCGCGGCAAAGAGCTGCCGCATTTCTTCTAGCAGAACCACCGCCCCGCCGGTTGGCTCGTCGCCGAGAACCCAGGCCAGCACCCCGCTGCGGTCGTCGCCGATGGCCTCCACGATCGTGGGGATCGTCCGCCGATAGTAGGCCAGGGCACGCTCCAGCGAGTCGGGGTCGTCGACCTTCACCGCGGCCGTCTCGGGGCGGTTGCGCGGCTCCAACTCGGCGAGGCCAGGCAGGATCTTCAGCCCCAGCGGCCGGGTGATTTGCAGTAGCCGCTTCGTGTCGTCCACGCCGATATTCACCAGCCAGATCGTATCGACGCCCTCCTGCTTCAGCAGCCGACACGTCTGGCGCACGAACGTCCAGGAATCGACGCCGGCGTTGCGCGCGATGCCCGCCGTTCGCTCCCACGGCCAGTAGACGCCAAAGGGGAAGTGGCGCACCGGCTGGTCTGCCGGCCGCACCGCCGCGCCCGCGGGCGACCACCCGCATAGGGCCGCCAGCAGCGGCACGGCGATTTGGTATGCCGTTCTCATCGTGTCGTGCTTCCTTTCGTCACTGCGCTCCGGGCGCGCTCTGGCGCGCTCACTCGCTGCCGGCCTGGAAGTCGATCACCACGCCCGCCACGCGCAGGCGCTGCCCCTCGTGGGTGACCGCGCCCCCCGCCGGAACGGCGACCACCACCGCGGCCCGATCCGGCAGCAGGCGGAAGTACGTCGTCCCCTGAACGCCGCGCCGCAGGAAGCGGTGGGTGACCGCGTCGTACAGGTCGCAAGGCGCAGGGCCAACCGTGATTGCCACCTGCCGGGCGGTACGGTAGGGGTTGTAGTAGAGCGTCGTTGGGTAGGCGCGCTTCGTCGGCGCCTCGCCGTAGGCGCCCGGGAAGAAATCGGTGGCCAGGCAGTCGAGCGCCAGGATCTGCGGATGGTTGGTGCGGCGGACGATCCCGCCGAGGAAGCCGGCCAGGGCGGATCCGTAGAGGCTCAGGTCGGTTTTAGGCCCCCACTGCATCGCCAGCGGGTCGCCCATGGCGACGGGGCTTTTCCCATTCCACTCCCGGCGCAGGCCTTCATAGGCGATCACCCCCTCCGGGTCACCCTGCCAGAAGGCGCTCGATTGGTGATCCGCCGGCAGTTCCTTGGGGTAGAAGAGGCGGGCGGCAGTGGCCAGGTGCAGCATCCACTTGCCGATGGCGCGCGCGTAGCGGGCATCATAGCGCACCAGCGGCACCAGCGCCCCGGCCTGCGCGAAGGTGTTCATCGCGAAGGCGTAGCCGCCCCGGTTGTCGATGCTGCCGACCAACCCGTGGCAATCGTAGCGGCCCCAGCGACCAACGGTGACGCCCCAACCGCCGCGGCAGTCGCTGACGCCGAAGCACCAGTTGAGCAGCTTGTGGAGGTCGTAACGGCGGCCCAACTCGGCGTTGGCGCGGGCGGCCGTCAGAGCGCCCCAGGGAAGCAGTACCTCGTAATAGGGGTTCGGCCGACGCCGCTCCAGAAAGCGGAGGCAGCCCTCGGCGGCGGCCAGGTACTCCGGGTTGCCGGTGCGGGTCCAGGCGACATACTCCAGCCAGGCGATCCCCGCCGCGGCATCGGGCTCCTTCCAGCGGCCGTTATCGACCGGGCGCATCCGCTGGAAATCGAAGGCGGTGTGGTCGAGGTCCGGCACGTCGCCATCACCGCGCATCACCCGGCAGGCCTCGGCCCAGCGGTCGGCGGTAGCGCGCAGGATCGCCTCCATCCGTCCGGTGCCGGGGTAGCGGTCGGTCAGGGCATAGAAGAGGATGTGCGGCCAGATCTCGTACCAGAAGGAGTGGCCGGTCTCGGCATCCATCCGGTTGAGCACAAGGTGGCTGCCGTTGCGGGTGTTGTAGTAGGCCTCGCACAGGCGAACGTAGTCGTGCGCCTGCCGGCGTTTGTCGATGCCGGCAATGGTGGCGCCAAGGACCGCCCCCATTCCGGTGATCGCTTCGTGGTTGCTGCCACCCTGGCGCGTGTCGCCGACGTAGCTGAAGAGGCCAAACGCAGGCTGGTCGCTGTTGACGCGCGAGTCGTCTAGCCAGATCAGCGGCAGGTGCTCGCCGCGGGCGGCAAAGTCGAACGCCAGGCGGTCGAAGCCGTGTGCCACGGCGCGCCAGTCGAGCAGCCGGAAGGGGTGCGGGTGGTTGGGCATCAGCGCCACGGCTTCCAAGGTGCGCTGGCCGGGGATGGCGGGGGTCGGGCGCCGCCGTGGCCCCGGCAGAAACTCCAGTGACTGGAAGAGGACCGCGGCGCCCGGCGGGCCCTCCAGGCCAAGCTGCACCTGCAGCAGCGGCCGGTGTGCCAGGCGCAGCAGCCGGGGGTCGAGGATCAGCGTCTTCGTGCCGCGGCTGGTCATGCCCTCGAAGGCGCCGAGGCTGCCGTGGGTGCCGGTGCCGCGCAGATCACCATAGAGGCGCATCAACCACCGGCCGCCGCCCTCCAGGGCACGCACGCGCACCCGGATCGCGCCGGTGTTGGTGGGGAGCCGCACGTCCGGCACGGCGGCGATCGCCCAATCGCGGCCGGGCGCGATCGCCACGCGCAGGCCGTCGTCGCCGGCGGTGACGATCGCCTCGTTCATCCGGTCGCGCCACGGCGCCGCCGCGCGGAGCAGAGCGGGCGACCAGGAGCGGCCGGCGTGCGCCGCGTCGGCCCCGGCGCACGCCGGGGCGACCAGGAGCAGCGGAAGCGCGGCCGCGAGCCATCGCCTCCATGGCCACCGCGGAGGGCACCAGGGCATTCCGCCGGGCTGCGCGCCCGGCCGCCACGCGCTCGCCTTTCCTTGCTGCATGCTCCCTCACGGGCCGCTGCACAGGCCGGCCACTCACCGGTTCCGCCGTTTCTCCGGGGTACCGGTTGGCCGGCGCGCGCGATTCTCCTCTTGCTGCCAGGGAGCGTGCGACTGGCACCCCTCGTGCAGGCTTCCCGGCCCGGGCGCCAGCCCCTGAATGGGCGGTGCCAGAACAGACGGGCAGCGGCACCTCGGCCGGGCTGCCCGACAGCGTCCATGGAGAGGAGGCGCCATGTTGCTCGACAATCCGGACCTGAGCGGGGCCGAGACCCGGGCAGCGCCAGGCCGCGGCCCCCAGCCCGCGCTAGTCACCATCATCATCCCGGCGCACAACGCCCAGGCCTACCTGGCCGGCGCCCTCCACTCGGCGCTGCGACAGACCTACCCCCAGATCGAGGTGCTCGTCATCGATGATGGCTCCACCGACGGCACGGCGGCAGTGGCCCAGTCGTTCGCGCCGCGGGTGCGCTACCTGCGCCAGGAGAACGCCGGGCCGAGCACCGCCCGTAACACCGGCCTGCTCCACGCCCGCGGCGAGTACGTCACCTTCCTCGATGCCGATGATGAACTGGAGCCAGAGCGGGTAGCTGCCCTGATGAGCGCGCTGAGCCAGGCCTCCAGCCGGGCGGCGTTCGCGATCTCGGCGGCCTGGCTGTGGGACGGAGCGCGCCGCTATGGCCGCCTGCAGCCTTCCACCGGGCCGGCCGGCGAGCGCGACCTGGACCGCTTCCTGGATGACAACACGCCCTACGTGGGGATCCTGGCCCGCCGGCAAACGCTGCTGCACGCCGGCGGCTTCCGCGCCGACCTGTGGCTGCATGAGGACTGCAACCTGTGGCTGCGCCTCCTCGGCCAGGGGCACACCTACGCCTACGTGCCTGAGCCGCTCTACCTCTACCGCGTCCACGATGAGAGCCTGTCGCAGGAGTGCCGCAAGCAGCTCGCGGTAGCCTGCCAGGTCTACGCGGAGGCGCTGGTGGCCCTGCCGCTGACCTGGAGCCAGCGCCGGCGCACCCTCTACCTGCTGTGGCGAGACCGCGCCCGCCTGTGCAGCGTCGCAGGGGATGAGGCCCGGCGCGAGCGCCGCCTGGCCCGCTGGGCGCTCTGTCGGTTGGCCGGCGCCGGCGCCCAGACAGCGCGCACGCTGCTGCGCCCGCACTTCACCGCCGCGCGTGCCTGGCAGCGGTGCGCCGGCCGTCTCTCCCACCGCCTGTTCGCCACCCCCAAGCAGCCATAGGAATCGTGGCAGGCAGCGGGGCCTCTGGCGCGAACTTCAGGAACGCGCTGGGCGCCCGTGCCGCCGCGCGTCCGGCAGGGAGGGCAGGCGATGGCGATCGGCTCCGAGGAACGGGGGCTGGCCTCCGAGAGGGCCATAGGGCAGGCCGCCGGCGCGGTCGGTGCCGTCACGCGCCGGTCGCTGGCGATTGCCGTGGCGCTGGCGGCACTGGCGGGGGTGTGGATTCGCGAGTCGGAGATCGTGTCGCGCGTGGTCTACACCTCAGAGAGCGTGCCGACGATCCCGGCGGTGGCGGGGTTGGTGCTGCTGCTGGGGCTGAACCGGGTGCTGCGCCGCAGCGGGCGACCCCTGTCGCGCGGCGAGTTGATCTTCATCTTCTTTTTCCTCTGCGTCGCCTCCTCGGTCTTTTGCCCGGGGATGACGCGCTACCTGCTGACGCTGATCACCACGCCGTTCTACTTTGCCCAGTCCGGCAACCGGCTGGCCGAGGCGCAGCAGCTCATTCCTTCCTGGGCCGCGGTACACGACCCGGCAGTCATCAAAGGGATGTATGAGGGGGTGCATCCGCCGCGGGTGCCGTGGAGCCTCTGGGTGGGGCCGATCGCGGTGTGGG
>JAAZEB010000316.1 GCA_012512505.1 Armatimonadota bacterium | reverse complement strand
CACGCGCCCGTCCTTTAGCTCGATGCAGGCCGGCTCGTAGCTCGGGCCGCCCGCCGGCTTCGCCCGGCCACCCTCGCGCCACGTCTGGCCGTCATCATCCGAAAGGTAGCAAAAGCTATCGCCGCCCTCCCAGGCCTCCAGCAGAATACGGCCAGAGCGCAGGCGCAGGCTGCGCCCGTTGGTGAGACCGGTGTACTTGCCGGCGGGCGAAAGCTGCTTGGCCGGCCCGAAGCTGCGCCCCTCGTTGGTGGAGACGCGCATCATCACCCGGCAGTCACGGTCCTCGGAGTTCTTCTGGCAGTAGAAGAGGGCGAGCGCGCCGCTGCGGAGACGGAGGAAGTTCACCTCCATCACGTTGCAGCCGCCGTCGTTCTCCACCAGCGTATACTTATCGCCCCACGTCTTCCCTCCGTCGGCAGAGACGCGGCCCACCAACCGCGCGGGGCCATGGTCGGCGCCATCGCTGGCGTAGAACTCGGTCCAGCCCAGCAGCAGACGGTCGTCTCGCAGGGCGACGATCGCCGCCTCACTGTTGCGCGGGTTGTTCGGCCCCACCGGCCCCACCACCAACCGGAACCTTTCCTCGGACGTCATCGCTGTCCTCTCCGCCGGTGCTCCGGCACCCTGCCCCCCGGCGCCTGCCACCAGCCCAACCACGACCAAGCCGGCCAGCAGCCCGCCCACGCGGCGCCTGCCCGTGGCTGCATCCGCCGCGCCTTTACGTTTCCCTAATGCCAGGCCTGCTGATCTTACTAATGCCCACATGATCCCCTGCCGAAGATTAAAACAAGTGCGGGGGAGACGGTGCCCGGCCGTCTCTCCCGCAACTAATTTCCGCGCTCCATCCCGCCCACGCGCACCGTTCCGCTCCTGTTCGTCGCCGGCACCGCTCGTCCTCCTGGCCCCCGCCCACCGCGCGACACGGGCCTTCACCGCTTTGCGCCCCGGGCGTCCAGCAGCGTCACCAGCCGGTCGTGCCAGTGACGCATCACCGGGCCTGGCTCCGCCGCCTGCAGCACGGCGGCGACGGCCTGCCGCACCACGGCGCCATGGCCGGCGCGCTCCGCCGCCTGCAGCAGCAGCCAGTCTTCCAGGCCCTGGCGCAGCAGGTTCCACCGCCGGGAGGGCACCACGCCGCGCGGACCCGGGAAGACCATGCCGCCGTCCCACAGGTGACCATCCCACGGGTCGGCGCGCAGGTAGGTCCACAGGAAGATGCCATCCGCGCGCGCGTGGTAGAGCTGCCACGGCCAGCGGCGATAGTGGGCCGGCGGCCAGTAACGCTTGTCCTCGGCGCAGTGGTAGGGCCAGATCGGCTTGCCGGTGCCGCGCAGAAACGCCATGATCTCCGCGTCTTCCAGCAGCGACATAAACGGGCACCAGACATCCGCCGCGTCCTTCATCTTGCGCACCTCGGCAAGGGTGATGCCGGCCGGGAGGGTCACGTCCACCCGAACGCGCGGATCGGCCTCGCGCACGATCTCCCGGGCAGCCAGGAAGTCGTCCACTGCCGCGCCGCGCTGCTCATCGTAGATATGCAAGACGAACTGGTCGTAGCGCAGCCCAAGGTCGCGGGTCACGTGTTGCGCCCAGCGGCGCGTGCCGCGAACCCAGGCGGCGCGCTGTGCCGGGTTTTTCCAGGAGTCATCCAGCCGGAACCACCAGTGCTCGAAGTAGATGCCGCGCGCGCCGGCCAGGCCCAGCTTGCGGCGCACCAACCGATCCATCTTGGAGAAGTCCGGCCGGGGATCGGCCGGCGAGGGGAGGCTGCAGTTGTGGTAGAGGCTCACCCAGTGCGCCGGCATGTCTGCTTCCATGCCTAGCGGCTCGGCGTCGTACTCGCAGGTGAAGAAAGGCAGTGGGTGCTGGCGCGGCAGCGTCGCCGGGGCCACCCGCAAGGCGATGGTGAAGGTCTGGGCCTCGCAGCGCCGCGGCGCGTCGAGGGGGCGCACCCGCAGCCGCCACTCGTAGCGCCCCGCCCAGAGGCGCCGGGTATCCACCTCCACCCAAAGCTGGCGCGTCTCGCCCGCCGGAACGGTCACCAGGCCTGCTTCGTCCAGCTCCGGGAGGGCATCGGCGATCGGTTCCCCGGGCGAAGGCAGCGGCACCGCGTACCGCAGCGACACCACATCCCCGGCCACCCGGGTGCCCTTCGGAGCGGCGAACTCCACGCCGGCTTGGAAACGCACCGCGGTATCGAGCCAGTTGGTCACGTTGATCGCCGCGGCGGCGCGCTCGCCCCGGCACGCCAGCAGCGCCACGCGGGAGACCGTGTCCGCCTCCTCCGGGCGCGCGTCGGGCGGGCAGTTCGCCTCCAAGGGCGCCGCCCACAGGGTGAAACCCTGATAGCGCTGCCGCTCCGTCGGGCTCAACAGGCTCAGATCGGGAGGCGTCGCCTCACCAAACGGCGGCCGAGCGGCAGGCGTGAACTGCTCGTCCTGGGTAAGCACGAAGACGTCCCAGCGTCCGTAGTGCCAGGTGGAGCTAAACTGAACGCGGTGCCACCCGGCGGATAGGTCGTCGGCATCCCCGGCCAGCCAGGCCCAGTTGTCGTCATCGCTGTCGTAAACCAGGCTGCCCGGCACCAGCCGGAGTGCCACCGGCCGGCCATCCACCGTGGCGGAGTAGCGCGGCTCGTCGCGCACCCCCAACTCGCGGTCGACATCTGCCCCGGCGCGCACCCTCAGCAGAAGCCGGTAGCGGCCGGCGGGGGTGATCGCATCCCAGGTGAGCTGCCCGCCGAAGGTCCATAGCGCCGTGCCGCCGCTGGCGCTGCCGACGCCGTGCCGCTGTGAACGGCCGGCCACCGTACACTGCTCCGCCTCGATCCGCAGCGTGACCGCCGCCGCCGCTGCCTGGCAGGTCAGGAGCACCGCGGCGGCCCCAAGGGAGCACCTCCAACCAAACATCTTGCGGCCCTTCATCCACAGGCGGTAACCCGGCAGGCATCCACGGTGCCGGGAGCGAAGCGATCCCCCAGAATCCAGATGGCAACACGGGCCACCTGCCCACGCCAGCCACGGCCAGCGATGCCAGGTGTCAGGTGTTAGGTGTCAGGTGTTAGGTGTCAGGTGCCGAGCGCAAGTTCGGGGCGCCGTAAACGACGCCTCTGTTCTGGGAACAAGCACCCTGAAGGACGCTCCTGAGCCGGCTTCCAGCCGGCTTGCCCTTTTGGCAGGGTAGTCGTTTACGGCTACCCGCGCCGGGTGCGCCCGCGCAGCCGGCACATTCCGAAAGGCGGTTCGCCAATGCTCCCTCGCTCTCCTTGGGTCTCGCTTGCCCTCGCGGCGCTGGCGCTGCTGGGCATCGGCTGCTCCGGGGCCATCGCGGCCGTTCCTCCTGGGCTGCTCTTCCACGCCTCGTTTGACACGCTCACCACCAACGCCGACGTGGCCCAGGGCGATCCGCGCTCGTCGCTGGCGGTGGGGCTGGACCTGCGCTCCGCCGAGGGCATCAAGGGCACGGGCCTGCGCCTGGAGCGCGGCGAGCGGTGCAGCTATTCGATTCCCGGCAATCTGGACACCCGCCAAGGCACCTTCTCGATCTGGGTAAAGCCGCTCAACTGGGATGGGCACAGCGGCAAGTTCCGCCACTTCCTCGCTGTCACCGGCCAACCTGGCTACGTGATGCTGCTCTACCTCTACCCGATTGGCGACGAAGCGGTGATCCAGTACATCAACCTGAACGCCGGCACCCCCGAGGAAGCTACCTGGAGCGCTGGCGCCCCGGTGGAGATCCTCCAACTCCGGCAGTGGACCCACCTCGTCTCCACCTGGGACTCGCAGGCGGTGCGCGTCTACGCCAACGGCAAGCGCGTGGGCGAGGGCCGGGTGGCGGCCCCCCTGCCCAAACTGACGCAGGGCGAGTTCACCATCTGCCCGATTGACTTCTGGCAAAACGCCGAGTGGGGCGACCCAGAGGAGCAAACCTTGTGCGACGAGGTGCGCGTCTTCGACCGCGCCCTGACCGACGAGGAGGTGCTGGACCTGTATGCCCACGACCTGCCCGGCGGCCTCAAGGAGCTGGCGCCCCGCCTGGCGGTGACGCTGACACCAGACTACGCCGCGCGGGTGATCGAGGTGGGCGTGCGCGGGGCGCACCTCACCCCGGCGTGGGAGGCCCGCCTGAAGCGCACTCCCCTCTCCCTCTCGGTCCACAGCCCCCAGGGCGCCTCCCTCTTCAACAAGCGGGTGCCTCTCCCGCAGAAGCCGCTCCGGGTGCCGGTGGGGCAGTGGCAGGATGGGGAGTACACCGCGCGCGCCCGGCTGGCCGCCGATGGCGAGAGCCTGCAAGGCGAGGCGAAGCTAGTGAAGCCGCCGACGCCCTGGCTCCCCGGCCACCGAGACTGGAAGGCCGACCGGGTGCTCTCACCCTGGAAGCCACTGACAGTCCATGGCCAGCAGGTGCGCTACTGGAACGGCACGATCACCTTCTCGGGCGCCTTGCCAGCGCGGGTGACCGCCGGCGGCCAGCCGATCCTGGCGGCGCCGGTGCGGTTGGTCGCCGAAGCCCCGGCAACCTGGGAGCCAACACGCATCACCGGGGCGAAACCGCACCGGGTGGGCCTGGCCGGCAAGGGCCGCCTGGGCCGTCTCACCGCGACGTTCCAGGCGCTGGTGGAGTTTGATGGCCTGATCCGCACCGACCTGACGCTCACCCCGCCGGCGGGCGGCGTGGCGCTCAACTCGCTGACCATCGAGATCCCGCTGCGCCCCGAGGTGGCGACCTACTACCGCAACCCGGTCTGCCAACCCTGGGATGGGAACGCCCTGGAAGAGAAGGAGTTCCTCCCCTACGCCTGGCTGGGGAACGAAGAGCGCGGGCTGTCATGGTTCATGGAGTCGGCCGCCAACTGGCGGATCGGCCGCGACGAGCCGGCGCTGACCGTGCGCCGGGAGGGCCAGGCGGTGGTGGTGCGCCTGCGGCTGATCAGCACGCCTACCCGCGTCACCCAACCGCTCACCTACACTATCGGCTTCGAGGCAACACCGATCCGACCACCCGACCCAGGGCGCTACGGCATCTTCTTCGCCAGTGGCCCGCAGTTCCGAGGCAGCAACACCTTCGTCTACGGCTGGGGCCAGCAGATCGCGGCGCTCAACGGCCGCCTGATCGCCTACGACCCGCCGGCCCAGCGCAAGCTGATTGAAGACTGGCGCACCCAGGGCAAGCGGGCGCTCTCATATACCTGCCTGCAATGCACCGCCAACCTCTCCCCCGAGTACCATTTCTTCGGCGCGGAGTGGAACCAGCCCTACGGTTCCAGTTTCTCCGGCTACAAGCGGGTGCCGGACGAGGCCCCCTACAGCATAGTGCCGGTGTGCCCCCAGAGCAGCTTTGCCGATTTCCTCCTCTGGTGTGCCGGCGAGCACCTGCGCCAGGAGTGGGGCGACGGCATCTACACCGACATCGACGCCGCCGTGCCGTGTGACAACCGGCTGCACGGCTGCGGCTACACCGATGCCTTCGGCGCGACGGGGCGCACCTGGCCGCTCTACGCCCACCGCGGCCTCTCGCGGCGCCTCTACGCCCTCTGCCGCGACGCGGGGAAGCCCTACTTCTCGCACGCGCACAGCCACTGGTACTCGCTGTTCAACGCCTTCAACGACGGCT
>JAAZEB010000315.1 GCA_012512505.1 Armatimonadota bacterium | reverse complement strand
GCTGCGGCGCTCCGTTGCTTTCCCGGGGGATTGCCGGAATTCCCGAGCCATCGGGCCTTCCGGCCGCATTGCTGCGGCGCTCCGCTGCTTTCCCCCGGGCAACTAGTCGGAGTGCCCGAGCAATCGGGCCTCGCACTGTGGGAAGCCGCATCGCTGCGGCGCTCCGCTGCTCTCCCGGATAAGCTCCTGGAGGAGCGGCACACCTACCGTGGCGAAAGGAACGATAGCGCTGCCCACTTCGCGTTGGGCTGTGGTGCTGGGTGAAAGGAACCGCGATGGCCGATGGCAGCCGGGATCCACTCGCAGGACTGGTGCGAGAGCTGTGTGGGCTCCCGCACGAGGTAGAGTGGGTAGAGTTCAAAGAGAACAACGCCGAACCACAAGAGATTGGCGAGTATATTTCGGCACTGGCGAACTCCGCGGCGCTCGTCGGTAAAGCGTACGGGTACCTGGTCTGGGGCATCGAGGATGCTTCGCACCGGCCTGTTGGCACCACGTTCGTGCCAGGTAAGGCCAAGGTAGGCAATGAGGAACTGGAGAACTGGCTCCTGCATCTGCTTGAGCCAAAGCTCAATATCCGCTTTGTCAAGACGACGGTCGAGGGGCAGCCGATTGTGCTGCTGGAGATACCGAGGGCCTTCCGACATCCGGTGCGGTTTGGCGGCCAGGAGTTCATCCGCATCGGTTCCTATAAGAGAAAGCTGAAGGACTTTCCTGAGAAGGAACGCGAGCTATGGCGCGTCTTCGATCAAACACCATTCGAAGACTTGGTCGCGGTAGAAGCCGTGCCCGGAACTGACGTGCTCCGGGTACTCGACTATCCCGCTTACTTCGATCTCTTGGACCGACCGCTACCTGAGACGCGTGATGGCATCCTGCAGGCACTTGAGGCTGAGGGGTTGATCGCTGCTGCCGGTTCAGGAACCTGGAGCATCACCAACCTTGGCGCTGTGTTGTTCGCGAAGCAACTGGCCGACTTCCGGCCGCTAGCGCGGAAGGCCGTGCGAGTTATCGTCTACCGTGGCAGCAGCCGCATTCAGACTCTGCAGGAGCTCCCATTTCCCAAGGGTTACGCGAATGGGTTCCAGGAGCTGATCCAGTCGATTAGCAGTCTGGTGCGCCCCAATGAGGTGATCGCGCAGGCCCTGCGGAAGGCCGTGCCAATGTACCCGGAGTTGGCGGTGCGCGAGTTGGTCGCTAATGCACTGATCCATCAGGACTTTTCGGTCAGTGGCGCGGGCCCGATGGTGGAGGTATTTGAGGATCGCATGGAGATCAGCAATCCGGGGGCACCACTGGTGGATACCATCCGCTTTCTCGATACGCCACCACGCTCAAGGAATGAGCAGCTTGCCTCGCTGATGCGGCGTCTGGGCATCTGTGAAGAGCGCGGCAGTGGGATTGACAAAGTGGTCGACCAGACGGAGTACTATCAGTTGCCGGCTCCCCTCTTCGAGGTAGCCGGGGATAGCACGCGGGCGGTGCTGTTTGGGCATCGCCCTCTCGCTAAGATGGATCGAGACGACCGGGTCCGTGCGTGCTACCTTCATGCATGCCTCCGCTATGTGAGCCGCGACTACATGACGAACGCGTCACTGCGGGCCCGATTCGGCATCGAAGCTCGGAACAGCGCGACGGCCTCCCGTCTGATCAAGGAGGCGGTGGAGGCGCGCGTCATTCGCCCTTACGATGAGTCCGCAGCACGCAAGCTGATGAAGTACGTGCCGTTCTGGGCCTGAGGCATCGGGCCTCTGGTATTTGATGGGTATTTGATAGAAGCGTTGCCACTGCCTCTCAACCTCATCGGCACTGACCAGGTATGGCTGCTCATACCCGTTTATAGCGCCGTGTGGGGATCACGTCAGATATTTGATGGGTGCTTGACACGGCACCTGAGGGACGAGGCACAGAGCCGCTCGGCTGGGGGCTGGTATGGCCCGAGTATCCTTGCCGGATGGCCGGGAGTGCCTACGCCGTGAGGCCGACCAGGGTGATGTCGTCTTGCTGGGGGGCATCGCCGACGAAGGCGTTGATGGCGCGCTGGAGGCCCTCGATGCGGTCGCTGCTGGAGGCGTGGCCGTGGCCACCCAGCACCTGGAGGAGGCGCTCCTGGCCGAACTCCTCGTTGGTGCTGTTCATCGCCTCGGTGATGCCGTCGGTGTAGATCACCACCGCGTCGCCCGGCTGCAGCGACAGCTCTTCCACTTCCAGGTCGCGGTCGAAGTCGGCCGGGGGGAGCACGCCGATCGCCGCGCCGGCGGGGGCATGCGCTTCCACCTGGCCGCCGCGCACCAGCAGGATCGGCTCGTGGCCGGCGCGCGCCCAGGTGAGTGTGCGCCGACTCACGTCGAGGATGCCATAGCAGACGGTGATGAACGTGTCGCGGCGCAGGTCCTCGTAGAGGGAGCGGTTGGCGAGGGTGAGGGTAGCGCGCACGCAGCGATTGCCAATAGCGTGGGAGCGCATCACCGTGCGCAGCATCGCCATCGTCAGCGCGGCCGGCACCCCTTTGCCGGAAACATCCGCCACCACGATGCCCAGGAGGCCCTCGCCCACCCAGAAGAAGTCATAGTAGTCGCCGCCCATCTCCAGGGCTGGATGGTTGATGGCCCCCAGTTCCAGCCCGGGCAGCGCGGGCGGCTGCGCGGGAAGCAGGAGGCGTTGGATGTCGCGGGCGATCTGCAACTCGCGCTGCACGCGCTCCTGGGCCGCCAGTGAGGCGACCATCCGCGCGTTGTCAATGTAGAAGCCAGCCTGCTCCGCCAGGGTGCCCAGGAGAAGCTGGTCCTCCACGGAGAACTCGTCGGCGTTGCGCTTGTTGAGGACGGCCATCACCCCGATCGACTGCTCGCGCAGCAGAAGGGGCACAAGCAGCATCGGGTGGCGGCGCACCGGGTCGCACACGCTGTTGACCAGCACCCCGGCCCCCTGGGCGTCCGCCAGGCGCAGTGCCTGACCGCTCGCCGCCACCTGGCCGACCACCCCTTCCTCCAGATCGAAGCGTTGGCGGTGGGCGATCTTGGTGAGCTCCTCCCAGCGCCGCATCAGGTTGGCGCCCGGCACGTCGCGGTAGAGGGGAGGGAACGGCCCCTCGGCGGCGCGCATCTGCAGCGTGCGCGTCCGTGGGTCCAGCAGGTAGATGGCACCGGCGCCAGCGCCGGTCGTCTCCACGCCAGCGGCAACGATGATGCGCAGCACCTGTTCCAGGTCGAGGGCGCTGCCGTGGGCGCCCCCAACGCGTTCCAGGAAGCCGACGATCACCTCCCGCTGGCGCTGCATGCGGTGGTGGCTGGTCTCAAGCTGCTCGTACCGGTCGAGCATCGCCAGGAAGAGGCGCGCGCCCAGCAGCGCGTAGAAGGCGGCCATCGCCGTGAGGCGCAGCGCCGGGATCACAGTCACCGGCCCCACCAACCAGAGGAGAAACGCCGCTGGTGGCAGCGGATACTGCTTCGCCGGCAGACGGCGGACGACGACGAACACGCCGACGGCAAGCAGGATCTGCGCCCGCCGGGCCCAGATCAGGCTGCTTGCTTCGGATTGCCAGCCGGCCAGTAGCGCTAGCATGGCGCCTGCCGTCACCAGCACGGCGACGGACAGCGCCCCGGCGGTGGCCGCGCGGCGGCGGTAGTCGCCCGGCAGAAGGGCGTGGGCGAGGAGGGCCAACCCGAGCACCTGCAGCCAGAGCAGCGTGGCGCTCTCCGCGGTGGCCGGCGCCGACCACGGCCGCGCCAGCGTCCCCAGGTTGGCGAGCATCAGCAGCGCCATCGCCGCGGCCATCCGGCTGAACTGCTCCCGCCTGTCGCGTGCGTCGCGGAAGTAGCCGGATCCGGGCCGCTCCAGGGTCAGGTAGAAGTAGAGGCGCTCGCGCCGCTGGGCCACGCCCCACTGCACCAGGGCAAGGGCCGTGACCAGGGCGGAGGTCAGGAGCAGGGCCAGCGACAGGGGGATCATCAGCGGGCACCCTCGATGGGGCAGCACCGGTCCGGCGCGCGCCGGCCGCCGGGCCGGGGGCGCGGGCGGTGCCCGTGAGGGACGGGCGAATCCGGGATCGGGGCGGGTCTCCCGTGCATGGTGCTGGTCCGTGGAATCCACCGGCCGGGCCTCGGGCCCGCCGGAGTTACGCTCGATTCGTTCGTCCTTCCGCGGCAGACTCCTGCCTGTCGGACCGGGAGGCAGCGGCGCTAGCGGAGGAGCACCCCGCACACCGTCACCGCAGAGGTGTCGTGGTCATCCGCGGGGCAAGAGGCGTAGGCAACCTGCTCGCCGCGAGCATCCCCGAGCAGGCGCAGCGCCAGGTAGATAGCGGAGACGCCACACACGTTGTGCTCGTTGCCGTTTTCCCGGATAGCGGCGAGGAAGCCCTCGGCATCGCCGGCGCGGACGCGCGACAGCAGCGCCTCGTCGGCGGACTGCAGCCGCGCCCGCCCGGCCGCCTCCAGCGGGCGCCCACCGAACGCCGGCCCGACGTGCGCCAGGTCGGCCGCGGCAACGACCAGGGTGCGCCGCTCGGCAGCGATGGCCCGGAGCGCATCCACCAGCCGCGAGAGGGCAAGGTCATCTTCCGGGTTGGCCGCGGGCTGGAGGAGGCGGGCGAGCGGCCCGCAGAGGATCGGCACCAGCTCACACGGCGTGCCGCCGCGGATGAAGTGCAGCCACACGGCCGCCAGCTCGATGGAGTGCTCCTTCTGGTGAAACAACTCCCCCTCGAAGGCGCTCTGCTCGCCCACGGCGGCGGCGAGCCGCTCCACCGCCTCGCCCGGAGTTGGCAGAACGCCAAAGGGAGTGGCGTAGTGTTGGCGGGTGAGCGACACATCGCTGCCGTTACCGTTGTGGTCGGTTCCCAGAATGATGACCCGCTCGGCGGCGCGGGCGGCGGCAGCGGCACGGCTCCAGACACGCGCGTAGATGGCGCCGCCGCGGTCGTAGTCGATGTGCGGCGTGATCAGGCCACGCGGTGCCGGCAGTCCAGCCAGCTCCGGCTCGTCCTCCAAGGCATCCAAGTAGCCCTGCAGCAGCGCCTGAAGCGGCCCGGCCTCCGCCGGGTACGCCTGGCCGGCCAGCGCTGGCGCCCGATAGGGCAAGCCGCGGAAGGAGGCCAACGCCGCCGCGTGGGCCTGGGCAAAGCGCTCGTTGTCCAGCAGCAGCGCTTCGTCCAGCACCTGCACGAACTGCCGCAGCAGGTCCGGGCGCACCTGCAGGCCGTAGCGGACGGCAAGGGCCGCCGCCAGACCATCCAGGTCGCGCGTGCCATCGCACAGGAGCAGCAGTGGCCCCAGCTCCTGGGGCACCAGGAGCGCCCGCTCGGTAAGCTGCAGCGGGTCGCGCAGCAGGAGATAGGGATGGCCCTCCTCCACGATCGAATGCGCTTCGACGGCACGTAGCCGGGGATGGCACTCCATTGCGCTCAACGATTCAGCCCTCCACCCCCATTTTACCGAACGTGGGCGGTTCCTGGCAACCGCGAGTTCGCGCCGCGGCGCTCG
This sequence comes from Armatimonadota bacterium, assembly GCA_012512505.1. Lineage (GTDB taxonomy): Bacteria > Armatimonadota > JAAZEB01 > JAAZEB01 > JAAZEB01 > JAAZEB01. The sequence goes on along the minus strand of JAAZEB010000315.1, from coordinate 8,490 downwards.
CCGGCGATCAGTTGTGGTAGAGGGTGGCCCGGGGAATCATGATCGCGTTGTCTTGGGTCCAGATGCCCACGCGCCCACCAGGCAGGGGGTTGGGATCTTCCCAGGCGAGGATGCGCTGATCCCCCACCCACACGCTGATCTGGGCGCCTCGCTTCTCCGCGCGCAGGTTGATCCACTGGTTGTGGGCGTCGGTATGGAAGCCGAAATCGGGATTGCGCGCCACCACCTCCCCGTTGCGCGACAGGGTGGCGCCGGCGCCGTGCGAGTTGGCGCCGACGACGATGCTGTAGCCGCTCTTAACGTCCTGGCCATCGCCGCAGAGGACGGCGTTGAACGCCCGGCAGATCTCGCGGGGCGAGCCATCGCCGTGGTCCACGGTGCGCGGGCCGACGTGCAGGTCGAGAGCAATGTCGCCGGTGAAGGAGCGCTTGTGCCAGATCGCCGCCACCTGCCGGCTCTCCCCGGCAAACCAGGACCATTTCGGCGTGCAGGGCCAGCGGACGGCCAGATCCCAGGTACCACTGGAGACCCACCAGTCGGCGGGGGCCTGGTCGAAGCAGTAATCCAGCACGCTGCCGGCGCTCAAGCGCAGGCCAGAGAGGCGGGGCCGGAAGCCACGGGCCAGCAGGCCCAGCCGCGTGAAGGAGCCGGCCGTCGGCGCCGAGCGTGACTGCAGCACCAGGCGGCCCTCGACCAGGGCAACGACACGGGAGCCACTACGCCGCAGCTCCAACACCGGCTGCTCGCCGGCGGTCACCTTCGTCCGCGTCGCGGGCGTTCCCGGGCCGGCCAGCTCCACGGTGTAGGTGCGCTGGGGGGTGCCGTCAGCGGCGCGGGTCGGCGAGCCGGCGGGCCGAAGGGTGAGGCGGTACCCCTCCGCGGTCGAATCGGGTGCCAGCAGCAGGGAGATGGCCGGCGCGGTGGCAGTGCCAAAGTCGCAGCGGAAGGCGAGGCGGAAGTCACCATAGAAGCGGCCGCGGCGCCAGAAGCGGCCGGGGGTCTCGGGATCTGCCCGCCACTGCAGCGCCGTGCCGGCCCAGGTATCGCGGTCCAGGGTGCCGGCGAAGCGGGGCACCGGGCCATCCAGCTCCACCGTGGCGGCGGCAGCGGCCTCGGCCACCGGCCGCACCACCACGTCGTCAAACTCCGCCTGCCCCTCGCGCACGTAGAGGCCGATCTTGCCGCCAGGGAGCACGCTCTCGGTCGCGGTTCCCGCCGGCTGCCCATCCACCGCCGCCGAGATGCGGCCATCGCGGGCGGTGATGGTGAGGCGGTACCAATGGCCCTTCACCAGGCAGCCGTCGTGTCGGGTGAGAACGCGCTCCTGGCCGCCGCTCACCCGCACCAGCTCCAGGCCGCCACTTACCGGCTGCGGGTTGCCGCTCACGCGGGCCCGGAAGAGGAGGTAGTTCTGCTCGTCCTGGCAGTAGAACGCCTGGCCGACCATGCCGCCGGCGGTAGGACGCACGGAGACCGCGAAGGCGTAGTCATCCCAGAACGGCATGCCGGCGGTGGCGAGGGCGACGCCTTCGGCCTGCGCCGAGTAGGTGAACGGGTTGGCGCCCATCTGGGCGTCGCCGAGGGCACGCAGCGACCATTTCCCGGAGGCAGCCTCCCAGGAGCCTTGCTCGCCCTCGGCGCGGGCGAAGTCATCGCCGAAGTAAGCGGGCTCCACCGGCTGGTAGCGCAGCGAGCCCAGCGCCCCGCCCAGCGCGGCCAGCCGGCCCGGCCACAGCCCGGCGGCAGTCACCGCCGCGCGCTGCCCGCCGGCAAGCAGCAAGACGCGGTCGCGCCGCTCCTTGACCAGGAACGGCACCGGTGCGGTGCCATTCAGCGGCACCGCGGCGGTCTGGACGACCTTGCCGTTGCGAATACAGGAGAGCTCAGCACGTTCGGGGGTGAAGAGGACATTCACCGCGAAGCGCCCGCTCCAGTAGTTGAGGTAAAGCCGCGCCCGGTTGCGCTGCGGGTCATACACGCCGGAAAGATCGAACTCCGGCGTGGGCTCCTCTTCGATCAGGCGGGCGCCACGAGGCAGCGGTCCGGGGGAGCTGGCGGGGCGCTTGCGGACGAGGGGGGGTGGCTCCGCCGAGGCGAAAGCATCGCTCTCCTCGGCGGGCGCCAGTTCCATGCGGCCGAGGCGAGCGCCTTCGGGCACGAGCTGAGGCTGAAGGCGGCCCAGCCCCAGGCACTGCAAGAGGGCCTCCGCCAGCGCGTCTTGAGTGGGGCCCCAGGAAAGGGACGCGCCGAGGGCGACGCTGGAGAGCACCAGGTAGCCGCGCCCGAGGGGCATCCCCCAGATGGCGGGCGTTCCGGTGTAACCCTCGGCCGGCCGCGCCTGCGCCCCCAACCGGGGATGGCCGTCCCACCGGGCAAGCACCTGGCAGCCAGCCAGGGAGGCGGGCGCGAAAAAGTAGCGCGACTCACCCGGCTTGAAGCGCGTCTTCTCGCCCAGCAGCGGCAGCAGCGGGTTGCCCTCCCCGCCGACCACGATGTCGGGCAGCAGCTCCGTGTCGATGTCGCCGCCCTCGGCCGCCTGCACGGCGGCGGGAGGAGCCGCGCGGAAATCAACGATGGCGATGCCCCCCTCACGCACGTAGCGCGTCAGTGCCTCGTAGGCGCGGTCGCTAACGCTCAGGGGCAGCCCGCCGACGACCACCAACTCGAAGCGGCGGAGCACGTCGAAATCGGTCAACTGGTAGTCAAGCAGCACCTCATAGGGCAGGCCGAGGCGGGCCAGGATGCCGCGGTAGCCGGTGGGGTACTCCCCGCCGATGCCCACGCAGATGCGCCGTCCGGGCGGCTCCGGGCCGGGGAGGGGCGTCAGACGCAGGTAATCCACGTCGAAGGTGATGGCCGGGCCGTCGCCAAACGTCTTGCCGATGAGGCCGATGAAGCGCGGTGGCGGCAGCAGGTAGGCGCCGACTTCGCTCCACTCCTGGCCGTCGCGGCTGATGCGGGCGCGCATCAGGCTGCCGGTGCGGGTGAGCCGGAGCCAGAGATCGCGCGCCTCGCCCGGCACGCGGCAGAAACCGCTAAGGCCGGTGGGCTCCAGCCATGCCTCGGGGGCGGTGGGACCGTCCTCGAGGCGGGGGGCCTGCATCGGGCCCAGCGTCAGCAGCAAGGAGTCGCCAACGCCGGCCAGGATCCCCGCCTGGAAGTGGTTGGCCGCGTCGAGCTGGTGTATCTGGAGGCGGGCCTCTAGCTCCCAGTCCCCCGGCGGGGCCGGGGTGCGTAGCTGCGGCGCGTCATCCACCAGCTCCGGATCGTTCCAGTGGTTGTAGCCCCCCTCCCGCTCGGGGATCCGAACGCGCAGCCAGCCGGGCCGCTCCTCCAGCGAGTAGGTAGGGCCAGGAACGGGAACGCGCCACTCCCAGCGCCGGTCGAGGCTCCGGCTATCGAACGAGTCGACCCAGCCCTGCGCCCCCCCGGCGGCGACCAACAGCAACAGCACCATGGAGCGAAGAGCAAACACCGACGACCTCCTCCGACGGCAGGATATGGGGCTGCCGTCCCACTAACCGGTTGTTGGACGCTCCGCGAAGCAGGTAGTTTCGGGCAAAAACGATCCTCCACCGGCGAGCGATCGCGGCGCCAGTGGAGGGAAGCGGGGTGGTTTGGCGAACTGGGAGAGCAACCGCACAGGGAGGTGTGCCATGAAGCCGTTTGGACTGTGGACCGGCGTGTTGCTGGCGTTGGTCGGCTCGGCTGCCGTGGGGGCGGAGGACGAGGCCCGGCCGGCTGGCTCCCGGCGCGCCACCTACCGCAATCCGCTCATCGACTGCCCCGGGGCAGCCGACCCGGCCGTCCTCCGCTACGAGGGGAAGTACTACCTCTATCCAACGCTCGACAGCACCGGCTACGATGTGTTCGTGTCGGAAGACCTGGTGAACTGGGAGCGCCGGCCCAAGTGCTACACCGACGCGCGCGGGGGCGTCTGGGCGCCAGACGTTTTCCACCACCGCCATGGCGACGGTCGCATTTATCTCTACTACACGGCAGACAACCCCAAGGGCGGCAAGCTAATCGGGGTAGCCGTTGGGGATCATCCGCTGGGGCCGTTCGTCGATCAAGGCGTGCTGGCCGAGGATGCGATTGATGCCCACCTCTTCCGCGATGACGACGGCGCGCTCTACCTTTACTATGTGAACCTGCGCGGCGGGTTCGCGATCGTCGTGCAGCCGATGGCCGATCCCCTCACCAAGAAGGGGCAGCCGACGGTGCTGATTCGGCCGACGGAAGAGTGGGAGAAGCACGGGCACGTAACCGAGGGGCCGTGGATGCTGAAGCACAACGGGAAGTACTACCTGATGTACTCCGGCAGCGGCGCCGATGGCCCCCACTACGCCATCGGCTATGCCACCGCTCGCTCGCCGATGGGGCCGTTCGAGAAGTACCCGGGCAACCCGATCGCGAAACAGGGCAACGGCGTCTTCGGCCCGGGCCACCACTGCGTGGTGGAAGGCCCCGACGGCAAGCTGTGGATGATCTACCACCAGAAGAACACGGAGAAGGTGGACTGGGATCGCTTCCTGGCAATGGATCCGATCTGGTTTGATGAGCAAGGGGTGCTGCACACCCGCGTCACTCGCGGTACCGATCAGCCGGCGCCGCAGCGTCGGTAGGAGGCCCACCGGTCTGCGGCCACTCCAGCGCCATCAGGATGCGGTTGCGGATGGAGGGGTGGTCGTAGAGCAGCGCCTCCAGCCACGCCGGCGGGCAGGGATCGGCGAGGTTCTGCCGCGCCAGCTTGCGCATCACGCCGATGAACGCCTCGGGGTCATTGGTCATCGCCAGGGCGTAGCGGTCACACTGGCGCTCCCAGGCGCGTGAGAGCGCGGCGCCGGCCGGCGCGGCGGCCAGGCTCACGAGGCTGAGGAAGAGCGAGAGCGCCGGGAGGGTGGCCACGTCTCCCTTCCCCGCGTAGCCGGGGAGGGCGCCGGTGCGCCGCAAGACGCCATCGGCCAGGGCGAAGCCGCCGAGGGTACCGACGGTGCCGAGCAAGATGCCCTTCCAGATGTGCCCGAAGTGATGGTGCCCTAGCTCGTGGGCCAGCACCGAGGCGATCTCGGCGTGGGAATAGACCACCGGCTCTGGCTCCGGCTGGCCGGGCTCCGCCGGGGCGGCGCGGCGTCCCAAGAGGGTGTCGGTAAGCACGATGCGGCGGGTGTTGGCGATGCCGGTGAGGTAGGCGTTCGCCTTGGTGGTTTTCCGGCTGTAGTCGGCCTCGAAGACGCCGAGGACCGGGAGGCCGGCGCGGCAGGCGAGCTCTTCCAGGCGGCGACGCAGCGGCTCGTCGTGCAGCGGCGTGTAGCGGTGGAAGAGCGGGTCGATCAGTAGCGGCGCCAGGTTGGTGAGGACGACGGCGAGGAGGGCCGACGCGCCCCCCGCCGCGAGCCACCAGCGCTCCGGCGAGCGACGGATGAAAGCGTAGAGGCCAGCGGTGGTGGGCGCCCCCAACGCCAGGGAGACAGCATAGCCCTTGGCGGCATCGGCCAGCCAGGCGACAGCACTCTGCCGCGAGAGGCCGAACGCCCGCTCTACCAGGTGGCCGCTGACAAACGAGTAGGGCAGCAGGGCAGCCGTGGAGAGGGTCAGCAGGCTGCCGCCAAAGAGGGCATCGCGCAGGAACGGGTTGGGCGCGTGCCGCTCTGCCCAGCGGCGGAGGCGCACCGGCCGATCCTGCCGGCTGGCGGCGACGAGGAAGCCAAGGGCCAACCCCTCGCCGGCCAGCGCGGTGAGGTAGCGAGTGCGCGTGTAGGCCACCGCCTTGGGGTCGCGCGGGGGCAGCGCCGCGTGCAACCGCTGCGGCGCAACGCGCGGCGTTCGCCGCTGCCGCCGGCGGAGCGAGTAGCCAAGCGCCATCGCCGCCGCGCCGAGCGCCAGTGCGGCCAGCCCCGCCCGCGCGGGGCGACCTGGTGTTTGAGGCATTCCCCACCCTCCGGCCGGCCTCCGGGCAGAATCGCCGCCAAAGCGACGTTGCAAAGAGGCCCAGTCTGTGCTAGGATTCCACAGTAGGTAGTTGGAATCATCCGTGTTGGCGCAATGAGGCGTAGCCTGTCGGGCGTGTCACGTCCCGGCATTGGCGGTTGCTTGGGTTCAGAGGATTCAGTAGGAGGACAGTGTGCCTGAGTTGATCTCTTGTTTGATCTGTGGCCGGAAGTTCACGTCGCCGGAGCCGCTGGGGAAGATGATCCCCGGGCTGGGCTACGTCTGCGCCATGGACTTCCCCGGGTTCGCCGCGGGGTTCCAGGTGGGCCGCACCGGGTCGGTGGAGGGCGAGCGGGTGATGGAGGACCCGGCGGTGGCCGCCCGCGACCGCAACGTGGAGAAGCTGGAGCGCCTGCTGGCGTTCGATGTGACGCCGCGGGAAATCGCCGCCTTCCTTGACGAGTACGTGGTGGGCCAGGCAGCGGCCAAGCGAGCCACGGCGGTGGCGGTGTATAACCACCACCGCGCGCGCCAGGTGAAGGGTGTGGAGATCTCCAAGAGCAACATGCTCTTCATCGGCCCCACCGGCGTGGGGAAGACAGAGGTGGCACGCACCCTGGCCCGCTTCCTGGAGGTGCCGTTCACCATTGCCGACGCCACCAACTTCACGCCGGCCGGCTATGTGGGCGACGACGTGGAGAACATGCTGATGGGGCTGATGATGAGCGCCGACGGCGACGAGCAGTGGGCGGCCCACGGCATGGTATTCATCGACGAGATTGACAAGACGCGGCGGATGAGCGCCGACAACCCCTCGATCACGCGCGACATCGGCGGCGAGTGCGTACAGCAGGCGATGCTGAAGATCCTGGAGGGCACCGAGGCCCGCCTGCCGTTCTTCGGCGGGCGAAAGCACCCGCAGGGGAAGAACATCACCATCAACACGAAGGACATCCTGTTCATCGGCAGCGGCGCCTTCGAGGGCCTGCCGGAGATCGTGGCGAAGCTGATGCGCCAGGGGGAGACGGGGCTCGGCTTCCGCGCCACCGCGCGCAGCCGCAAGGATGACTCCGACTACCGCATCCTGCAGGAAGCCCCCCAGCACATCCTGCAGGAAGCCCTGCTAGAGTATGGCTTCATCCCCGAGTTCGTCGGCCGCTTCCCGGTGATCGTGCCGTTCCAGGGGCTGGAGCGTGAGGAGTTCCGCCAGATCCTCACCCGCGTGCGGCACTCGGTGCTGGCGCAGCAAGAGGCACTGTTCGCCCTGGACGGCGTCGACCTGGTCTTCACCGACGACGCGATCGACGCGATCATCTCCCAGGCGGTGGAGATGAAGAGCGGGGCGCGCGCCCTGCGCAGCCTGGTGGAGCGTGCCGTGGCCCAGGCCCGCTTCGAGCTGCCGCAGCGCGGGCGAGGCCGCGTGCGCTGCACGATCAACGCGGAGTCGGTGAAGACGGGCGATTTCGTCGTCACCCCACTCGCCACCGGCCAGGACGAGCCGCTGGCGGAAGTGCACGACGCCCACGCCGGCGGGTAGTTTCGGCGTCTCCCCCGCTGTCAGGGCGCGGCCCCGGCAGCGGGGGAGACCACCGTTCGCCTAGCCAGGGCCGTCGGCGGCCACCCGCCGCGAGGACAATCAGGACCGGGAGAAGGCACCATGCGAGCATCTCTGTTCCTTTGCGCGGGTTTGCTGGCGGCATTGGCGGTGGGGATCGCCGGCTGCGGCAAGGCGAAGCTCGACACGCCCGAGGCGTGCCTGAAGGCGTTCGACGCGGCGATGCGCCGGGGCGACATCGCGAAGGCGACGCAGCTCGTTGCCCTCGATAAGTGGGCCGCCGACAACGCCACCGACTGGAACAGCTACGCCCCCAGCCAGCGAGACCTGATCCTGGGCAGGATGCGCGAGGAGTTCGGCCAGAAGCTGGAAGCGATTCGCCAGACCTACCTTCAGGCGAACTACCAGGCCGGCGCCGCGCAGATCCAGGGCGAGTGGGCCACCCTCCCACTCACCGGTGGCGGCAGCGCCCTGCCGGTCATCCTCTACTTCAACGGCAACGAGTGGCGCATCTACAGCCTCGGCGACCTGCGAGTCGGCATGGGAGAGTAACCTCGACGCGGTCGGATCGCCGGCGTCCCACCGGCCGCCGTAGGAGTCCTCCATGGCCGGCGGGCGACCCCCCAAAGGATGGAAATGGGATGGCACCGCCAGTCCTGGATTCAGGCGGGGGGGCAAGAGGCCATTTCCAGGGTAGAGCAGCAGGGCGCCGGGGCGACACGGCCGCCCAGCAGAAGCCCGATGGCTCGGGCACTCCGGCCAGTTGCCTGGGAAAGTAGCGGAGCGCCGCAGCGATGCGGCTTCCCAGACCCAGAAGCCCGATGGCTCGGGCACTCCGGCCATTTCCTGGGAGAGGTAACATCCCTTCGGCATCGGAGGCCCCTTCTACCTCGGGTCAAGCACCCCTCCGTGGGCTGTCGTGGGTTTCTGGGCGGTGGTAGGGGCGAAGCATTGGCGGGTCGGACCGATTGCGGTGCAGTACGCCTGGCCAGCAAATGCTTCGC
>JAAZEB010000314.1 GCA_012512505.1 Armatimonadota bacterium | reverse complement strand
GCGGCTCGCGGCCCTGAAGGCGCTGGGAGCGCTGGCGGGCGCGGCGGAGTTCCCCGGTTTGCTGAAGGCGCTGGCCGGCGCTGACGAGGAGATGGAGCTGGACGCGGCGGAGCAGGAGCTCGCCGCGGTGTGCGCCCGGATGGGGGATGCCGAGGAGTGCGCCGCGAAGCTGGCGGCCGGCCTGGCGCCGGCGGCCCCGCCACAGCGGGCGGCGCTGCTGCGCGTGCTGGCGGAGCTGGGCGGCGCCCGGGCGCTGCAGGCGGTCCGTGAGGCCCTCGGCGACGCCGACCCAGAGGTGAAGGCCACGGCGCTACAGTTACTGTGCGAGTGGAAGACGCCCGACGCCGCTCCCGACCTGCTGAGGCTGGCGCGCGCGGCCGCCACCACCGGCGAGCGGCTGCGCGGACTGCGTGGCTGCATCCGCATCGCCGGCAACCAGGACGTGCCGGCGCCGCAGCGCCTCGATCTGTGCAAGGAGGCGGCCGGCCTGGTGCAGCGCGAGGAGGAGCGCAAGCTCCTCCTCGGGGCCCTGGGCAGCATCCCCCTCCCGGAGGCGCTCGACCTGGTCCTCCCGCACCTGGAGAGCACGGCAACCGCCGCGGAGGCGAGCACCGCCGCCCTGGCAATCGCCGAGAAGCTGCTGGCCGGCGCCGATGCCGCCCGGGCCATCCCCGCCCTGGAGCAGGTAGCGCAAACAGCCGCCACGCCCGAGTTGGCCGAGCGTGCCCGGGCCTTGCTCAAGGAGGCCCGGGAGAAGGCCGGCGGCTGAGGCGCGCCAGCGCTCCGGCCGGCAATGGTTTGGGGTGCCGCGAACCGTAGGCGAACCGTGCGTGAACCGTACGCGAACCGTAGGGGCGAAGCATTGGCGGGCCAGGCGTACTGTGCCGCAATCGGTTGAACCCGTCAATGCTTCGCCCCTACCACCACCCACCGCCCGGAGACCCGCGAACGTCCCGAGGTAGGAGGGGGCGCGTCTCCTATGGCGGCCGGCGGGACGCCGGTGCTCCGGCCATCGGTGGCGGAGATGCCTCCTACGGCGGGTGTCCCATAGGGGTCTGCGGGGCAGGCGACCCTGCTGTTCCAGAGAGGGGATCTTGATGAGGCAGACCGCGTTCTGGCCGATCCCGGCCTTGCTTTTCCTGGCCTGCGGCGCCAGCGCGGCGCCGGAGTATGCCCGCCTGAAGCCGGGGGTCTGGTTTTTGCGCGTCACCAACCCGGCCGACTCCGGTGCTGCCCTCTGCACCCGCGTCTACTTCAACCCGAACCGTCTCCCGTGGACCGGCGACACGATCTACCTGGCGCAGGGAGGAGAGCGCCCGGAGGTGCCCGCCAAGGAAGAGTGGCTGGCGCCCGGCGCCAGCAGCGACTGGGTGGATATCAGCCCCCATATGAGCGCCAGCCCCACCTTCGGCTCCGGGGAGTACCTCTCGCCGGTATTCCTCGGGGCGATGTGCGAGCCGGCCGCCACCAAGCTGCGCCTGCAGGTGGAGTTGGCGCTGGGCCCAGAGAAGCGCCTGGTGCGCCGCCTCGATCTGGCGGACCCCAACCCAACGCTGATCGGCTACGCCGTC
>JAAZEB010000313.1 GCA_012512505.1 Armatimonadota bacterium | reverse complement strand
TCACGAAGTCGTCGACATTAAAGACGAAGCCGAAGGCGAGCGCGGTGCGCCAGAGGGCCTCCTCCTTGTGGCGCTCGCCGCGGGCGCTCTCTTTGTTCTCCACGGCGGTGACGGCATCGCGGAAGGCGGAGCACAGGATGCCGCGCCGCGACATATCGATCATCCCGCCGGGCGACATCAGCAAGCACCAGTTGATGGCGAAGCCGGCGTAGATCAGGTGGTTGATGCCGGCCTCCTTGCACAGCGCGAAGAGCTGCTCGGCGTTCTCAGCGATCCCTTCGTCGCCCTGGGGGCGGGCTTCCCTGGCAAAGTCGATCTTCGCGCTGCCACGGGCCACGTCGGCGGCATTGTGCCGGCCCACGAAGACGCGCTCCGCGCGGAACTCGTGGAGGCGCTGCAGCACCGGGTCTGGCTTCGCCTGCTCCAGGGGAGGCGGAGCTTCGCCCGCCAGTTTGACGGCGCGCTGGTAGCCGGGATACTGCTTGTAGTAGTCGCCGCCGCCCACAACGTGGAACAGCGTGAACCCGGAGCGGCGCACCGCCCCCAGCAGCTTCGGGAACACGGTGCGGCAGATCGCGTACGACCGCGGGAGGTACTCCACGCCGCGGAACCAACCGGGATACTCCTCACGCGTGCCGCAGTCCCACGCGTGCATCACCACCACGGCGGTATGCTTTGGCGAGATCTCGATCTCGGCCTCCTGCCACCCGCCGTAACCTTCCGCCGGCACGTCGCGCTCGTAGTCGGCATCAAACTGCTGGTAGAACTGAGCCCGCACTCGCATTCCCCGCTCCTCTGGCGCCGCGCGCTCCGCCGCGGCACCCGCTTTGGCCGGTCCGCCCGCCGTGGTGACGGCCATCGCCAGCACCGTCAGCCGAATCACCCCTGCGTTGCTCATCCGCGTGCGCCCCCTTGCCTGTCGTTACGCCTCGGTTCGCGCTCCAGGCCGGCCGTCCTGCTGCCTCGCCGGCCGAAGACGCCCCCAAACCTTTCGGGAGCACCCCGGGCAGGAAACAGAGCCGACAGCCGCGAACCGGGGCAGCACGGAAGCGGCGGCAACGGCGCTTGCCACCATGCCCGGTGACGGGCATTACCCCCGCCTGGTGATCTCGTTGGTGTCCGAGAGGAGGAACCACAGCGTGAAACGTCGGAGTTCCGGATTCACCCTCATCGAGCTGCTTGTAGTCATCGCGATTATCGCGATCCTGGCAGCGATCCTGTTCCCCGTCTTCGCCAGGGCGCGAGAGAACGCCCGCAAGTCAAGCTGCTCCAGTAACCTGAAGCAGTTGGCGACTGCCACCCTGATGTACAACCAGGACTACGATGGGAGGTTCATGCCGGTTGTCTGGTGCAACATTCCCGGCTTGCCGAACCTCTGCTGGAGCGAGATCGTGCTGTACCACCAGGGCCTCGTCTACCCCTACGTAAAGAACAGCGACGTGCTGCACTGCCCGAGCTTCGACGGGTGGCCCTCCTACGGCTTCAACCGCCACCTGGCCGAAGTGAAGGACGCCGTACTCAGCCAGCCGTCGCGCATCGTGCTCTGGGCCGATGGTGGGGGCATCCGCTGGTTCCCCTACTCGGTCTCCGGAGCCTGCTGCTTCAGCGGGCAGGCTTGGCACCACCGCATCGGCACCTGCATCGAAGCAGAGGGGAAGGACGGCCCACACTCGGAAGGCGCCAACATCGCCTACGCCGATGGGCACGTGAAGTGGTCCAAGATCCGGGCGATCCCGGACGAGGATGACGACGCCCAGATACTCTGGATCCGGCCGCGCTAGCCGCAACACGGCCTTGCCAGCCACGCCGGCTGGGGGGGTGAGCACGAGCGCAGGAGGAGCCATCGGTTCCCCCTGCGCTCGTGGCTGTTTATGGCGTGGCGGAGAGCGCCAGGATGGCCGCGGCCAGGTCCCGGCGGGCGGCCAACACGGCCTGTGGATCGAGCGTATAGGTGAAGTTCGGCGAGGCGCTGGTCGTCTTCAGCACGCGCGGATCGACGGCCAGGAGCCGACGGGCCCGCGCCACCAACGCGGGCGACCGGCCGGCGGCCTCCGCCTTGTCGGCCAGGCGTTTCAGCAGGGCGAGGTACTCATAATCCTCGATGCCGTCGCGGATGGCGTTCAGCCGGATGGAGGGGTAGAGCGTCAGGTCCGGGCCATAGTAGCAGAGGGTGCCGTCACCATTGCCCATGTGCGGCGGGCCGACCGAATAGCGCTCGGTGGGGCCGTCGGGCGTCATCTCCTTCGGGTCGCCATGGTAGGCCACGCCCCAGTAGAGGAACCCGGTCTTCTGGTATTTCCACGTCAGCCAGAAGACCATCCGGCTGTCGATGGTGGGATAATCGACGAAGAAGTTGGGGTAGGGGTGGGTTGGCCCGCAGCAGATGTACCACCACATCTCGGCGCCGTGCCGCTGCCAGAAGCGGAGGCGCTCCTGCTGCTCCTGGTCTTCCGGGTGGGCCTCGGGCAGGTTGCCGGGAACCCAGACCTGCGAGAGCCCTTGCAGGCGCGGGTCGCGCGGCGCGGTCATCAGGCGCTTGAGGCGCGGCGCAACGCGGTCCGCCAGCTCCGCCAGCCGGATGCAGCTAACGACCGACTCCTCCTGCCACGGCTCGTCCGGCATGTAGTAGACCGCTTCCTCCAGCCAGCCCTTTTCCTCCAGGTGGGCCTGCACCGCCTGCAGGTAGGCTTCGAGGAACTCCAGGTAGGGCTGCTCGCGCTCGCCCGCGAACTTCCACACCGGGGAGAAGCCGCAGTAGAGCGTGCGCATGCCGGCCGCTCGCAGGTGCGTCAGCACGCGGTCGGTCTCGGTAAAGTCGAAGCGCCAGCCCTGGGGGGTCTTCTCTTCCCGCAGGTAGGGCATCACCGCGGAAGGATGGCCGGCCGACTCGTTGCCCCACACGTGGACCCCGAGCCGACGCTTGAGGATCACATCCGCCATCCGGAGGATGCGCTCCACCGGCACCTTCTTCACGTAGTCATCGCCGTCGCCGCCGAAGTACTTCTGGCTGACTAGGGAAGCGCGGAAGACGAAGAGTTGGCGCAGCGAGTGCTCCACTGGCAGCGTAAAGTCGAGCACCTCCAGCTCCACCGGCACGCGCTCGCGGTGGCCGGCTGCCTCCACGAGGATGCCGCCGGTGTAGCGGCCAGCGCGGGCCGAACGCGGCACGAACAGATCCAACCACACCGGCTGGCAGACGCCGCGCGCCGCGAACGGCCCATCGACCGGCAGCAGCGGATCCGGCCACCAGGACGGCGTGGGGGGAGCGCCGGCACTCGGGCCGGCCACGTGTACGTAGCCAACGCGGTACAGCTCGCAGGCATCCGGCCCGATGCTGCCCCCGCCGCCCTTCCGCCGCAGCGGCTCCACGCGCACCCGGACGCCCGACAGGTCGCGGTCCAACGGCACGATCCCAAGCTGCAGGCTCTCTCCCTCGCCGCGCGCGGCGGTCAGGCGCACGCTGCCGCGCCAGGAACCGGCGGGGGCCTGGTCGCGGTGCAGCTTCACCAGCGGGTGCGAGCGGATGACCACGAACGGGGGCGGCGTGGCGCTGCCGCCGCGGGCGAGGCGCGCTGCCACCGCCGCCCGGCCGGCGAGCTGGGTGATGCCCTGCTCCAGGGGCGCGAGTGCCGCCGCGAGCTGGTTCCAGCGGGTGTGATGGCGCTCACTAGCGTCGGCGGCCAGGAGGCGCGCCGCTTCCGCTTGAATGGCGGCCACCCGGGCCTGCAGCCCGGAGTAGGACTGCCGGAGCGGATGGCCGGCCGCGAGCGTCTTCAGGTCGGGGGTGCAGCGCCGCAGGCGTGCCGCGAGGCCGGCGGCCTGTTGGGGCACCTCCGCGTTCTCTACCGTCAGGGAGGTCCACCAGAGTGCCTGCTCGCCGGCGCGCAGGATCAGCCGCACGTCGGTGTGGCCGGCCCCCGCGCGATAGACGGCCGTCGCGGCGCCGTCGGGGCGCAGCGGCACCGTCGTCGTTTCCCACGGACCTCCGGGCGGGCGGGTCTCCCGAACCAGGGTCGCCCCGTCGGGAACCTCCCCCTGAAGCCGCACGGCGAGCATCTTGCGCCCTGGTCCGGGAGGACCGAGGCCCACCGTCGCGGTGAGCCGGCGGTCCATCAGCTTCGCCTGCTGGACGGCCCAGAGGCGCTGCAGGTAGTCGGCGGTGGGGTAGCGGCACTCAGAGTAAAGGGTGGTGGCGATCAAGACGCCCTTGCCGATCTCCGCCTTGAGGCAAACGGCGTGGCCATCCGGGCAGGTGGCCAGCACCTGCCACGCCGGCCCGTGGCTGGCAAAGTGCGACCAGGGCACGGCCGTATCGGCGGGCGGGGCGAACGGGTCGTCCGGCGCCGCCACGGTTACCTGGCGTTGGGGACCCTCGCGCTCGCCGATGTCGCACTTCTGCGCCGCCAGCGCCAGGCCCTCACCCAACTGCGTGAGCCAGTCGATCTGCTGCCCGTAGTTGGCGTCCAGCCCGATCAACACCCCGCCCCGGTTCAAGAAGCGGAGCCACTGCTCGCGGTACTGCTCCAGCGGCTGCGGGTGCTCGTAGTTGTAGACGGCCACCGGGCAGAAGAGGTCGAAGCGGTCCAGATCCGCCATCACCTGTGCCAGGTCGGTGTTCTCCACGCGGAGGCAGGGCCAGCCCAGTTTCTGGAACAGCTCGTCCAGCGAGGCGCGGTATTGGGTGGCTCCGTTGGGCCAGGAGCTGTAGAGGGTGGCCACCCGCGGCGCGGCGGGCGTGCCCGCGGCCAGCAGCGGCACCGGCGCCAGCAGCAGGAGTAGGGTCCAGACGTGGCTCCACCACCGTCGGCGGAGGGCCGTTCGGCCAACGACAGATCGGATGAGATCAGGGTACCTCAGCATGCGCGTTCTCCGTCAGGGCAGGCCAGTGAGCGGCTGCCTGGGATGCATTCGACGTGCCCGGGGAAGACACCCGCTCTGGCGGGCAGCCGGCGCCTACCGACGCAGCTTGCGCGAGAGGCGCGCCCAAGCGGCGCCAGCCTCCGGGATGCGCAGCAGATACGCGGCGACAGCGAACACGGCCAGCCCGGCTGCCGCGCCCACGGTGCACTGCGCCAGGCCGAACAGCGCTGGCGGCAGCGTGGTTGCCAGCGCGCTGGCCCCCACCAGGCGCGCGCCACCCCAGGCGACCCCCGCCATCGGCAGCGCCGCCAGGGTGCTGGTGGCGGCGGTTCGCAGCACGGCTCGCCCACCGATGCCGTTCAAGTGGCGGCGGAGGACCGCCGTCATCATCGCCGCGATCACCAGCCCGCAGACGGAGGTGGCCGCCGCCAGCCCGGGGCCGCCCAGCGGACCCTTCCACCAGGCGTTTAGCGCCACGAACAGCGCCGTCACGGCCAGGCCGGCCCGCACCGGCGTCCGGTTGTCACCCAGGGCGAAGCAGGCGCGGGCCACCACCGCCTGCACCGACCACGCCGCCACCGCCGTGGCGTAGACGGCCAGGATCGGCGCTGCCACCGCCGTGTCGGCCGCCGTGAAGCTGCCGTGCTCGAACACCATGCGGATGATCGGCCGGCTGAGCGCCATCATCAAGAGCGAAACTGGGATCGTGGCGAAGAGCACGGCGCGCAGCGAGCGGCTGAGGGTCTCGCGGAACTGCACCGTATCGCGCAGCGCCGCCTGCGCCGCCAGCGTCGGCAATAGCGCCACCGCCAGCGACTGCCCGAACATCGCCAGCGGGGCCTGCATCAGCCGGTTGGCATTCACCAGCGCCGAGGCCACCCCCTGCGAGATTTGGAAGCCGAAGAAGCGGTTGAGCTCCACTAGAATCTGGGGGAGCGCCAGGCTAAGCGTCACCGCGCCCATCATCCCCGCCACCCGGCGCACGCCGGGATGACCCAGCGCCAGCATCGGCCGGTAGCGCATCCCCACCCGGCGCAGGACCAGGTATTGCAGGAAGACGTTGCCGATCACCGCTCCGGTGAGGGCGCCCCAGGAGAAGCCGGCGATGCCCAGCCGCGGGGCCAGCGCCAGGCCGCCGACGATGATCGCCGCGTTGTAGATCAACGGGCCGGCCGCGGGCGCCAGGAAGCGCTGGCGCGACTGCAGCGCCCCCATCATCAGCCCGCCCAGCAGGAAGCAGATCTGCGCGGGCAAGATGATGCGCATCAGGTGTGCGCACTCCCGCACCTCCGCGGCGCTCAACGGCGGCTGCGAGCGGGCCGCTACCAGCCGCACCAATGGGACGGCAAAGAGGATCCCCAGCACCACCAACACCGTGAGTACCCCTACCAGGAAGGTGCCCAGCGTGCTGAAGACGCGCCAGGCGTCCTCCTCCTGGCCCCGGGTGAGGTAGTCGGTGAAGACGGGAATGAACGCGGCGGTGAGCGCCCCGCCTGCCAGCAGGAAGTAGAGCATGTCTGGCAGGAAGAACGCCATGTTGAACAGGTCGGTGGTGCGCCCCTGCCCGAAGAAGTGCGAGATCGTGGCGTCGCGGACAAAGCCGAGCAGCCGCCCCAGGGTGATCGCCAGGAACATGATCAGCGACGCCCGGGCCACCGCCCGGCGGGAGGCCGCGCCGGCGTCTGCTGCTGGTTGCATTGTTGGTTCTGTCATGGTATAATGAGGAAGTTCGCGCCCGGGCAGTACTGTGCCCACGGCGCTTGCGACGATTCTTTGCTCGTCTGCCTGGAGGATTCGAACGCATGCCCAACATTAAGTCGGTGAAGAAGGACGTGGAGCGCTCGCGGCGGCGGCACCTGCGCAACCAGTCCTACAAGTCGCGCATGAAGACGATGATCAAGAAGGCGCGCACGGCCGTGGCCCAGAAGAGCCTGGACGACACGCTGCTCCGCGAGACCGAGAGCACCATCGATACCCTGGCCCAGAAGGGGATCATCCACAAGAACGCCGCCGCGCGCCGCAAGTCGCGCCTGATGAAGCTGGTGAACCAGCTGAAGGCGGAGGCCGGCCAGGCCTAGCGCGGCCACCGCACCGGAACCCACCAGGGCGTTGAGGCTCCGGCCTTCCATTGAGAGGCCGGGCGACACCAGGACACCAGGGTGTTTCACCTTGGTGTCTTCGTGTTTGAGGGCCAGGGGGTACCGCCACGCCCCGCGCCTGGTGCGCGCTGCGTCAGGCATGGGCGCGCATTCTTCCCGAGCCGGAGGAGCGTCGGCGGCTGCTGGCAAGCTCCAGCACCAGCATCTCCAGCACCAGCCGCGGGTTGTCCACGTCTCCTTCGATCCCCTTAAACGCTAGGTCTGCCGCCAGCACGCGCTCCAGGCCGCGCCGCAAGCCCTCCCAGGTGAAGGCGCTGGCCTGGCGCAGCAGCTTCTCCCGCAAGAAGGGGCGCTGCACCTGACCCATCACGCTGAGCGATGCCTCCTGCGGCAGCAGGTCGCGGGCGACCGCCGCGGGCACCTGCGAGCCACTGCGCTTCAGGTAGCCCTTCTCCGCCAGGTACTTCGCCTGCCAGATCAGCCGGATCTGCCGGGCGATCAGCGCCAGGATGCGCGGCTCCGGCTCGCCGGCGTCCAGCAGCACCTCCAGCGCCTGCAGCGCCCGGTCGGGCCGCCGCTCGCCGATCGCGTCGGTAAGCTCGAAGACGGTGGCCTCCGGCGAGCGGCTCACCACGAGTTGCACGTCGGCGACATCCACCGACCGGCCGGGGCCCGCGTAGGCCACCACCTTCTCCAGCTCGTGGCGCAGGCGGGTGAGGTCGGCGCCGGC
Source organism: Armatimonadota bacterium (assembly GCA_012512505.1). Classification (GTDB taxonomy): domain Bacteria; phylum Armatimonadota; class JAAZEB01; order JAAZEB01; family JAAZEB01; genus JAAZEB01. The sequence goes on along the minus strand of JAAZEB010000313.1, from coordinate 6,348 downwards.
GAGGAGCACCATCTGGGCGGCGGCGCGTGGCTCCATCCGGATTCCGGCCTCTTGCGCCTCGGCCAGCAGCCAGCGCTCCGCGTCCTGCTCGCGGAAAGTGGGCACCTCGATCACCACCCCGCTGGCGCGCACCACCGGTTCCAGCTTATCGTGGAGCAGTTTGGTTTGCCTGGTTTTCGCGTCGTAGCGCGGCTCGCCGGCGATCAACACCAGCAGCGCGCCCGGCCCCAGGCGCGGCACCAGGTTGGCCAGGCGTGCCTGCTCCGGGGCCCGCATCCGCTGGGCCTCGCGCAGGACCACCACCTTCGCGGCGCTGAGCAGCGACAGGTTCGCTAGCTCCTGGCCCACCTGCTCGGCGGTGGTGCCAGGGCCGAACAGCGTCTGGACCTCCGGCTCGCCGATAGAGCTCTGGCGCACGCCGGCCACCAGCTTGGCGAGCACCTCGTCGAGGAGCACCTGCTCGCGTCCGTAGAGCAGGTACACCGGGCGAGCCGGCACCAACGCCGGCTGCCGGGCGATCTGGGCGAACGGGATCTCCATCGGGCTCTGGACCTTCTGCTGCTGAGCGGCGTGGGACACGGGTCTTGGGGCCCCAAACCGGTTATGCTGGGCGCTTCGTGTAGGCCTCCGGGTAGGTGATGCTCCCCTCGATCCGCAGGCCGGCGACGGCCTCGCGGGCGGCAGCGGCGCGGCGAGCGCGATCGGGCTCCGTGTCGGCCAAGGCGCGGCGCTGCTCAGCCAGCCACTCGAGGTAGGCCTCGAACTCCGCGTCGAAGAGCTGCTCGAGCTGCTCGCGCAGCGCGCCGGCCAGCGCCGGGCTGGCCCCGCCGGTGCTGATCGCCAGCCGCAGGCGGCCGCGGCGCAGCAGTGCCGGCATCGTGTAGTGCGAGCATTCCGGCTGGTCCCAGGCCCCTACCAGGAAGTGCTGCTCCTCACCCAGCCGATAGAGGCGCGCCGCCAGCGCCGCGTCGCCTTTGACGCAGAGCTGCACCAGGAAAGCCCCCTGGGCGTCGGCATCGGTGAAGGCGCGCTGATGCAGGGTGAGGCGCCCCGCGTCAGCCCACGCCTGCAGCTCCGGGGCCACCTCCGGGGCGACCACGGTGACCCGCGCCCCGGCCTCCAGCAGCCGCTCTGTCTTCTCTACCGCCTCGGCGCCGCCGCCGACAACGACGCAGTGCCGGCCCTCGACATCCAGTGCAATCTGGTAATAGCTCTTCACGCGCCCTGGGGTTTCCTCACCGGTGCGGCTGTGCCGCTCGGCGCCATTATACCACGCGGCCGGAGGCGCGTCCAGCACGGCATCCCGCCGCAGCGGGTGTCCTGCGCGGGCGCGCTGGGCACGGCGGTGCAGCCAGCCTTGACCGGCCCAGGGCTTTGTGCTAAGATGTTCGCGGGGGCTGGCCCGATGGCATGGATCATCCTATTGGGGGCCATTCTGATTGATGGGGTCATCCTGTTGGTGCTGCGCCGTGAAGTGCCGCGCTGGCAGGAGGCCGGGGGGGCATTCGCCCTGGTGGCGCCGCTGCGGCTGGTGACCGGCTCCCTCTTGATGCTGCTCATCCTCTTGGTTGCCATCGGCATCGTCTACGCGCTGCCCGTTCCCGGAACGGGCACGGCGCCCAGCCCTCTGATGTTGACTTACTGGCTCTTTATCTTGCTGTTGGTGGGAGCAATTGTCTTGTTGACCCTGGCCGATTTTGCCTTGGTGCGGCGGGGGTTCCAGCGCCGCCAGGAGGAGGCGTTCCGCGAAGCCCTCCTGGGGCAGCGGGAGCACCGCGATGACTGCTGACGAACGCTGGATGGATGCCGCCCTGCGGCAGGCGCGCCGGGCACTAGGTCTCTCCAGCCCCAACCCGGCCGTCGGCGCCGTGGTGGTGCGCGACGGTATGCGGGTGGGGGAGGGGCATACCCAGCCGCCCGGCGGACCCCATGCCGAGGTGATGGCCCTGCGCGCGGCAGGCGAGCGGGCCCGCGGCGCCACGCTTTACGTCACCCTGGAGCCGTGTGCCCACCACGGGCGCACCCCTCCTTGCACCGAAGCGGTGCGGCACGCCGGGATCACCCGCGTGGTGGCCGCCATGGAAGACCCGCACGCCATCGTGGCCGGCCGAGGCTTCGCCGTGCTGCGCGCGGCCGGGATCGCCGTGGATGTGGGGGTCCGCGAGCAGCCGGCGCGCGCCCACCTGGAGGCCTACATCAAGCACGTGCGCACCGGGATGCCCCTCGGGCTGCTAAAGTGCGCGCTTTCCCTCGATGGCAAGATTGCCACCCGCACCGGCGACTCGCGCTGGGTGAGCGGCGAGGCGGCACGCCGGTGGGTTCACCGCCTGCGCCAGGAGTTCGACGCGGTGGCCGTGGGCGTGGGCACTCTCCTCCGCGATGACCCCCAACTCACCGTGCGCCTGCCCGGCAAGCGCCGCGACCCGCTGCGCGTGGTGTTCGACACCCAGGCACGCACGCCGCCCGACGCGCGCCTCTTCGCCGCCGGCGGGCCGGTGATCATCGCCACCTCCGAGCACGCGCCGGCGGAACGGGTGGCGGCCCTCGAGGCGCGCGGGGCAACGATCCTGCGCCTTCCCGAGATGGACGGACGGGTGAGCCTGGATGCGGCGTTCCGGGAGCTGGGGGCGCGCGGGGTGATGAGTGTACTGCTGGAAGGCGGCGGCACTGTGGCCGCTGCCGCGCTGGCCGCGGGGGTGATCGACCGGGTGCTCTTCTTCCTGGCGCCGCGCCTGGTGGGCGGCCGGGAGGCGCCAACGCCCGTGGAAGGCCTCGGCGTCGCCACCATGGCCGAGGCGCTGCGCCTGGAACGCCTGCGCGTGCGCCGCGTGGGCGAAGACCTGGCGGTGGAGGCTCATGTTCACCGGGATTGTTGAGACCGTGGGCCGGGTGGCCGAGGTGACGCCGGCCGGCCAGGCGGTGCGCCTGGTCCTTTCCGCCCCGGAGCTGTTTGCCGATGTGGCCCTCGGCGAGAGCATCGCCGTCAACGGCGTTTGCCTCACCGTTGCCGGCATCAGCCCGCGCGGCGTCCGCTTCGACGTGGTGCCCGAGACGGTGCAGCGCACCGACCTGCGGGAGCTCCGCCCGGGCGACCGGGTGAACCTGGAGCGCGCCTTGCGGCCCGGCGACCGGCTGGGCGGCCACTTTGTGCAGGGCCACGTCGATGCCGTCGGCACGGTACGCTCCATCGAGCGCGCGGGCGCGGCCTACCTGCTGCGGGTGCAGGCCCCACCCGCGGTGACCGACTATTTGGTGGAGAAAGGCTCGGTTGCCATTGATGGCGTCAGCCTCACCGTGGTCGACGTTGACGCGGAGGGCTTCTCGGTAGCCCTGATCCCGCACACGTTGGCCACCACGACCTTGGGGCAGCGCCAGCCGGGCGACCGGGTGAACCTAGAAGCGGATATCCTCGGCAAATACGTTGCCCGGCAGCTCCGCCTGCGGACCGCCGCCCGGCCCCCTGCCGAGGAGCCCCTCTTGCGCTTGCTGCAGGAGGAGGGATACACGAGCTAAGCATAGAGAGAACCCATGGCCCAGTTCTGCAGCATTGAAGAGGCGGTCCAGGAGATCGCCGAAGGCCGGTTTGTCATCGTGGTGGACGATGAGGACCGCGAAAATGAAGGCGATCTGGTGATGGCCGCCGAGAAGGTGACGCCGGCGGCGATCAACTTCATGGAGACGTACGCCCGCGGCTGGATCTGCGTGCCGATGACCGGCGAGCGCTTGGATCTCCTGGGGATCCCCCTCATGGTGGCGGAGAACACCGACCCGCGCCTGACCGCCTTCACCGTGACGGTGGATGCCCGCGAGGGCACCACGACCGGCATCTCCGCCGCCGACCAGGCGACCACCATCCGGGCGCTGGTCGATCCACGCACGACGCCACGGGATCTGCGGCGCCCGGGGCACGTGCGGCCCCTGCGCAGCCGCCCCGGTGGCGTACTGGCGCGCGCCGGCCACACCGAGGCGGCGGTAGATCTGGCTCGCCTCGCCGGCCTGACGCCGGCCGGGGTGATCTGCGAGATCAAGAACCCGGACGGCAGCATGGCCCGCCTGCCGCAACTGCGCGAGTTCGCCGACCGCTTTGGCCTGCGGATCACCACCGTCGCTAGCCTCATCTCCCATCGCCGGCACACCGAGCGGCTGGTCAAGCACGAGGCCACGGTGCACCTGCCCACGCCCTGGGGTCAGTTCATCGCCCACGGCTACGAGTGTACCCTGGACCAAAAGCCGTACGTGGCGCTGGTGATGGGTGACGTGACGCAAGGCGACGTGCTGGTGCGCGTTCATTCCTCCTGCCTCACCGGCGACGTGTTCCATTCACGGCGCTGCGACTGCGGCGAGCAGCTCCACAGCGCGCTGGAGATCATCGCGCGCGAGGGGCGGGGCGTGCTCCTCTACATCCAGCAGGAGGGACGCGACATCGGCCTGATCAACAAGCTGAAGGCCTACGAGCTGCAGGAGCACGGTAAGGATACCGTGGAGGCCAACGAGGCGCTCGGCTTTGCCGCCGACCTGCGCGACTACGGCGTCGGCGCCCAGGTGCTGGCCGATCTGGGCCTCTCGCGCATCCGCCTGATCACCAACAACCCGAAGAAGGTCGTCGGCCTGGAGGGATACGGCCTCCAGGTGGTGGAGCGCGTGCCGCTGTGCGTCACGCCGACCGCCGACAATCGCCACTACCTGGAGACGAAGATGGAGAAGCTCGGCCACCTGATCGAGCTGTAGCCACCGGGAGGGAACACGTCCGTGCCGAACACACTCGAAGGTCAACTGACCGCGCAAGGATTGCGGGTCGCTATCGTCGTCAGCCGGTTCAACGAGTTCATCACCGGCAAGCTCCTCGCGGGCGCGCTGGACTCGCTGATCCGCCACGGTGCCCAGGACGGCGACATCACCGTTGCCTGGGTGCCGGGCACGTTCGAGATCCCCATCGTGGCGCAGAAGCTGGCCGGCTCAAAGCGCTTCGACGCCGTCGTTTGCCTGGGGGCGCTGATCCGCGGCGCCACCCCGCATTTCGACTGCCTCGCCGCCGAGGTGACCAAGGGGATCGCCCAGGTCGGGCTGCAGTCGGGAGTGCCGACGGTGTTTGGCGTCATCACCACCGATAACATCGAGCAAGCCATCGAGCGTGCCGGCACTAAGTCCGGCAACAAAGGCTTCGATGCCGCCACCACGGCCATTGAGATGGCGAACCTGCTGCGCCAGATCCCCTGATCTAATCTGCTTGTGCCCCAGGCGGGGTGTTGGTGCCCCACCGCGCCCGCCTGGGGCGTCTCCCTCCACGAACGCTCGCCGTCCCCGTTCCTGAACTCCCACCTGCTCCGCTTCAGTTCCCGGTCCATCTGGCCGATGTAACTAGATGGGCCGAAAGGGGATCAGTGTGAGCATCAACCGCTTCCTCAGAACCGTAGCTCGTTGTCTCTGCCTGGTGATGCTCGCGGGCGCACTCTGCCCGCGCCGGCTGGCGTGGGGGGCGGAAGCAGCCGCCCCGGCGGGCGCCGCCGCGAGCACAGGCGTGATTGTCCTCGATGCCAGCGGCGACCGCGTCTCGCTGAGCGCTGTCAAAAGCGCCGGGATCACCCGGGGCACGGAGTTCCGCGTCTTGCGGCAAGGCCAGGAGCTCGCGCGTGTGCGAGTGACCGAGGTCTTGCCCGCCATCTCGCGCGCCAGGGTCGTTTCTGGTCTCCCGGCCAGTGATCTGCGCCCCAACGACCGGGCGGAGATGATTGGCACGGCGCCGCGCGAGCGCAAGGGGATCAAGTTCCCATGGGCGGCGCTGGTCGGGGCCGGTGTCCTGGCGCTCGTCGTTCTCGGTTCGGTGCGCGACAAAGGCGAAGGCGCCGCGCCAGCGAGCGGGGGCGTGGCCGACGTCAAGATCAACTGACACGGAGGCGTGAAGATGTACCTCAACCGAAGCCGGTTGGCCGGCGCCGCGAGCCTCCTCCTGCTCGCCCTCCTGGTTTGTAGCCTCGTGGCCGGCTGCGGTGGCGCCCGGCAGGCTGCCGATCCCACCACCCCCGGCACCGGCAGCGCCCTGATCGCCATCGACTGGCCGGCTCGCGAGACCGAGCAGGGCCGGGCGATTCCGGCTAACGCCAACAGTATTGTGATCCGGGTGTTCACCGGCGAGGAGCACCCGCACCTGCGCCGCGTGATCTCGCGTCCGTCCAGCGCCGGCACGGTGGCTGTCCGGCTGGACGGGCTGCCGCTGGGGCCGGTTCTCTTCGTGGCCGAGGCGTTCAGCGATACCGCCGGCCTTGCTCAGCCGCCCCTGGCCAGCGGGTCGCAGACGGTCACCGTCGGCCGTGAGGCGCCGGTGACGGTGAACATCACCCTCGCGCCGCT
>JAAZEB010000312.1 GCA_012512505.1 Armatimonadota bacterium | reverse complement strand
TTTCGCTTCCTGGCCGGCGGCGGGGAACCGCTGGGCCGGCACGATGTCTGGCTAAACCGCTGGGTAGCCACTGACCTGGGCGCCCAGGTTGGCGATCCCCTAGAGCTGACCACACTGGTGCCCTCCTGGGAAGGGGCCTACCGCGAGGAAACGCACCGCTTCACCGTGCGCGGCATCGTTGCCTTGGAGGGCGCCGGTGCCGACCCGACGCTGGTACCTCCCCTCGCCGGCATCACCGATGCCGACCGTGTCGATACCTGGCAGGCGCCTTTCCCGGTGGAGATGAGCCGGATCACGCCGCGCGACGAGGCGTATTGGGAGCAGTACCGCGCCGCCCCCAAGGTGTTCGTGGCGCCGGAGACGGCACGGGCGCTGTGGCGCCGCGGCGCGTCTGAGGAAGAGAGCGACTGGATCACCTCGGTGCGCATCACTCCAGGCGGCGGCGAGGCCGCGCTGGGGGCGCTGGCCAGGCAGCTTGGGGCAACCCTTGCCACTCGCCTGGAGCCTGAGAGCGCCGGCCTGCGCTTCCGCCCGGTGCGGCAGGAGGCGATCGAGGCGGCGCGTGGCTCGACGAGCTTCGCACACCTCTTCCTTGGGATGAGCTTCTTCCTGGTTGCCGCCGCGGCCGGCCTGGCCGGGATGACGATGCGCCTGCTGGCCGACCGGCGTGCCGCTGAGGCCGGGGTGCTGTTGGCGTGCGGGTTTGATGAGCGGTCGGTGCGCCGCGCCATCCAGGCCGAGGGCGCGATCCTCGCTACGGTCGGCGCTCTCGCCGGCATCCCCCTGGGGGCGCTGTACGCCGCGGCCGTGCTGAAGGCACTGGCCACCCGCTGGATCGGGGCCGTCGGCACGCCGGCGCTCTGGCTGCACCTGGACGCCGTCTCGCTCCTTGGCGGCGGGCTGGCCGGCCTGCTGGTCGGCGGTGCCGCCGCGGCCGGGGCTACCCGGCAAACGACGCGCCGCCCGGTGCTGGAGCTGCTCGCCGGCTGGCAGGCCGCCGACTTGATCGCCGCGCTGCGGCCGGCGCGCTGGGCAGACCGCCTGCGGTGGCCGGCGCTGGCCGGGGCCATCCTGCTCACCGGGTTGGCGCTGCTGGGGGTGGTACCCTCGGCCGGCGCCTTCTTTGGCAGCGGCGCTCTGCTGCTGGCCGCCGCCCTTGGCACCTGCCAGCGGGCGCTGTGGCAGACACTGCGCCACCCTTCCGGCACGCCCTCTCTGCCGGCCATTGCCTTGCGCAGCGCCGGGGCCAACCGGGGGCGCAGTCTGCTCGTTCTGGGGCTGTTCGCCGCCGCCGGCTTCATCCTCGTGGCCGCCGCCGCCAACATCCGCGACGCCTCGAGCGCTACCGCCGGCCGACGCGATTCAGGCACCGGCGGCTTTGCCCTGCGCGCCGTCTCCACCCTGCCGATCCCCTACGATTTTGGCACCCCCGGCGGCCGCGAGCGCCTTGGCTTCCCGCCCGAGGAGGAGGCGCTCTTCGAGGGCGTCACCGTCGTGCCGTTCCTGGCCAGCCCGGGCGACGACATCAGTTGCCTCAACCCGACCCGCCCGGCGGCGCCGCGCCTGCTGGGCGTCTTGCCGGCGATGGTCGCCCGCGGCGGGTTCCGGGTGGTCGGGCCAGCGGCGCGGGCCGGCAACCCCTGGACCCAGCTCGATGCCCCGGCGCCCGACGGCGCCCTCCCCGCCTTTGGTGACGCCGAAAGCGTGCAGTGGACCCTCCACTCGGGGCCGGGGAAGCGCTGGTCCACGGTGGTGGCGGGCCAGCCAACCGAGCTGTGGTTTGCCGGCGTGCTGCCTAGCAGCCTCTTCGCAGGCGAGCTCCTCATCTCCGAGCGCCACTTCCGACGGCTTTTCCCCTCCATCGCCGCGCCGCGCTACTTCCTGGTGGCGGTGCCCCCGGGGAAGGAACAGGCCGTCGCCGCCAGCCTCCGCCGCAACCTGGGCGATCTCGGCCTGGAGGTGCGGCCCACGCGCGAGATCCTGAACGAGCTGAAGCGAGTGCAGAACACCTACC
>JAAZEB010000311.1 GCA_012512505.1 Armatimonadota bacterium | reverse complement strand
GGAACAGCTCCCACTGCGTCTTGAAGGCGTTGTCGCACGGCTGCTGTTCCGGCACCGGCAGCCAGCCATCGTAGAAGTTGATCGGGCTGTCGATATCGGGGTTCCAGACGGGGCGCGGCGTGGCCGCGGCCGGCTGGATCCAGCACTGGCGCAGCCCGGCGACCGCCGAGCCCCCGGTGCCGTCCACCTGGATCGTCAGCAAGTCGTCGCGGCGAACGCGCACGCACCAGGAGGAGTTGAAGTGCGCCACGATGCCGCCCTCCAGCAGGAAGGTGGCGTAGGCGGCATCCTCGGCGGTGCTGTCGTAGGCTTCGCCCCGCTCGTCCCAGCGCCGGGGAAGGTGGGTGACGCCCAGGCACGAGACCGCCTGCACCGCGCCAAAGAGGTTGTCCAGCACGTAGCGCCAGTGGCAGAGCATATCGAGGATGATGCCACCGCCCTCCTCGCGGCGGTAGTTCCAGGAGGGGCGCTGCGCCGGCACGTCGTCACCGGCGAAGACCCAGTAGCCAAACTCGCCCCGCACCGAGAGGATGCGCCCCAGCAGGCCGGTGGCCATCACCCGCTTCAGCTTCTGCAGGCCGGGCAGCCACAGCTTGTCCTGCACCACGCCATGCTTCACGCCGGCCTCCCGCGCGCGGCGGTAGAGATCGAGGGCCTCCTCCGTGGTGAGGGCGGTGGGCTTCTCGCAGTAGACGTGCTTGCCGGCGGCGATCGCCCGGCGCAGGGCAATGGCGCGCTGGTCGGTGGTCTGCGCGTCGAAGTAGAGAGAGTAGTCCGGGTCCGCCAGTGCCGCGTCGAGGTCGGTAGTCCAGCGCGCCCCTCCGGCGGCAGCGGCCAGCGCCTCCAACTTGGCGGGGTTGCGCCCGACCAGAATCGGGTCAGGGAGGATGACCGCCGTTTCGCTGAGCCGCACCCCGCCCTGGCGGCGGATCGCCAGGATGGAGCGCGTCAGGTGCTGGTTGCTGCCCATCCGGCCGGTGACGCCGTTCATGATAATGCCCACTCTGGTGGCTGCCAACAGAAGCCTCTCCTTCCCCGCGCGCGGCGAGCCGCTCAGTCCCGATGCTGCGGCCACGCTCCCGGCGGCAGCGGCGGCGCGTCTTCCCCCGCTTTGGGCAAGGTGCCGTCCAGCTCTTGCCGCCAGTGCGCCACGTCACCCGCCGGGCCGTAGCAATACAGAAAGTGCGCCGGCGTGTCGCCCACGTTGGTGAGCTGGTGGAAGACGCCGGAGGGGATATAGACCGCCTGCCCCGCCTTCAGGAGCTGGCGCTCCTCCCCCAGGCACATCTCCGCGGTGCCGTCGAGGAGCAGGTAGACCTCCTCCTGCTCCTGGTTGTGCCAGGGCACCTGCCCGCCGTTTGGATCCAGCGTCACGTAGCCGATGCTGAAGTGCCGCGCCTGGATCGGCGAGGCTCCCCCGACCACGTTCTGCGTCCGCCGCCGCGCCGGGTAGACGCGCCCCTCAATCTCCTTTAGATCCGCGATGATCACGGTGGTCTCCAGACTACAGCCCGCGGCCGGTTGGCGCCGCGTGGCCCGCTCTGCCCTTCCTTTCGCCGCCGCCGGGGCGATCCCTTGGCCCCTCCGACACCGCCTGGTAGGATGGGATATCCTCAGCAGACGGGTGCTTGGCAGCCTCGCCCAACACGCACCGGCCCTGGCCCGCCCCGCCAGGCGGAACAAAACATAAGACAGGATATCCAAACTCTTGACGGCACTTGGCGCCGCGGCCGGCGTGGGAATGCCAGGCGGAACAAAACGCAAAATGGTAGGGCCCAGCGTCTGCACGGCGACAGACGGTAGGGGCGAAGCAATCGCAGACCGAACAAACCGCGTTCACCAGCCGTCTGTCCTGCAAATGCTTCGCCCCCACGGGGTCGCTCATCCCTCACGCGATCGCTTCGCCCCTACGGGATCTGCCGTTGCCGGGAAAAGAGAGGGTTGCCGAGATGAACCGATTTCATCGCGCGGTATCCGCCATTATTCTCGGTTTCATGGCCACCGTGGGCACGGCCGGACAAGCCCTGGCCGATCCGGTGCAACTGACGAAGCAGCACGTTCAGACCCTCCTGCCTCAAGATGCGGAGTTGCCCGGGTTCACCCCGATTCAGTGGCCCTTGGTCAGCCACCCCTTTCCGGTCCACCCCATCCCCGGGGTCAGGGCAGAGGGTCTCGAAGCGTGGACCATTGATCGAAACTACCACGGCGTGGTCACTCGCATCGACCGCGGCTGGGAAAAAGGCCCCTTCGAACTCCGCCTGTCTGCCAGGATCTGGGATAGCGAGGCGACGGCGCGCGCCGAGGTGGATTACTACCGTGGTGTCATCGCTGCCGTTACGGAGCCAGGCGGCCCGATGGGTCCGGTGGGCGACCGGTCCTGGTCCCGTAAGGGTTTCATCCTCGTCCAGGCCGGGCGGTTCTCGGGGTGGTCCACGGTGGGCTGACCAAGGAAGCCCGCCGGGCAGGCGTGAACGATCTCTACCCGCTGGCGCTGTCACAGGCGGCCGCCCACGCGTTCGTTGTCCGGGCCAGCCGCATCCCGGAGGTCAGCGACGTGAAGAGCCAGCCCGCCACGGTGGAGGCGAATGGCAAGCGCCTGCCAGAAGACGCGGCCACCCTGGTGTGCGGGCAAGTCTACGTGCGCCCACTAGCGCTCGCCGCGGCGTTGGGCTGGAATAGCGAGTGGGATGCCGACAAGGGCGTGCTCACGCTGAGGCACCCACAGTGGCCTGCCGCCAAGAAGCTGGTGCTGCCGGCGGTGCCGGGGCAGGTGGAAGAGCCGGTCACCGTGCCGCTATGGATTGACCAGGGCCAGCCGCTGATGACGCTGGCCGATCTGACGCAGGCCATGGGCGGCCGCCTCACCGCGGGCGCTGATGGCGTCTACCGCGTCACCCGGTAGAGATACCAGGCGGGGCCAAACACACCCCGGTAGGGGCGAAGCAATTGCGCAATCGACGGTGAGCGAACGCGTTACGGCTAGACGCGCAATTGCTTCGCCCCTACGGGATCTGCCGTTCCCACCGCAATTGCTTCGCCCCTACGGAATGGGCATTCATCCCTCCCGCAAATGCTTTGCCCCTACGAGATCGGTCGTTCGTCCGCCGGGACCGAGCGTCCGGGTGAGCCGGGGATCGGCGTTTGGTGCCGAGGCCGGCGTGGTAACCTGGAGGGCAGGTGAGCGCGCGATGCCGCGCGTGTCGGGCCAGACCAGGTCCGGTAAGGAGGCGGAAACCATGGGCAGATGCGGGCACGGGCATGGCGGGATGATGGGCCACGGCATGGGGTTCCACGGCATGGGGTGGCTGTGGCGGCTCAAGCGGCTGGACCTCAGCGAGGAGCAGTGGAAGCGGCTGCACGCGATCAAGATTAGTGCCAAGAAGGAGTCCATCCGCAAGTGGGCCGATCTGAAGCTGGCCAAGATCGACCTGATGCAGCTACTGCACGAGGAGAACGTGGACCGCGCCAAGGTAGAGCAGGCAGTGCGCGACCTGGGGCAACAGGGCGCCGCGCTGAAGCTGACGATGGTCAACGCCCTGCTCGACGCGCTGGCGGTGCTGACCGCGGAGCAGCGCCGGAAGCTGTGGCAGGTGGGAATGGGCGGTGGCGGCTGCTGCCCAATGTGCGGCAGCGAGCTGAGCGGCGAAGAGGACGAAGCCGAGGAGGAAGAAGAGTAGCGCGCCTGGGGGCCGGGGAAAACCGTTCGTCACCTGGGATCCCCGGCCCCGCTCTGCCTCTCGCAAAACCCCGAAGTTCGTCGCCCGGCGCGTTGCCGCCGCTTTCGGCCCTATGATATAATGACGCCATGGCGACGAACGAAACGCAGGTGCAATCGATCCTGGCGACTGACTGCGGCAGCACCACCACGAAGGCGATCCTGATCGAAAAGCAGGACGACGAGTATCGCCTGGTGGCGCGCGGCGAAGCCCCCACCACCGTGGAGGCGCCGTTCGACGACGTCACCGTCGGCGTGCGCAACGCCGCCGCGGAGCTGGAAGAGGTGGCCGGCAAGCGCCTCCTGGAGGACGGCCACCTGATCGTGCCGGCGCGCGATGGGGCCACCGGAACCGACCTGTACCTTTCCACCTCCAGTGCCGGCGGCGGCCTGCAGATGATGGTGGCGGGGGTGGTGCGCTCGATGTCCGGGGAGAGCGCGCAGCGCGCCGCCCTGGGCGCCGGCGCGATCATCATGGACGTGATCGCCATCGACGACGGCCGCAAGGAGTACCAGCGCGTCGAGCGTATCCGCAGCCTGCGTCCGGACATGATCCTCCTGTCTGGCGGCACCGATGGCGGCACGGTGATGCACCTGGTGGAGCTGGCCGAACTGCTGGTGGCCGCCGATCCGCGCCCGCGCCTGGGCATCGGCCTGCGCATCCCGGTCATCTTCGCCGGCAACAAGGCCGCCCGGGAGCCGGTAGCCAAGACGCTAGACGGCAAGTGCGACCTGCGCGTGGTCGATAACCTGCGCCCGGTGCTGGAGCAGGAGAACCTCGGTCCCGCCCGCGAGGCGATCCACGAGCTTTTCCTCCAGCACGTGATGCAGCAGGCGCCCGGCTACTCCAAGCTGTCGGGGTGGACCTCCACCGGGATCATGTCCACCCCCAACGCCTTCGGCAAGATGGTGCAAACGATTGCCGAGCAGTTGGGGATGTCGGTGCTGGCGGTAGACATCGGCGGGGCGACGACCGACGTCTTCAGCGTTTTCGACGGCACCTTCAACCGCACCGTCTCAGCCAACCTGGGGATGAGCTACTCGATCTGCAACGTGCTGCTGGAAGCCGGCACGCAGAACATCGCCCGCTGGGTGCCATTCCCCCTGGAGGATGCCGACCTGCGCAACCGCCTGCGCAACAAGATGATCCGCCCCACCACGATCCCCTACACCCTGGAAGACCTGCGGATCGAGCAGGCGGTGGCGCGTGAGGCGCTGCGCCTGGCGTTCGAGCACCACAAGTCGCTGGCGCGTGGCCTGAAGGGGGTCCGGCAGGTGCGCACAATCGGCGAGGCGCTCTCGCAGAGCGCCACCGGGGCAACGCTCGTCAGCTTGATGGATCTCGGCCTGATCGTGGGGAGCGGCGGCGTCCTCTCCCACGCGCCGCGCCGCGCCGAGGCTGCCCTGATGATGCTCGATGCCTACCAGCCGGAAGGGGTCACCCTGCTGGCGGTCGATTCGATCTTCATGATGCCACAGCTCGGGGTGCTCGCCACGGTGCTGCCGGAGGCGGCGATGCAGGTGTTCGAGCGCGACTGCCTGATCAAGCTGGGGCACGTGATCGCGCCGGTGGGCACGGCGAAGGAGGGCGAGCCGGCCGTCACCGTGCAGATGAAGGGAGGCAGCGAGAGCGTGCCGTTCGGCGCGCTGAAGCTGCTGCCGCTCGGCGTGGGCCAGCAGGCGCAGGTGACGATCACCCCCGCGCGGAACCTGAACGTCGGCGCCGGCAAGGGCCGGCCGGTCACCACCACCGTGGAGGGCGGCGTGGTCGGCCTGATAATCGACGCGCGCGGGCGCCCGCTGCAGCTTCCGGCGGAGCCGGCCGCGCGCATGCGCAAGCTGGCCGAGTGGCACCAGGCGCTCGGCCTCACGCCCGCCTGACGCCACGCGGAGAGGGAAACAGATGAGCACCAACGCTGTGATCGAGGGCCTGGGGTTCCACCACGCGGCCCTGCAAACCACCGACTACGAAGGCACCAAGCGCTTCTACACCGAGGTGCTGGGCTGCCGCCTGGCGCGCGAGTGGGGCAGCGGCGACCGCCGCCTTTGCCTGCTTGACCTGGGCGACGGCGGCTGCATCGAGGTGATCGGCGCCGCCGAGGCCCCGACGGAGCCGGTGCAGCAGTTCCCGATGATCCACCTGGCGCTGCGGGTCGCCGATGTGGATGCCGCCATCGCCCGCGTGCGCGCCGCCGGCAGGACGGTCACCCTCGAACCAAGAGACGCCGACCTCGGCGGCAAGTCGGTGCGCATCGCCTTCTTCCTCGGGCCGTGCGGCGAACTGCTCGAATTCTTTCAGGAGTAGAGGCAGGAACGGCGCTGCCGTTTCGGGCTTAAGTGTTCGCTGGGAACTGCCGATACCAGGATCAGTCAGGGTGAAACCGTCCGTCTCACGGAACTTTCCGTGCGCGAACGCCCTCGGGCCGGCCCGAGGGCGTTCTGCGTTTTCGGGCGCCGCTGCTTCGCCTTCGCCCCGCCGCGAATGCCCCTCAGATGAGGTCGGTCGCGGTGGCGTAGCCCTCTTGCTGAAGGGCGCGGCGCAGGTGCTGCAGCGCCTGCCGTTCGATCTGGTAAATGCGCTGGCGGCTGCGGCCCAGGGCGGCGCCGATCTTCTCCAGGCTCTCGCCCAGCAGGAAGCGACGTCGGATCACCTCCGCCTCGCGGTCGGGAAGCGCGTTGATCGCTTCGTGGAGCACCCCGGGCAGCGCGCGCCGGGAGGCGGCGTCTACCGGGTCCACCGCGCTTGGATCGGCCACGAACTCGCCCAGGGCGTCGCCGTCGTCATACTCATGCGCCACCAGGTCGGAGAGGCTGACGAGATGCACATCGGCTGGCGGCAGCTTACGCCCGCTGCGCTCGAGGAAACTGTTGCACTCGCCGGTCATCACGGTGACGGCGTAGGTGGAAAACGCCCCCAGCTCCGGGTTGAACGTTTTCGCCGCCAGCGAGAGGCCAAACAACGCCGCGTCGAGCAGATCCTCAAAGAGCGCCTCGGCATTCCGGTCCGTCCCCTGGCGGGCCATCACCCGGCGCAGCACCCGGTTGGCTACCCACCAGGCCAGGCGGCTGTTGCTCTCCATCAGCGCCGACTCTTCCTCGGTCATCGGTCGGCTGCGTGTGCTGTCGAGACGCTCCCGTGCCATACCGCACCTCCATCATTCCGCGAAGCTGCCCTGTATCATCGAGCCGGTGCTCGTGCCCAATGAGGCGCCTATCAAGATGAACGCTCAACCGGGAGAGCTACCGGTGACCGTCAGGCCCGCCGGCCGGCGCTTCTCCCTCATTCTCGGAACAACGCCGTCCCGGTTCTGGTTCCGCCGCCATGCCTGGCCGCTAGAGCATCCACACCTTTGTCTGTAAGGAGCATCGCCCGGTGGCAAACGGTTCCCTGCAAGCGCCGATCCGATGAGCACCGGCCCGCCGAACGCCCTTCGGTCGGGCAAGCGCCGGGGTCCGATCAGCCCGCGCCCGGCACAAGGAGCCGGCCGGCCATCGGCTAACCTTGTGAGGACAGCCGAGCGTCCGAAGGAAGGGTAAGAGGCCATGGCCACCAGTTCCACTGTGATCGTGCCGTGCGTGCTGGCCCTGTTGGGGCTGGGCAGTATCGCCCACGCCGCCGCCGGCCCCGAGTATGGCGGGTTCTTCACGCCAGAGCGCATCGCCAACCTGCGAGCGAACGTTGCCAAATACGACTGGGCGCGCAGCCAGCACGAAGGCGCCGTAAAGGCGGCCGAACGGTGGCGCGCCCTCTCCGATGAGGAGCTGTGGAGCTTGGTGCCCGGGCAGGATCTGCCGCGCACCATCGACGTGAACATGCACTGGGGCAAGCGTCTGGGCGGCTGCCCGGTGTGTGGCCCGGGGATCTACGAACGCGACAAGTACCCCTGGAAGACCGACGTGTGGGCCCGGCCGTGGAAGATCGCCTGTCCGCAGTGCGGCACCGAGTTTCCCACCAACGACTTCGGCGCCTACTACCGCAGTGGCATCGACGAGACCGGCTGCTTCAACCCGAAGAAGGCGGACCGCTCCCTCCTCTTCAACACGGAGCACCCCGACCCGAACGACCCCAAGCACACCTGGGGGGTGGACGACGGTTGGGGCTGGAACCCGCCTGGCGAGGTTCACCGCTTCATCGGCTACTATGCCTGGCGGCTGTGGCGCGAGATTCTCAGCGGCACCCACGCCCTCGCCCGCGCCTACCTCTTCACCGGCGACCCCGTCTACGCCCACAAGTGCGGCATCCTCCTTGACCGCATCGCCGATGTCTACCCCGCGATGGACTGGTCGGTCTACGGCCAGCAGGGGTGGTTTCACTCCGGCAGCCAGGATGGCGGCAAGATCGAGGGGAGCATCTGGGAGTGCAGCACCGTCAGCACCCTCGCCCAGGCCTACGACATGGTCCGCTCCGGCCTGTGGAACCGCCCGGAGCTGTACGCCTTCCTGGCCGCCAAAGGACGCCAGTTCCGCCTCCCCACGCCGAAAGGCACCTACGCCCAGCTTGCGGCGAACATCGAGACCAACCTGCTGGCGGAGTTCGTGAAGGCGATCAAGACCGGCCGCAAGATCTACGGCAACGAAGGCGGCCCACAGGCGAACGTGGTGGAGTGCGCGGTGGCGCTGAACCGCGAGCCGCAGACCAGCGAGTGGATCGACTGGATCTTCCAGGAAGGCACCGTCGGCCAGGGAGCAACCAAGCCCGGGGAGGGCGGGCACATCCCGCAGCTCATCCTGGGCACCATCGACCGCGACGGCGCTGGTGCCGAGGGTTCGCCCGGCTACTCCCTCAGTTGGGGGGCGGCGCTAGGAGCCGCGGCCGACCTGCTGGAGGAGTATGGCAAGTCGCGCCGCAGCATCTACCGCGAGTTTCCCCAGTTCAAGCAGACGATCACCGCCGGCTGGCGGCTGGCCGTGCTGGCCGCCAACACCCCCCACATCGGCGACACCGGCGCCTGCGGCAGCCGCGGCGTGATCTATGGCGACCCCAACTTCATCATCCGCGGCTACAAGTACCTGGGCGACCCGGAGTACGCCCTGATCGCCGGGTGGGCGGCCAAGGGGCGGCTGCGCGGCCTGGGCCGCGACCTCTACGCTAAGGATCCTGACCGCATCGAGAAGGAAGTCGCGCGCATCCTGCGCGAGCGGGGAACCGAGCCGCCGATTGCCGGCCGCAACCGCGCCGGCTATGGCCTGGTGAGCATCGAGTTTGGCCCGCGCGACACCGGTCAGGGCCTCTGGATGTACTACGGCCTCAACGGCGTGGCCGGCCACCGCAGTGAACTGGCGTTCGGCTACGACGCCTACGGCTTTGCCGTCTGCCCGCCGCTCGGCTACCGCGAGCTGTGGGGCGACTGGCCCAAGTCGATCGAGTGGGAAGACAATACGATCTCCTACAATACCGTCGTGGTCAACGAGCTGCCGCAAGCCACGGTGCGCGTCGGTCACCCGGAGTTCTTCGCCCAGTTCCCCGACTTCGGCGGCTTCTGCGTCGACAGCCGCGAGGTCTACGGCATCCAGACCTACCGGCGCACCATGGCGCTGATGCCGGTGGGCGGGAATGCTTCCTACGCCCTCGACGTGTTCCACGTGCAGGGCGGCAAAGACCACCTGCTCAGCTTCCACGCGCTGCCGGGCAGCGTTACGGCCACGGGGTTGCGCCTGATACGCCAGGAGGGCGGCAGCTACGCCGGCGCCGACGTGCCTTATGGCACCTCCCAACGTGGCGCGCGCATGGGCTACTCCTGGCTGGATAACGTGGAGCGCGATGCCGCCCCGCCGGAAAGCTTCGTTCTCGACTACCAGGGAACGCCGCCCTACTGGAACCTGAAGGCGGAAGACGACCTGCACGTGCGCTACCACGCCTTCACCCGCTTCGATGACGTGGCCCTGGCCGACGGACACGTGCCGGCCGGCCAGCCCGCCGGCGCCCCGAAGACGCTTCGCTACCTGCTCGGGCACCGCGCCGGCGCCGAGGGCCTTGTCTCCACCTTCGTGGGGCTCGTGGAGCCGTTCAAGGGCGCGCCCCTCATCCGCAAGGCGACGCGCCTGAAGGTAACCCCCCAGCGCCCGGGCCTGGAGGCGGTGGTCCTGAAGGTGGAACTGGCGGACGGCACCACCGACTACTTGGCGTGCGCGCCGGATGAGGAGACGACCTACCAGACGGAAGAGGGCTTCACCTTCACCGGCCGGCTGGCGGCCCTGCGCGTGCGCGGCGGCAAGGTGGAGAAGGCGTGGCTGGTGCGTGGCTCCCGCATCGCCCTGGGCACCTACTCGCTGACGCTCCCTACCGCCTGCTATCGGGGCAAGATCCTCCGCCTGCAGCGAGAGCTGCAAGGACGAGGCTACCTCTGGGTGGATACCCCCCTGCCCCTCGGTGACGTACTGAAAGGCTCCGAGATCCTCATCGAGAACGACCGCCGGCTGAACGCCTGCTACCGGATCGAAGGCGTGGCTAAAGAGGGCGACCGCTACCGGATCGACTGCGGCGAGGTCTCCTTCATCCGCGGCTTCCGCGACCCGATGGACTACCGCAAGGGCTACGTCTACAACTTCGAGGAGGGGGCCGCGTGGGTGATCCCCCTCCAGGCGCGGTGGGGAGCGTGAGGGAGAGAGAGCGGGCGGCCCGCGGTGGCCGCCCGCCAGTGGGTGGCTACCGCGTCCGGGTCCAGTAGCGGGCGCTGTCGTAGTCCACGGTGCCGCTCTTGTACCACTTGACGTGGCCATCACAGAAGGCGACATTCAGGCCTTCGCTGTGTCGGGAGAGGTTGGTGCCGTCGGAGGGGCGAATGCCGGCCGGCTGACCGATGCAGGTGATGTCGGAGCACCAGGCCGGCCACGGCTCGAACGGCACCGTGCAGAAGCGCTGCGCCTGCCAGGCATCGAGCGCCAGCACGGTGTCTGCCGGATGGGAGATCAAGGCGGTGGTGTTGTTACACGTCTCACCGTGGTGTACCGGGTTCATCACGTTCTGGTTTACCCCGTAACTACAGGGGAACCGCGGCACGGTGCCACAGCCACACTCCGTGTTCGGGACGTCCGACGGGCAGCGGAACACCCCCTCGTTCTTCACGTAAGGCACAACGATGGCCGACCACTTGGCCACCCAGGTGCCCGAGCCAAAGTAGGCAGGAGGCAGGCACTCGTCATAGTCCTGGGCGTACATCAGGATCGACGAGCTGAGCTGCTTCAGGTTGGACTGGCAGTTCGCCTTGCGGGCGTTCTCGCGCGCTCGCGCAAAGACCGGGAACAGGATCGCCGCCAGGATGGCGATAATCGCGATAACGACGAGTAGCTCGATCAGGGTGAACCCTTGTCTTCGTCTCACTCCATGCCTCCATTCTGCCAGATGCGAGATCCCAGGCGGGGGGTACAGGACTGTCCTTCTAGTATAGCACGCCAACATTAGGAACTGGTTAAAACATCATTAGAAAGTTCTAATGAATGCCCCGCGGGCCGACGGACGTGGGCACCACGAGGGGGATCTGGGCCAGCCGGCGTATGGTAGGATCAAGCGATGCGGCCTGGGCGACCCCGCTCCAGGCACGGTTCAGGGAGTGAGTGATGGAGTGATCGAGTGATGGAGTCGGAGGTCTCGTGCGTCTGGGCTGCCCGAGCGGCATGGGAGCAAACCCGTGCCGTGGTCCGAGGGCTCGTGACGGGCTTGGCTCCCCAAGTTCGGGGGGCCGAACGCCGGCGCCAGGGCACTCACGCGCGACAGGAGGGGAGCACCGGCAGCCGCCGGCCGGCCGCCCCATCCCGCCGCTACTCCGCTACTCCATTGCTCCTTATCCTGGGGGTGCTGCTCATGGCGACCACCGGTGCTGCCGCGGAAGGTCTCACGCTCGCGCGCGCGGGCAGGGCGCTCGGGCCAATAGTCTGCCCGGGGCAGGACGCCGTCGAGCAGTTCGCGGCGGGGGAACTGGCGCGCTACCTGTCGCGCATGGCGGACGCGCCGTTCCCGGTCCAGTCGGGGGCGCCGCAGGACCGGCCGTTCGTGGCGGTCGGCACCGCTACCTCACTGGCCCCGTACCTTCGGACGCGCGCCTTGAGCGAGCGAGCCGGCCAACTGGGCGAGGAGGGGTTCCTCATCCGGGTTGAGCAGGACCGCGCGCTGGTGATCGGGGGCTCGCCGCGGGCGGCCCTCTACGGCGTCTATGACCTCCTGGAGCGGGATCTGGGGGCGCGCTGGACAGTGCCCGGTCCCGACGGCGAGCGCATCCCCCGGCACGACCCACTCGTGCTGCGCCCGTGCGAGCGCCGGGAGGCGCCGGCCTTCCCCTTGCGCGCCTTCGACGCGATGCCCCACCCGACCGAACCCGAGGGTGACGTGGCCCTGATCGACTGGGCCGCGAAGCGCAAGCTGAACCTCTTCCGCATGGGGTGGTGCTATGCGTGGGCGCACTTCGAGACGCGCCTGCTGCCGGAGATCCGCAAGCGCGGGCTGATGAGCGGCGCCGCCAACCACGCCTTCGGGACGATCCTGCCCCCCGACCGCCATGGCGCCACCCATCCGCACTACTACGCGCTGCGCGACGGCGCGCGTGCCGTCGAGACCGACCCGATGGTGACGCAACTTTGCACCACCAACCCGGAGACCGTGGCCGCCGTGGCGCGCTCCCTGGAGTCGACCACCGAGAAGCACCCGGAGCTGGCGCACCTCAGCCTGCTCCAGGGAGACGGGTGGGCGTTTTGCCAATGTCCGGAGTGCGCGCGCCTGGTCACCGGAACGTGCGAGCGCATCTGGCCGGGAGAGGGCGTGCCGGACGCCACGCCCCTTCTCCTCCGCTTCGTGGCCGACGTGCGCCGCGCCCTCGCTTCGCAGCGGCCCGGTGTGACCCTCTGGTACGACGCCTACTCCCCGACCATCGAACCGCCGGGCGCGGCGGAAGCGGACCCTGACCTGAACGTGCTGGTCTGGCTCTACTGGCGGTGCGCTCTGCACTCGCTGGGCGACCAGCGCTGCACGCGCTCTCGCCAGTATGCCGAAGTGCTGCGCGGGTGGCGCCGCGCAGCCGGCGGCCGGATGATGGTGACCGACTACTGGTGCGGCATCACCCAGCCCGTGCCGTGGTGGCCTACCTTCACCACGATGAAGGAGGACTACCGCTTTCTGCGCTTGCTGGGGATCGAGGGGGCGGCCATCTGGGGCCTCTCGCACACCTGGTTCCGCAGCGCGGAGACGAGCGCCTACCTGAACGCGGAGCTGCTGTGGGACCTCGACCAGGACGTGTGGCAGGTGATGCGACGCTTCTGTGAGGGGCGCTACGGGGCCGCGGCGGAGACGATGCAGCACTACTACCGGGCCATCGCGGAGGGTATGGAGCGCGCCGCCGCCGAGGAGCCGGTCGAGCGCGTGGCGAACACATGGTCCCTCGCCAGCCGGTACGTGCGCGACCCGAAGCGCCTCCGCGCGCTCATCGACGAAGCCCGGGCCAAGGCGGACGATCCGGACGCCCGGCGAGGCGTGGAGGACGCGTGGGTGCAGAACGAGTATGCCTGTCTGCTCGCCGAGGTGGACCGCGCGCACCAGGCTTGCCAGCAGGCCATCAACTCCGCGGAACCGTCGGCCCCTGCCCGGCTGGCCGCACTGCGGCAGGCCGTGGATGCCTTCTCGACCTTCCATCGCGCGCACGCCTCATCCGGCATGTTCTACGGCAGCCCCGACGACCTGCGCGGCGTGGTCTCCGCCTGTGAGGAGGCACTACAGAAGCGCCGTTCGTAGGCGCCGGGGGCAGGAGCAGGGAGAGCCGGCCGGCCCGGCGTATCCTTAGCCAGGAGACACGGCCGCGGGGATTCGGCACCCGGGCGGGCGGAGGACAGAGGGCGATGCCGCATCGCGGAGGCGGCCCCGATGCCGGGGGATGCGGGGAAGGCCCAACGCCGATCCCAGTGGCACGTGGGGTCGCTCCTTCGTACAGGCGTGTCTGGCACGTTTACCGCGACCGCCTTCAGCCCCGAACCTTTGCCGCCGTGCCCTGGCCAACATGAGTGAAAGGGTGTCTATGAACCGGGTTCTCTTTGCCTCGGCGCATGTTACGCGACTCGATGTCAACGCGACGCTGCCCGCCAAGTTTGGTCGGCTGCTGAAGCAGGCGGACTTCGGCCGACGCTTCGCCAACAAGCGCGTGGCGATCAAGATGCATGTCGGCAGCGGGATCGGCTTCTATACCATTCATCCCCTGTTCGTACGCCAGGTGGTCGACGCGGTGAAGGAGGCCGGCGGCTACCCCTACCTGACGGATGGCTCCTTCTCCACTGACGCGGCCGTGATCCGCGGCTACACGCCAGAGGTTTTGGGGGCGCGCGTGGTGGGCGCCGGCGGCGAGCACGACAAGTACCTCTACAAGCGCGAGACGAGCATCGAGGGGCTGCCCGAGGTGGAGCTGTGCGGCAACGTCGTGGATGCCGACGCGCTCCTCGTTCTGAGCCACGGGAAAGGCCACGGACACACCGGCTTCGGCGGGGCGATCAAGAACATCGCCATGGGCTGCGTCAGCTACAAGACGCGCGGCGCCATTCACGGCCTCATGTCCGGCCACTTCGAGTGGGACGCGGAGGAGTGTACCCACTGCGAGCAGTGCATCCACGGCTGCCCCACCGGCGCCGTCCACTTCGACGAGCAGGGCCGGCTGGCGATTACCGAACACCACTGCCGCTACTGCATGCACTGCACGCGCTCCTGCCCCACCGGCGCGCTGCAGATGGAGCAGCCAGAGGAGAAGTTCCGCCAGTTCCAGGCCGGCATGGCCGCCACCGTTAAAGAGACGCTGCGCTGCTTCCCGCCGGAGCAGGTTTACTTCATCTCCGTGCTGATGAACATCACCCCGCTGTGCGACTGCTGGGGCTTCTCCACGCCACCCCTGGTGCCTGACGTGGGCATCCTCGCCAGCGACAACATCGTTGCCATTGAGACCGCCTCGCTGGACCTGATCCGGGCGGAGAACCTGATCCCGGGCAGCGTGCCGGACCAGCTTTGCCCCCCAGGCGAGGAAGGCCACCTCTTCGAGCGCATCCATGGCAAGGATCCCTACGAGCAGGTGCGCCAGGCCGTCGCCGCCGGCCTCGGCGAGGCGCGCTATGAACTGGTAGAGATAGAGTAAGGCAGCCCGCCGGCGCGCCGGGCAGCCAGGCGCGTCGGCGCGGCAGCGTTCGGCACCCGTTTGCCAGGCACGCGGCCGCCGGCCGGCCGGTTCGCGCCGCTGCCAGGGAACCACGCCCGCCAGATTCGGGTCTGTTCCTACAACGGAGGCAAGCGCAGGATGTTGGCTCACGGCGGAAGGGAACACAGCCGAGGGCGCCGGGTCACGGCGCTGGCGGTTGCGTGCGCCTTCCTGCTGATGGGCGGGTTCGCGGCCTTCCACCGACACGGACCCGACGGCGAACACCACCTGCCGATCGCCAGCACCGGCGCGCCTACCATCACCTCGGCCGACGGCGCCACCTCCGACACCCCGGAAAGCTGCGTGGCCTGCTTCTGGAGCCGGTCGGCCACCGCCGGAGTCACCGCCGGCCGGCCGCACCTGCCATTACCGATGGTGGTACGGCTGCACCCGGGCAACGCCACGATCCCCCCCTGCCGGCCCACCCTTGCCGGCTGCCCCTCGCGCGCTCCCCCCACTCCTTCTGCCTGAGAACAAACCCCAGAACCAGCGGTCGCACGCCTGCCCTTTGGCAGCGCGCGGCCGACAACACCCGCGCGGGTCGGCACCACCCCACGACGGGGGGCCACCACGCCAGGGTCTCCGGTATCGGCGGGGCGTGCCCTGCCCCACCGCCAACCGGGGCCCGGCCGTGACCGCGCGTGGGAACATGGCAGAAGGAGAGCATTCCGTGACCCAGATCCTCAGCACCCGGCTCGTGATGCTGGCGGCGGCGGCCCTGCTGGCCGCCGGCTCACGCGCCCTGGCAGAGGGCGGCGCGAGCGCTTTGGCGCTGCCCGGCGTCCGCGTCGCCCAGGCAGAAGCGCCGCCGCCCCCGCCGCCGGAGGCCGAGCCGGCGGAGCCAGACGGCACGCCGCCCACCGCGGCGGGAGGCGGCCGCCACCTGCAGCTCCCCGACATCAGCTTCATCGGCCTCGCCCTTGGTAAGCTCAGCAGCGACCCGCGCGACACCGACCGCAACCGGATCGGGCTGGAAGAAGCCGAGATCGGCATCCAAAGCTACGTCTACCCACACCTCCGCGCCGATGCGTATCTGGTGGCGCCCGGGCACGGCGAGTTCAAGGTGGAGCTGGAGGAGGGCTACCTCACCCACGAGCAGCTCCCACTCCGGCTCTCCGGGCGCCTGGGCAAGTTCTTCGTGCCGTTCGGGCGAGACAACCAGAAGCATCCACACTCCTGGCTCTACGTCCGCCGGCCGCTCGCCTGGCAGAACCTGGTCAGCCACGAGTCGCTCACCGGCAACGGGCTGAGCCTCTCCTGGCTGGCCCCCACCGGCCGCCGCCTCTTCTTGCAGGTGGATGCCGGCACCTACTCCCAGGCCGGCCACTCCCACTCCCACCACCACGAGGAGGCCGAAGAGCACACCCTGGCCGCCCGCCAGGAGGAGGACAACGACCACGGCATCCTCGAAGGCCCCGGCGCCAACTTCAGCGACAAGTTCTACACCGCGCGCGCCTGGTCGGGCCTTGGCCTGGGGCGGGCGGGCGAGCTGGAGCTGGGCGGGAGCTGGGCGCGCGGCACCACGGAGCCTCTCACGCTGCCCGGAGGCGGCGTGGCCAACCGCAGTCTGGTGGTCACCGGCGTGGACCTCAGCTACCGGCGTTATGGCCAGGGGGCCCGCCGCCTGCTGCTGCGCGCCGAGTACCTCTGGCACCGCTATCGCCCCGACGTGGACGGCGGCACCAGCACCGGCTACTACGCCCTGGCCAACTACCGCTTCAGCCGCTATGGGGACTTCGGCCTGCTGTACGATTGGTCGGAGATCCCGGAGGCGGCAGGCCAGCACGAGTCGGCGCTTTCGGCGATCTACACCCACGCGGTGAGCGAGCAGAGCTACGCCCGCCTGCAGTTGACGCAGGGGGCCCGGCCGGGCCAGGGGAGCTATTCCGAGGCGTGGCTGCAGCTCGTGTGGGGCATGGGCCCGCACACCCATCAGTTGGAATAACGGTTGCCGCGGAGGGAGAGAAAGATGAGCATCGGGAAACACATTGTGACCGCGGCCCTGGCGTTCGCGCTGCTGGCCGCGCCGGCGGTGGCAGCCCGGGCCGCCCTCGAGGTGGTGGCAACAATCCCGGAGCTGGCGGCCATTGCCCGCGAGGTGGGCGGCGCCAAGGTGCGCGTCACCAGCATCGCCCAGCCGAACCAGGATTACCACCGGGTGGAGGCCCGTCCCAGCGACGTGGCCCGCCTGAGCAAAGCCGACCTGTTCGTGCGCGTCGGCATGGACTTTGACCAGTGGGCGGATGCCCTCCTCGGCGCCGCGCGCAACAAGCGGGTGAGCCCGGGTGGGCCCGGCTACGTCGACGCCTCGGCGCGCATCAAGCGCCTGGAGGTCCCCACCGAGCGCATCAGCGGCGCGTCGGGCGACATCCACGCGCAGGGCAACCCCCACTACTACTACGACCCCGGCTGCGGCAAGGTGATCGCCCACAACATCTTGTTGGGCCTGCGCCGGGTAAGCCCCGGCGATGCCGCCACCTTCGACGCGAACTACCAGCGGTTCGTCGCCGCGATCGATGCCGCCATGCCCCGCTGGCAGCGCGCGATGGCCGCCTGCAAGGGCACCCCCGTAGTCACCTACCACAAGAACTGGGTCTACTTCATGAACCGCTTCGGCGTGCGCGAGTTCGCCACCCTGGAGCCGAAACCCGGGATCCCCCCGTCACCGGCTTACCTGCGCCGGCTGATCGATTCGATGAAGCGCGAGAAAGTGAAGGCGATGGTGGTGGAAACGATCTACCCCAAGCGCTTCCCGGAGTTCGTGGCGCGCGAGACGGGCGCCCGTCTGGAGTGGGCCCCCTACTCCATCGGCGTCCTGGGCACCCAGGATTACCTCAGCTTCGTGGACCGGATCGTGCAGGCGTTCCAGCGTGCCTGCCAGTAGGCCGTGGAGCGTGGAGGGCCTTTGCCCCGGCACTCCACTTCGGTGAGGACAGGAGATCCCATGCAGCAGGCTTCGGCAGCGGACGAGCCGGCAGCGGCCACGCCGCTGATACGCTTCGAGGGGGTGGAGCTTGGTTATGGGCGCAAGCGCGTCCTCTCCGGCTTGAGCTTCACCCTGTACGCCGGCGACTACCTGGGCATCGTCGGGCCCAACGGCGTGGGCAAGACCACGCTGCTAAAGGCGGTGCTGGGGGTGCTGCGGCCCCAGGCCGGCCGGGTGACGCGCGCTCCCGGGCGCGGCGGCGGCACGCTCACCTTCGGCTACGTGCCCCAGCTTCAGACGATTGACGAGATCTACCCCCTCACCGCGCTCGACGTGGTGCTGATGGGCCGCTACCGGCGCGTCGGCCTCTTCCGCCGGCCGGGAAAAACGGACCACGCGCGGTCGCTGGCCGCCCTGGAGCAAGTAGGCCTGGCCGACAGCGCCACGCTCCTGTTCCGCGACCTCTCCGGCGGGCAGCGGCAGCGCGTGCTGATGGCCCGCGCCCTCGCCGCCGACCCGGACATTCTGGTGCTGGACGAGCCCACTAACGGCATGGATCCAGCGGCGGAGCGCGCCACGATGGACCTGATTGACCGGCTGCACCGGGAGTCCGGGCTGACGGTGCTGGTGGTGAGCCACCTGCTGAACGTGGTGATTGCCCACGTCAGCCACATCGCCTTCCTAGGAGCCAGTGACTTCGCCGTGCTGCCGGTGGCGGAGGCAACCACCCCGGAGCACCTGAGCCGCCTCTACGGCATCCCGATCGCCGTGGGGCAGGTGAACGGTCGGCGGGTGGCCACCTGGTAGCCACCGCGCCCGCACGAGAGGAAGCAAGAACTACTGCATGTTTGCCTCAATCCAAGAAGCGTTTGGCAGCGACTTCATGCAGCACGCGCTGCTGGCGGGGATGGCCGTGGGGGCGCTGTGCGCCTACCTGGGGGTCTACGTGGTGCTGAAGCGCATCGTGTTTGTGGGCGTGGCGCTGGCGGAGATGAGCTCCGCCGGGGTAGCGCTGGCACTCTGGACGGCGGGGGTGCTGGGCCTGGAGATGGAGGAGCACAACCCCCTCACGATGGTCGGGGCCGTGGTGCTGATGTTGGTGGGGGTGCTCCTCTTTTCAGTGCGCTGGTCGGCCCGGCGGGTGCCGCCGGAAAGCACGATCGGCGTCGGCTATGCCGTCGCGGCGGCGGCAGGCCTGCTGCTGATGGCGCACAGCGCCAAGGGCGAGGCACACGTGATGCAGCTCCTGTTCGGCAACATCCTCTACGTGTCGGTGCGCGAGATCTGGGAGTTCCTCGCCGCCGCCGCAGCGGTGGCGCTCGTCCACCTGCTCTTCGCCAAGGAGCTGCTGTTCGTCGCCTTTGACCCGCAGACCGCCGACGCCGTGGGCTACCGAACGCGCCGCTGGGAGCTGCTCTTCTACCTGACGCTGGGAGTGACGATCGCTTTTGCCATCCGGGTGGCGGGCGTGCTCCTGGTCTTCGCCATGCTGGTGCTGCCGCCGGTGACGGCGCTGCTGCTCACCCGACACCTGCGGCGGGCGTTCCCGGTCTCCGCGGCCCTGGGCGTGCTCCCGGTTGGCATTGGGCTCTACCTCTCTTACGTGCGCGACGTTCCCTCGGCCGCCTGCATCGTCATCGTTTCGTTCGCGCTGCTGCTGGCGGCCGGCGGCCTCAGCCTGCTGCGGCGCGCCTGAACAAGCGCGGGCTGGGCAAAGGAGGCAGCCCGCGCGCCTTCACTCCAGCGCCACCCGGTAGCGGTAGTAGTCCGACCGCCACCACTCGGCGAGGCCGTGCTGGCAGTAGCGGTCCAGGAAAAGGACCAGATCGCCGGTCAGGCGGTCCTGGTAGTAGCGGAAGTTGGAGAGCTGCAGGTCGGGCGAGTCGCCGGCGCCCTTCTCGTCGATGACGAAGAGGGTATCGCGCTTGAGGGCGAAGGGGGCCTCCTGCACCTCGCAGAGGACGAGCGTGGAGCGGGGGGCGTTGCCGCGGGGCCGCTCGCCGGGGCGGCAGAGGTTGCCAAGCCAATACAGCTTTCCATTCTTGATCGAGCGGAAGAGCGCCGACCCATTGGAGCCAGACTCAATCGGCTCGCCCCCGGTGGCCGGGAGCAGCTCCGGGTCGGACCAGGTTTCGCCGTCGTCGCTGGAGAAGCTGAGCCACTTGTAGCCCGGCTTCTCGGGAAACATGCTGTTGTCGCCGCGGCAGATGGCGGCGATGCGCCCGTCCGCCAGTTCCACCAGGGTGTTCTCGTTCAAACCGCGGGAGCTCACCTCCGGGGCGATCCGCAGCGGCCGGCCGAGGCGCCAGGCCAGCGAGCCATCCGGCCGGTACTCCCCGAGGATGGTGACGACCTCATCCACCGGCGCCCAGCAGTCGCGGAAGTGGATCACCTGGCCGTTCGCGTCCACCCGCTGCCGCATCCCCGGGAAGAGGAGCCTCCCCCGCGCGCTCTTGATCGGGAAAGAGAAGCTCACCGCCGGCCCGCGCTCGCCGGGGAACTGGAGCTCCTGGCGCTCCGACCAGGTCTCGGTCGCCGCGTCGTAGATGTCCAGCACGAGCGTGTAGGCGTGATCGACGTCGAGGGTGTCCTGGGGGTAGAGCACGCGGTCGGTGAGGACGATCAGCTTGCCGGTGTCGGCATCAAAGAAGGCGGCCGGCTCGGCGTAGCGGATCCGCCCCTCGGGCACCACTTCGCTGCGCCAGCGCACCTCGGGCTTCGACCAGGTCTGCCCGTTGTCGCGGCTCAGCATCACCGCGTAGTCGTCGTAGCCGTCCGAGTAGTCCTCCCACCCGTAGCAGTGCATCAGCACCGGCGCGGTGGCGCTCACGTAGGTCACGAAGCCGGTGGCCACCGGCCGGCGTTCCTGATGACGGAGGAGCAGTTCCTTTTCGAGTAGCCTCATGGTGCTTCGTCCAATCCGGGTCTGTGCGGCGGGGCCGCGGTTGCCGTTTCGGTTCGCCGCCGGGCGCCGCGATCCCCCTGGTGTCACGGGCGCCAGGGTGCCCAACACCCGTTTGACAGGCAGGCCCTCCTTCGCCTATAATGCGGGCGGCGGGCCACACACCACGCCACCGGCGGCGCGCCAAACCAGTGGGGGTGCCCCGATGGCACGCCGCGCCAACGCGGAGGGGAACAGATGCGTTTCGAGGTCAGCGGCAGGGAAGTGCGGTTGGCAAACGGCCAGCGCGCGGTGGTAGTGGATGTTGCCGGTGAGTTGGACGTTCATACCGCTCCCCGGCTGAAAGAGCGACTGCAGCGTCTGGAGCGCGGCGGCACGCATGCCATCCTGGTGAACCTGGCCCAGGTCACCTTCATTGACAGCATCGGGCTGGGCGTGTTGATTGGCGGCCTGAACCGGGCCCGCGCCGCCGGCGGCTCGCTGGTGCTGGCGTCTCCCCATCCGCGCATCCAGCGCATCCTCAACCTCACCCGCCTCAGCAGCGCCTTTGCCGTGGTCAACAGCGAAGCAGAAGGGCTGGACATCCTCACGAACGAGTGCGGCGAAACCGCCAGCGCGCCGGATCCGGAACCGGAACCGACACCGGCCCCCCATGCCGACGTGGTCGAGCTCACCATCCCCGGGCGGCCGGAAAACGTCGGCGTTGCCCGCCTGGTGATCGCCGGTATCGCCTCGGGCATAGGTTTCTCCTACGACGAAGTGGAAGACATCAAGTTGGCGGTTGGAGAGGCCTGCACGGTGGCCCTCAACGCGGCTACCCCGGGAGGCCCCCCCCCGCCGGTGGCGCTGCGCTGCCAGGTGGAACCGACGGCGCTGGTGATTGACGCGATGGCCCCTCCGGGCGTCAACGGCACGCTGCCCGACCCGGTCGACGACGAGTCCTCCATCAGCCGCCTCCTCATCGAGTCGCTCATGGACCGTGTCGAAGTACCCCCAGACACCGCTCCGGGAATCTGCATGAGGATGATCAAGAGCCGACCGCGAACCTCTTGATCAGGTTGTGGGAGCAAGCAGGCGGCTTCGGCCCGCCCGGCCGGGGCCAGCCACGCCTTCGCCTCACCCGCGACGCCGCGCCGATCGTGAAGAGGGGATCGGAGTCTGGCTGCGCCTGGCCGCGCGCGGGTTCCGCGCCGCGCCTCATACCCGACCATCCTTTCGGGGTTCACGAACGTGCCGCTTGCCCCACCAACCGGTCTGGAGGGCAGAATGGGTCCATGGAGTGCGTGTGTGCTGGGGGGAGTCCTCGCGGCAGCCGCCTGTCTGGCGAGTGAGGCCACGGCAGCCAGCAGCGACCGGACGCTGACGCTGGTCAGCCGCGGGAAGAGCAGTTATCGTATCGTCGTGCCGGAGACAGCCACGGAGTCGGAACAGCGGGCTGCGTCCGAGCTGCAGCACTTTATCCGTGAGGTTACCGGCGCCGAGTTGCCGATTGTGTCCGACCGCGAGCGCCTGGCGCCGCGCACGATCCTGCTGGGCCGCAACCGTCACACCGCCCGGCTGCGGCGGCCGATTGACTTCGCGCGGCTGGGGCAGGAAGGCTTCACCATCCGCACCGTCGGCAACCACCTCGTCATCGCCGGTGGCCCGGCCAATGGCACCCTCTACGGGGTCTACACCTTCCTTGAAGAGCACCTTGGCTGCCGCTGGCTCAGCTCCGACGTGAGCGTGATCCCCCAGCGGCGCGACCTCCGCCTCGCTCCGCTGGATGATACCCAGGTGCCGGCGCTGCCGGTCCGGGAGGTCTACTACCAAGACGCGATGGATCCCGCCTTCGCCGCCCGCCAAAAGCTCAACGGCAATGGCAGCGAGGTGCGCGACGGCCGGTTGATCCGTGAGTACCACCCCCGCTGGGGGCTGTGGTGCCACACCTTCTTCAACCATGTGCCGCCCGACCGCTACTTCGCCACGCATCCCGAGTACTTCTCGCTGGTGGACGGCAAGCGGGTCGCCGACGGCCAGCTCTGCCTCACCAACCCGGACGTGTTCCGGCTGACCGTGGAAGACCTGAAGCAGCGGATGGCCGCCGCGCCGGAGGCGCACTACTGGTCGGTGAGCCAAAACGACTGGGCGCGCTATTGCCAGTGCCCGGAGTGCAAGGCGATTGACGATCGCGAGGGCACGCCGATGGGCTCGGTGCTGACGTTCGTCAACCGAATCGCCGCCGAGTTCCCGGACAAGACGCTCTCCACCCTCGCCTACCAGTATACCCGGCGCCCACCGAAAACGCTGCGCCCGGCGAAGAACGTGCTGATCATGCTCTGCAGCATCGAGTGCAACCGCAGCCGCCCGATCCAAAGTGACCCGGACAGCGCGGCGTTCCGCGACGACGTGGAGAGCTGGGCGCGCGTGTGCGACAACGTCTTCGTCTGGGATTACGTGGTGCAGTTCAGCAACCTGGTGAGCCCCTTCCCCAACCTGCGCGTGCTGCAGCCGAACGTGCGCTTCTTCGTGGACAACCACGCCAAGGGGATGTTCGCCCAGGGAAACCGCGAGCGGGGCGGCGAGTTCGCCGAACTGCGCGCTTACCTGCTGGCCAAGCTCCTCTGGAACCCGGACTGTGACCTCAACCGGGTGATGAACGACTTCCTGGAGGGCTACTACGGGCCGGCGGCGCCGAAGATTCGCGAGTACATCGACCGAATGCACGACGCGCTGGAGCAGTCTGGCAAGACGCTGATGATCTTCGGCGGGCCGGCCGACCACCGCGATGGCTACCTCTCCGAGGAGCGGATGGCGATCTACGAGACGCTGTTCGACGAGGCGGAGCGCCTGGTGCAAGGCAACGCCGATCAGCTCCTGCGCGTGCAGGCTGCCCGCCTGCCGCTGATGTACGCGCGCCTGCAGCTTGGCTATGGCACGGTGGCCGAGCGCCGGAAGATAGCGGAACGACTGTTCGACATCGCCGGCCGCACCGGCCTGCTGATGTTCAACGAGTGGAACCTGCCCACCGAGCGCTACCGGGCGCAGGTGATGGAGGCGCTCGACAAGGCGGAGTAGCCCCCACCGATGGGCTGGCACCAAGGCCGGCCACCGCGGTCGGATCGCCGGCGTCTCGCCGGCAAGCCCTGCCCGTTGGCGTCCTTCTCGCCTCAAGCGGGGGCCGGCAGGACGCCGGCGATCCGGCCTATCGGCGTCAAGCGCTGCGAATCCGCCGCGAAGGGAGAGATAGCTGAGATGGAGAAGCGTGTGTCCGATTTTCGCTATGAGACTGGCGACGCCCGGATCGCCTGGGCGGCGGTGGGCGAGAACATCCGGCAGGAGGAGGTCGCCAACATCCTGCGATTCCTGGTGCGCCCGGCCGCCGACCGCAAACAGGAGTATGACGCGCAGTTCGAGCGCGTGATGGCAGAGGTGCGGGGCCTGCTGCAGGTAGGCAGCTATCAAGGCAAGCTCACCCTGGGCAGCCAGGTGCAGGCGCTGGAGGCGCAGGTCGGCGAGCTACTGGGCGCGCGCTATGTCTCTTTCCTCACCAACGCCACGGCGGGGTTTGAGATCGCCTACCAGTACGCCAACCTGCAGCCGGGCGACGAGGTAATCGCCCCGGCGATCACCTTCATCGCCACCATCGCCTACCCACTGAGCATCGGCGCCAAGGTGGTCCTGGCCGACGTCGATCCGCGCACCCTGAACATGGACCCGCGGGACGTGGCGCGCAAGATCACCCCGAAGACGAAGGTGATCGTTCCGGTTCACCTCGGCGGCTATCCGGTGGATATGGACCCGCTGATGGAGCTGGCCGCGCGGCACGACCTGGTGGTGCTGGAGGACGCGGCGCACGCCTTTGGGGCCGCGTATAAGGGGCGGATGGCGGGCACCATCGGCCACTTCGGGGCGTTCAGCTTCCACGAGGTGAAGAACATCACATCCCTGGGCGAGGGCGGCATCCTCTGCACCAACCTGGACTTCGGCCAGTACTTCCCCCAGGCGCGCTTCCTCGGGGTGGACCCCAGCCGCAAGATCCCGAACTGGCTTTACGACGTGTTGGCGCTCCCCGGGAAGACGGGTCCGTTCGTGCCCGGCAACCACTCGGCCACGGAGATCCAGGCGGTGTGCCTGGCCAGCCAGATGGAGCGCCTGAAAGCGATCATCGCCAAGCGCGAGCAGGCCGCCCGCTACCTGGATCAGCGCTTCCGCGCGGTGGCGGGGATCCTTCCCGCGCCGCTCAGCGATGATCAGGTGCAGACCACCTACCACCTCTACCTGCTGCAAATCGATCCGGATCAGGTGGGGGCCGACATCCAGGCGCTGAAGGCGAAGCTGGCTGAGCGCGGCGTGGTGAACATCCCCCACTTCGCGCCGCTCTACAAGTTCGCGGTGATGCAGCAGATGGGCCACGACACCGCCGCTCTGCAGGCAAGCTGCCCGGTGGCCGAGGAAGCGTTCCAGCACCGCTTCACCCACCTGCCACTCTACGACTTCGACCAGCAGCAGCTTCAGTACCTGGCCGATGCCGTCATCGAATCGGTCCAGGAGTTGAAGGCCGGCCGCTGAGAGCGCGGCCGTGCTGGGTTGCCCAGCGGGTAGCCGGGGCGCGTGCGACGCAGAGGCCCGATGGCGTGGGCATCCGGTCGTCTTAGATCGCTGGCGGCGGAGGAGGGCGCAAAACCCTGCAACTTCACGCAGAGGCACCGCTGTGCGTCTTGAGTGCAGAGGCGCGCTGGTGCCGCTTACGCGACGCCAGCCACCTGCCGCGCCCGGATCGGCTGCCGCGCAGCGCCCGGGGCGGACCTCCTTCGAAACTCGCTTTGGCAGGGCGCCGCGTGCCGGCAGAGCGCGGCGTCACTTGCCAGCGGGAACCGGGCTGCCGGTTCCCCATCGGGCCAGCACTCGACCTCCTGCCAGCGGGCCTTGGTCGCCCCATCTAATGATGAGGGGCACCAGGACAGGCGAGGGGCGGCGTGATCCGGGCTAGCGCCGCCCCTCGTTCAGTCACCCTCTCCTTACTCCCTCCTGGGCAGGGAGCCATCCTCCCGCGCCGAACTCGTCCCTTGGCTGATCAGACTACCTGGGAGGAACACCCATGAGCATACCACGACCGGAGTATCCTCGCCCGCAGTTCGTTCGCGACGACTGGCTCTGCCTCAACGGCGAGTGGGAGTTTGAGATCGATGCCGGCGACAGCGGCCTGGAGCGCGGCCTGCGCGACCGCCCTCTCCACGCCCGCATCGTCGTGCCCTTCTGCCCCGAGTCGCGCCTTTCCGGGATCGGGCACACCGATTTCATGAACGCCGTGTGGTACCGCCGCATCGTGCGCATCCCCGAGGCCTGGGCCGGCCGCAAGGTGCTGCTTCACTTCCAAGCGGTGGACTATGATACCACTGTATGGGCCAACGGCGTGGAGGTCGGCCGGCACCGGGGCGGGTTCTCCCCCTTCACCTGCGACCTCTCCGGGGTGGCCCAGCCGGGCGAAGAGGTGACCCTGGTGGTGCGCGCCCGCGACCGAAACGGCCTGCCCCAGCCCCGGGGAAAGCAGTCGCCGCGCTATGGCAACTTCGGCTGCCTCTACACGCGCACGACCGGCATCTGGCAGACGGTGTGGCTGGAGCCGGTGCCCGAGTGTGCCCTGAAGCGGCCCCGCCTCACGCCGGACGTGGCCAACGGCCTGATCCGTCTGGAGCAGCCGCTCAGCGCCAACCGGCCTGGCCTGCGCCTGCGCGCCACCCTCCGCGATGCCGACGGGGTGGTCTGCACCGCCGAATGCCGTGCCGACCTGGACCTTGCCCCGCGCCTCGACCTGGCGATTCCTCCGGAGCGCCGCCACTTCTGGGCGCCCGGCAATCCCCATCTCTATGACGTTGAGCTCACCCTGGTGGACGAAACCGGCGCCGTCGTCGACCGCGCCACCAGCTACGCCGGCCTGCGCAGCATCGCCATCGATGGCCCGGCGGTGAAGCTGAACGGCCAGGTCCTCTTCCAGCGTCTGGTGCTCGACCAGGGCTACTACCCGGATGGCATCCTCACCGCGCCCAGCGACGAAGCGCTGGTGCGCGACATCGAACTGGCGCAGGCCGCCGGCTTCAACGGCGCGCGCCTGCACCAGAAGGTGTTCGAGGAGCGCTTCCTCTACCACGCCGACCGACTGGGCTACCTGGTGTGGGGCGAGTTTGCCGACTGGGGCTGCGGTGGCTTCGGCGCCGGCGAGGATCACCAGCGCCCCGGCGCCACCTACATCACCCAGTGGCTGGAAGTGATCGAGCGCGACTACTCGCACCCCAGCCTGATCGGCTGGTGCCCCCTCAACGAGACGCACCAGGCGATCACCGATGAGGTGACCATCCTGGATGATGTCACCCGCGGCATGTTCCTAGCCGCCAAGGCGCTGGACACCAGCCGGCCGGTGCTGGATACCTCCGGCTACTCGCACCGCGTGCCCGAGGCGGACATCTACGACTGCCACGACTACGAGCAGAACCCCGAGAAATTCCGCGCGAACCAGGCCGGCCTGGCGGAGGGGAAGCCGTTTGCCAACGGCCCGGCGGATCGGCCCTGGTCGATCCCTTACCGGGGGCAGCCGTTCTTCGTCAGTGAGTTCGGCGGCATCTGGTGGAACCCAGACGCCAAACCGGGCGAAGACTCCTGGGGCTACGGCGAGCGCCCGAAGACGCTGGAGGAGTTCTACGAGCGCTTCGAGCGCCTCTGCGCCGTGCTGCTGGAGGATCCCCGCATGTTCGGCTACTGCTACACTCAGCTCACTGATGTCTACCAGGAGCAGAACGGCATCTACACCTTCGACCGGCGCGCCAAGTTCGACCTGGAGCGCCTCCGCCGCGCCCAGCAGCGCCGCGCCGCCATCGAGAAGACGGAGTAGCACACGGATGCCCGGGGGGCCGATGGCCCCCCTTCCCCCCAATGCTGGGGCCTGAGACTATCGCGAATCGCGAATTGCGAATCGCGAACTCAATGCTATCAGCCCCCCCCTTCCCCCCCAATGCTGGGGGGGCACCCACTCACCGCAGAGACAGTTCCCCCCGGATTCGGGGGGCTAGGGGGGCCAACATTCAGCCCCCCCTTCCCCCCCCAATACTGGGGGGGCCACTCCCTCACCGCAGAGACGGTTCCCCCCGAGATCGGGGGGGCCAGGGGGGCCATCCCCGCTAATTCCCCCCGATCTCGGGGGGACAGGGGGGCCACTCCCCTACCCCTCCACGCACACGACGCAGACCTGCTTCACTCCGTCGACCGTGTCGTTGTAGATGAGCCAGCGGTTGTCGGCACTGAACCCGGTCTCCACGCCCTGGGCGGCGCCGGGCACGTAGGGCGTGTGGATGGTCGCTAGGTCCGCCAACGGAATGTGCGTCTCCCGCAGCGAGAAGGGCGCGGCGCACGCGAAGCTGTTAGGCCGGATGACGGAACAACGCGGGAAGGACGAGCGCCTGTGCCGCTCGGGCTTTACGAACATCGGTTTGTCATTGACAGGGTAGCACGCGATATGCTATTCTAAAGATTGCTGAGGCTGGTCATCCGGCGCGGGCTCTCAGGGCGGTTGTAGTCATGCCTCAAAGCTTCTCACACGGATGATCATCCAGGGCGTGCAAGTCGCGTGTTTCTCGTGCCCCGGGGGAGAGGCTCATGCCAGCACGCGTACTCGGCAACGCCAGACCACCGGCGCATAGGCCCTTGGGCCTCGCCAGCGACTGTAGACCTCCTGCGTCGGCGTGGCCTTCTGCCATGTCCCCGTCCCCCCCCCGAGGACCTCCACCTCCATCGCTCCATGGTGCGCTAGTCGGCTGTCAGGGATGACCTGAGAGGGCGATTCGTGCTGCGGGATTGCACATGATGGCCCTGGGGCTCTTTGGCCCGCCCCAGGGGCGATCAGCAGGAGGAGGGCCAAGACATGCTAGGACTCAGGCGGTGGCTACTGGTGGCGGTGTTTGCCGTGATAGCGACAACATCGCCGCCGAGCAGAGCCGACATGATGGCATTCGGACAGCGATGGTATGAGGGCGATGTCCAACACACCGGCGTGGTCTACAAGACGTACCAGAACTACAGCATCACCGGCCCTGACGTGTGCTACGGTGGTCAGGACTGGTGCGTCCGTACATCGCAGAACAGCGATGTCGGGCACTACCACTTCACCCAAGACTTCACCACCCAGGAGCGCGACCGGGCGGAGCTCTACCTGCGCGAGGTGAATCCGGACAGCCAGTACATCATTGGGGACACGCTCACGCTTCCAACGACGGACTACAACTGCCACGCCATGGCGCTAACAGGCAGAACGGACATCTGGGTTGTGAACCAGGCCCTCGTTCTGTTCGATGACTACCATTTCGCCACCGGGCCCCCTGCGGTAGGCCAGGTGATGAAGCACGCCCACGACCACTCGTCCATCATCTCGGGAGTGCAGCAAGGGCCGATGGGCTACGTCATCACGAAGGTTATCTCCAAGTGGGGTGGGTGGGGCCGGTACGAGTCGAGCCCGGCCATCTACGGCGGCCCGACCGGACGCTATGAGCACAACTGATCCAGCCGGAGGAGCCAATCGACATGGGAACTATGATCTGTCGCAGGGGTGGGTGGCTGCGTTGG
Source organism: Armatimonadota bacterium (assembly GCA_012512505.1). GTDB lineage: Bacteria > Armatimonadota > JAAZEB01 > JAAZEB01 > JAAZEB01 > JAAZEB01. Next base: position 4,153 of record JAAZEB010000311.1, on the reverse strand, counting down.
CTGATGGCGGTCGGCGTCGCGCTGGCCTTCAGCGCCAAGGGGGTACAGGGTACGGAGTTGCCGCGCGATGTCCGTGAGGCGCTGGACATCCTCGACAAGCGGTTTCATGGCACCGTTGGGTTCGGCACCCCGTCGTCTGACATGGAGCGCAGCATGGCGGCCCACCGAGGCAGGATAGAGGCTGTCGTCAGATGGGGTGCGGCGGGCGACCAAAATGCCGCGGCCCTGGCGGGTACTATCCTCTCCGCTGTCGACGCGTTCACCACCCAGTTCGGGCCCGGCGCGGCCATTGACGAAGCCGTCCTGCGCAAGCGGAGTTGGGAGTTCGGCACGCAGCCAGGGCACGGGCTCGTCGTTGGCACCCACATCCTCCTGGAGTTGGCGCGGCAGCAGCGCCTTCCCGCCGGCGGGCGGCAGGCGCTGCTGGCGGCGTGTCGCGCTGTGGAGGCGTGGGCCCACCTCGGGGAGAAGATGGAGCTCCAGACGCACCCAGAGGATCGCCACGAGATCGAGAAGGGGAAGCAGATTGGAGGCGGATACCGATGCTCCTTCGGCGCCCAGATGGCCTGGGTCTGTGAGCAGTTCATGCTTGCAGAGCTCGCGTCGGACCACCCCATGCTGCCGGAGGCCGCGCTGAAGGTGGTGCGCGAGTATGCCGGCTGGCGCGACGAGGTAGCCGTCGGCGAAGGGGATCACTACCACATGGGCCGGCAGCACCACATCATGGGCTTTGCGCGCCGTGTAGCAGAGGCGCTACCAGCCGCGCCAGATCGCGCACCGGCCCGGGCGTGGCAGCGCCGCCCGTAGCGGCACCGGGCGCGGGGAACGGCCCCCCGAACCCGGGGAACCGCTTGTGACTTGGTGGATTCCCCCGGGTTCGGGGGGAGAGGGGGGCCGCTCCCCTACCCTTCCACACGCACGGCGCAGACCTGCTTCACTCCGTCGACCGTGTCGTTGTAGATGAGCCAGCGGTTGTCGGCACTGAACCCGGTCTCCACGCCCTGGGCGGCGCCGGGCACGTAGGGCGTGTGGATGGTCGCCAGGTCCATCAACGGAATGTGCGTCTCCCGCAGCGAGAAGGGCGCGGCGCTGACGAAGCAGTGATTGTGGGTGCCCTCGCCGCAGACCCACTGCCCATCCGCCGACACGTTGAGGTGGGAGTGATAGCAGTTGAGGGGATCCGACAGGTAGATCTCTTCCCCCTGCAGGTTGGCAATGCCGAGCTGTAGGGGGCGGGGGGCGTACTCGCCCCAGGGCAGCTCGTGGATGGTCCAGTCGCCCACACGGTTCATGTACTTGTAGCCGACGAGCTGGCCGCCGGGCCACCAAAACTCGTGATGCACCCACTCTCCCTTGGCCTGGGGGCGCACCGGCAGCCACCCGGACCCATCAGTACGCAGCAGGTGGATGCGCTGGTCGAAGACGGCCAGGCCATCCTGGGCGTACTTGAGCAGGTCCGGGTCGGTGGGTGAGGTGTCGATGTGCTGGAAGGAGTACTCCTCCAGGTCGAGGAGGCGCGTGGCACGCCGGGCAGGCAGGTGGTACGCCCACAAGGTGGCGCTGCGCGGGCGGTAGATCCAGCGCCAGAAGCTGGCCGGCCGGCCTGAATAGAGCCCGGAAGCGTCGCCCGCGCTATCGCGGCAGTCCGCCAGGATGAGGGTGCTGCCGTCGCAGGTGATGTCGGCGATCCCGCCCGGCACCTCCTCGGGCACCGACCCCACCGGCTCCGGCTCGCCGTCCGGCAGCAGCGCCGACCACACCGCGCGCGCCTCGTCCTGAACGAACCACGCCCGGCCGTCTGCCTCGCGCAGGCGCAGCAGCCGGCCGGCACTGCTGTGGATCGGCTGCACGTCGCCGCTTTCCGGGTCAACCGCCAGCAGGCTGCCGTGCTCATGCTGGCTGAGGGCGATCACCCGGCCATCCGGCAGACGCCGCGGGCAGCGGAAGTAGGGCACCTGCGCGCCAGCGGCCGCGCTGGTGAGCACGCGGACTTGACGACCGGTGTTCTCATCAATATGCTTGCGCATCCTACTCACCCTCGCATCGGGGGCTCACCGCTTCAGCAGGTGGTCGACGGCGGCCTCCAGTTGCGGGTCACGCTGCGCGAGCCAGTCCTCCGCCGTCATCTCAACCACGATGTCCGGCTGCTGGCCGTTGTTCTCCAGGGGAGTGCCGTCATGGCGCCAGACACCGGAGCCGGGCATGCGCGCGCGCGTGCCGTCCAGCAGGGGAAAGCTGGTGGTCCAGATGACGTAGCCGGGGGTCGGCTGGCCGATCAGGGTGGCCAGGCCGGTCTGCTTCATGTTATAGGGGAACATCTCGGCGTTCGACAGGCTCAACTCGTTGAGCAGGACCACCATCGGCTTGTCCCAGGAGTTGTTTGGCACCGGCTCCACCAGGCCGCCGCGCGCCCGGTAGTAGGCGTAGGGCGGGAGCGCCAGGTTGCGGGTGAGGCTGTCGGCGATGTTGCCGCCGCCGTTGAAGCGCACATCGACGATCACGGCCTCCTTGCCGAGAGTGTACTCGTAGAACTCCCGCTCGAACTGCTCGTAGTTGCCGCCGCCCATGCCGCTGAGATGAACGTAGGCGATCTTGCCGCCGCTGCGCTGCTCCACCTCCGCGCGCAGCCGCTCGATCCGGTTGCGATAGTGGATCGCGCTCCACTCGCCCCAGGAGAGCGCCTTGTAGGTTACCTTGCGCGCCCCCTCCTTCACCGGATTGGCGTTCACCAGCAGCTCCAGGTCCTTCCCCTCCAAGTAGTTGAGCGTCTGCCAGAGGTGCTCATCGAGGCGCACCTCCTTGCCGTTGATCGCCAGGACGTACTCGCCGGGCGTCAGACGCGTTTTGGGATAGGAGCCGGGCGAGTGCTTCGGCACCTCCTTGATCCGCAGGCCCGGGCCGGAGTAGGTGTAGTCAAACGAGAAGCCGGGATGAGCCGTGCTTGGCCCCGCCGGGCCCGGCGCGGGCGTGACCTCGCTGTGGGAGGTTTCCAGTTCGCCCACCATCATGCTCAGCACCGTGGCGAACTCCTCCCGCGTGCCCACGGCATCCAGCAGCGGCTCGTAGCGCGCGCGAATGGCAGCCCAGTCGCGCCCATGGAAGTTGGGGTCGTAGAAAGTGCGGTTGTAGCCGCGCCAGAACTGGTTGAACGCCGCGCGCCGCTCCTCGGCGATGTCATGCTCCCACTCGGCCACGAACGTCACCGGCGCCACCGGGTTGCCCGGCCCCAGCGTCAGGAGGAAAAGCTGGCCGCCCTTGACCAGCAGGAGCCTCTTGCGGTCACCCTGCTGCCGCAGGATCGTGTAGCCGCCACCAACGGTGAGCTGTTTCGCCTCCTTGCCGTCGTAGCTCACCGACCAGACATCGCCGTTCTGCAGGAAGTAGAAGGTGCCATCGGCGCCAAGGTAGAGCTCGCTTTGGGCATTCTGGGAGGTGAGCCTGCGGATGCGCAGGTGAGCGTCCTCGAAATCGATCTCCACCCTGGGGGTCTCTTTAGGCAGCGCGAACTGCAGCTCCAGTTCATCGGCACGGGCATCCTCCCGCTTGAGCGGCAGCGCGTAGATGCCCCAGCCGGCCCGGTTGCTGCGGAAGAAGAGATAGCGTCCATCGGGCGACCAGCGCAGGGAGCTGTGGTGGGCGTTCAGGCGGGTGACGTTCACCGCCTCGCCACCTTGTGCCGGCACGATCCAGACGTTCACTCCCCCGCGCTCACTGCGGCGCGTGTAGGCCAGCCACTGCATGTCCGGCGAGAAGGCGGCCTCGTTGTCGTTGGCCTGCCAGGCGCCAGCGCCCGGGATCGCCACCAGGCGGGTGGCTGGTCCTCCGCCTACCGGCATGGTGTAGAGGCCACCGTCGTCGCTGCCGGCCACCCAGAAGGCGATCTGCTTCCCATCGGGAGTCACCTGGGGGCGGTAGGCATCGCCGGTGCCCTGCCAGAGGGGCTTCACCGCTCGCGTCTGCACCTCCAGTTCGTAGAGGCCCAGGCTGCCCGCCCGGTCGGAGGTGAAGATCAGCTTCTTGCCGTCGTGCGTCCACCAGAAGTCACCGTCGTAGCCGGCGTGGTCGGTGAGGCGGGTGGCATGGTCGGGGTTGCGCTTCTTCGGCTTCTCGGTGGGGATGCTCCACATCTCGCCGCGGATCTCGAAGGCAATCG
>JAAZEB010000310.1 GCA_012512505.1 Armatimonadota bacterium | reverse complement strand
ATCCTGGCTCGCGGCGAGGAGATCCACGTGGTGGAACTCTTCCTCCCCGATACCCCGCCAGCGCCCAAGCCGGCGGCCCCGAACCCAGCCACCGCGGCGCCGCTGCGCACCCTGAAAGAGGTGGAGCGGGAGGCCATCGCCACCGCCCTGGAGCAGCTCGGGGGCAACCAAAGCCGCACCGCCCAGGTCCTCGGCATCGACCGCAAGACGCTGCGCAACAAGATGAAGGAGTACGGCCTCCTCCCGTCCGCCGAGAGTCACTGACGCCGGTGCGAGGGTAGGGCAGAGGTTCCCCGGGGCGTTCTCCTGGCCAGGAGGGCGCCCCCGCGCGTTTCGCGGCCCCTACCGGCGCCTGAGTGTGCCACTTACCGCGCTAAACTGATACATCCCTCAGCAGTGGCCGAGGTGTTGCCGCTCATCGCAGCGCCGTGCTCCGGGTAAGCCGTGCCCGAACGGGCACCACCCAGACGCCAAAGCCCGGAAAGGCGCCTGGAGAGCAGCGGAAACCCCGCTTTTCTCCAAGCGCCTCTCCGGGCTTTGGTGCTGCTGTTCCGTGTTGTTGCCGCGCGTCAGTGCGCGTGGCCGGCGTGATCGTGGTCGTGATCGTGATCGTGGCCGCCCATCTCGCTGCCGTACAGGGGGAGGATGGGGTTCTCCGGGGCATCGATCTGGAACACCCGCTTGGCATCGATGACCGGCACCGGCTCGCCCTCATGCTCGCCGGGGCGCACCTTGCCCTGCACGCGGATCCACATGTTCGGCGCCAGGATCTCCGGGTCACGGTAGTTGACGGTGACCGAGAGCAGCGTGGCGCCCTCCTCGCCGCCCGTCTCCGAGACGCGCCGGGAGAGGCGGAAGGTCTTGCCAACCTTCTCGGCGTCCCGGTAGTTCGGGTCGCTGGGGTCAATGGCGCGCTCCTTGAGGATCTGGCCCTCGATCTCCACCCCTTCCAACTCCTGGACCGCCTTGGCATTCTCCTCATAAGCGTTCAGAAGCTGCAAGAGGCTCATCCGCTGGTACTCCGTTGAGGGCACCAGCGCGGCCCAGATGTCGCCCGGGCTGGGCACGCGGTACTTGTTGTGGGCATAACTGTTGAGCAAGATGATACCCAGGACCGCAAAGAGGATGATGGCAAACTCTCGTGAGGCGGTTCGCGGCTGCATACTACCCTCCCGTTGCGGCGCGCCAGGCCAGCCCCAGCCTTGGGGCGCGCCACCGATCAGCGCATTCAGGGAACAGCGTTGCTTTGTTCTTCCACACGCCGCAGTGCTTCCTGCAGTTGCTCCTGGCGGATCGCCGCCGTCAGGTCTCCCCGGCTGCGCTCCAGCACGCCGCGCACCATGTCGGCGGTGCGCCGCAAGCCGGCGGTCAGCGCGTCGGGATAGTCAAATGTGGCCAGGCCGTCGTAGACGTCATCCATCACAGCCAGGATCTGCTCGGCCCGCGCCACCTGGCCGGCGCGCAGCAGATCCAGGAAGTGGCGCCGCAGCTCGCCGGCCGCCTCGCCGAGCCCGTTCAGGTAGGCCGCGTGCTCCACCTGGATCTCCTCGGGCCCCGGAGGCTCCTGCCCGCGCACGAGCGCCAGCGTGATGCTCGCCTCGGCAAACTCCTTCTGGGCATCCTGCACGTAGCCGGTCCAGTAGATGCCGGCGTTCTCCTGCAGCGCCTCCCGCAGCCCGCAGACGCGATCGCGCGCCTCGTGCAGGAGCACCTCCGCTTGCTCGAACTCTCCACGGTGAGTGGCCCGAATCGAGTTCGCCGCGTAGCGGATGATCTCGCGGGAGAGGCCCAGCGCGTGCTCGCGCGCCCGGTTGGCATCGTCCATCCGCGCGCGCACCCCATCGAGGATCTGTTCAAGTTTCGCCATGAATGTACCACATCACGGCTGCCGCCAGTCTGCGCCAGACACGGCGGGGGCAGCGACAGCCTGCTTCCCTATGCTAACACACGCCGGGGGCGCTGTCAAGGAACAGATCGCCGCGCCAAGGTTCCGGAAGGGGAGTCCGGCGTGCCCCGGCGGGCGCGGATGGGTGGGCGCCCTATGGGGTGCGGGTCACGCTCGCCGCACCCGACTGCGTTGAGCCGATCCCGTCCCAGCCCGCGTGCTGTAGGTCGCACGCTCGCTCCTGACCCCCCAAATCGCCAACCCATCCCCCACCCGGCGATCGCTCCTCGTGATTCCTCTATAGTGGAGAGATCCGCCGGTTTCTGGCCATCTCTAGGGCACTATCGTGGAAGCATCGGCCGCGCCCATCCGCCGGGTGCCGACCGGCGGCGGAGCAGGGGGGAGGACGGCAACGTAGGGGGCGACTTCAGGACCTATCAGCGAACATCCACACCGGTGATGCGCAGACCACCGGGCACACCCCCGGGCGCGCCCACCCAGGCCACGACCGTCGTGGCACACGCCGATACCCCTCGCGGCGACACCCGAAGTGCTCCGTCTGGGCACTGGCGGGTCTCTTGCCACCAGCCTTGGACCCTACCCCTGGTGACCGGCCGGTCGTGCCATATCCAGACTGATCATATGCCATATCCAGACTGATCATATAGTGTATAGACTCTACTATATAGAACAGTCAGCGCCGACCGCTCCGCCGGCAGGGCGAGGCATTCGCGCCGAGGTTGCGCCCGCCGCCCTGGGGCCGGAATCACAGCATGGGGGACGGGTGGTTGTCGTGAGGGATCGGGGTGTGTTATTATTGGGGTGGAAGCAGGGCGGGCCGATCCGTCCAGGTTAGGGGAGTAAACGAGCCGATGTCCGTGAGAGCAGATGCACTGCCGGCCGAGGGGCTGCCGGAGCTTGCCGGCAAGAGCTACCATATCGTGACGTTCGGGTGTCAGATGAACGTTTCCGACTCCGAGCGCATCGAGGCGCTGCTGTCGGATGCCGGCATGCACCGCGCCCCGGGGATCGAGGCGGCGGATCTGGTGCTGTTCAACACCTGCTCGGTGCGGAAGAAGGCGGAAGACCGGGCCTACGGCAACATCTCTCGCCTGAAGCCGGCCCGTGCCGCGCGCCCCGGGATGCTGATCGCCGTGTGTGGGTGCATGGCGCAGCGCGAGGCGCAGGCTCTGCGCGACAAACTGCCTTACATCGACCTGGTGGTCGGCACCGCGCAGCTCCATCGCCTTCCCGAGTTGGTCGCCACGGTCTGGCGTACTGGCGAGCCGCAGGTTGCCGTGGCGCTGCCGCGCCGCCGCAAGCTCCCGGTGCTAGAGGCCGAGGAGGATCTGCTGGCCGGTATCGCTCGGGGAAACGACCCGTTCAAGGCGTGGGTGCCGGTGATGTACGGCTGCGACCGCTTCTGCGCCTACTGCATCGTGCCGGTCACCCGAGGTGCCGAGCGCAGCCGCCACCCGGCGGAGATTGAGGCGCAGGTGCGCGCCGCCGCCGCCGCCGGCCGCAAGGAGATCACGCTCCTCGGGCAGACAGTGGATTCCTACGGCGCCAAGCTCCCGGAGCCGGTCTCCTTCGCCGAGCTGCTGCACCGCCTCAACGCGATCGAGGGGATCGAGCGCATCCGCTTCACCTCGCCCTACCCGATGGGCTTCAGCGACGACCTCATCGAGGCGATCGCCACCCTGCCCAAGGTGTGCGAGCACGTGCATCTGCCGCTGCAGTCTGGCGATGACACGGTGCTGGCGGCGATGCGGCGCGGCTACACCGTGGCCGAGTACGAAGTGGTCTACTGGCGCCTGCGCGAGCGGGTGCCCGGCATCAGCATCACCACCGACCTGATGGTGGGCCACCCCGGCGAGACCGAAGCGCAGCACCGCAACAGCCTGAGCACCGTGGAGCGGCTGCGCTTCGACGCGGCCTTCACCTTCCACTTCAGCCCCCGGCCGGGTACCCGGGCGGCGCGCCTGCCCAACCCCGTGCCCCAGGAGGTGAAGCTGGCCCGGCTGAGCGAGCTGATCGCCCTGCAGAACCGCATCACCATGGAGCGCAACACCGCGCACGTTGGAGAGGTGCTCGAGGTGCTGGTGGACGGCCCCAGCGAGAAGGACCCCCGCGTCCTCGCCGGCTACGCGCGCAACAACAAGCTGGTCCACTTCCCCGGCCCAGCCGCGGCGGCCGGCAGCCTGCGCGGCGTGCGCATCACCGAAGCGCACATCTGGGGCCTGGGCGGGCAGCTCGATCCCGACTGAGGTGGCCGGGCGGGCGATGGTGGCACGGCGGAACGGCACCCGGATGACCGAAGAGATTCGGGTATGAGTGCCAGCGACCAGATGCTTGATCCGGTTCACCGTTCCCCTGATTGTGCTCACCAGCTTCGCCATCTTCCCGTCTCGCTCTCCTGCTTCCTCGCTCGCTCTCTCTCGGTTCCTCTCGCTCTCTCTCGGCTTCTCGTTTAATCGTCTCTCGTTCGTTTCCAAGTCCAAGTTCTGCAAATAAGTTAACAAAACAATGAGTTTATGATTAGAAGGAGCCCACGACGCGCACGTCGGCGCGGTACTCGCAGCTGTAGGCGGCGGCAGCGCCCTGGACGCCGCGCCAATTGATCTCGCCGCCAACGCGGAAGGTCTCGCCGGCGCCCTTCGCCAGCTCAACGCGGACCGTCTCCAGGCGGGTGCGGCGCAGGCCATCGCCCTCGGGCTCGAAGGTGCGCTGGGTAGCGCCAGACAGGCTCCACTTGTGGTCCTTGCCAAGGGCGCCAGAGAGGGTGACCTCGTAGCGCTCGTTGGCCTGGCGGGCGGCCTCATTGCTGGTGCTCTGGTAGCCGACGCCCACGTTCACCGACTTCAGCAGTTGACCGTTGGCGCTGATCGCGGCCTGGCGCCCAGCGACCACATTCCCATCGGCGCCCTCGCCGTTGATCATGTACGAGCCGGTGATGGTGAGCGGGGCCTCACCCTCGCCCTTGTAGCGCAGCGTCCACCCCTTGGTCTCCACCTGGGGAGAAATGGCCCGGGAGCGGTGCTTATACTGCACGCTCCAGTCGAGGTGGTCGTCCTTCTTCTGGTCGGTCAGCGTGAAGCCCTGAACCACGGCCATCGGGGCGTTGGGGGTCTGGTGCTGGGTGAAATGACCGGTGACCTGCATCCCAGCCACGGCGGTCTCCAGTTGCGCGCCGTACTGGCGAGCCTGCAGGGTGTCGCCGGCCGACACCTGGACGTAGCTGAAGCTGGCCTTGGTGCTCTTGCCAAGGCTCTGGGTCAGCGCCAGGCGGGTATCGCTGGCATGGACGGAGGGGGCCTGCTCGCCGTCGGCCTGGCGATGCGCCTGCTGCATGGTGGTCTGGCGGTGGCCCTGCAGGGTGAGGCCCTTCCACAGCGTGCCACCCAGGGCCAGCTTGCGGGTCTCGGTGTCGCCGCCGGCGTTGTGGCTGCTGGCGAACGACCAGGCGGCGTTCACGCTGCCCAGGCTGCGCGACAGGGTGATGGCGCTCTCGTTCTCGTGGTCGGTGCCGGTGCCGAAGCGCTCCACGCGCTGGCCCTCGGCGGCAAAGAGCGAGCCGACCTGGACCTTGCCCTGAACCCGGCTCTGCTGGCGAACCGAGTGCTGCTGCTGGGCATCGACACTGGTCTGCTGCAGATGCTCGGCCAGCAGGAAGCCGTCCTTCTGGACGGCGCGGCGCACCTGGTAGAACTCGGAGCGCTCGTGCGTCTTGTCGCCGGTGCCGGTCACCGTGTCATACTGCGAGCGGCTGAAGAGGGCACTGGTGCGACCCAGGTTGAGGTTCACCGCGTTGGTCCACTCGGTGCGCTCCCAGCCCTGCTCGCCACCGGCCAGGCTGCGCACGCGGCCGTAGTGGTTGGTGAGCCCGAACCACTTCGAGCCGATGTAGTTCAGGTCGTAAAGCTCCTGGCGCTGCCCGGCGGCGCTGGCCAGCGGCTTGAACGCCTCGTTGAACTCGCCCAGGCCGCCAAAGCTCTGCAGCCCATCGACGGTGCGGAACTGCGCCCGCGCCTGGATCGACTTCGAGCTGAGGCTGTAGATCGCGTCGGTAGCCTCCCCGGCGGCGTCCTTAACCTCCGTCTCGGCAAAGGCCAGGGAGGTGTTGCCGCCGAGGCCGAGGCTGGCGTTGGTCTGGCGCAGGTTCACGCCGGCGATCTTCGCCATCGCCTGATCCGGCGCGGCCACGGCGCCCCACGACTGGAACCCCTCGATGCTGCGGCGGGTATCGCTGAACTGCAGCCGGCCGAGCTTGCCGGAAAGGGTGCGGGTCTCGACGTCGCCGGCGCCGTCGCGGGTGTGGTCCTGAGCACCCTGCAGGCTCATCCACTTCGTCGGGGTCAGCTCCCAGGCCAGGCCACGCTTGCGCACGCCGCGCTGGCCAGCCATCCCGGCTACGGCATCGTCGGCGAAGCGGTGGAACCCGGTGAACTCGCTGTCGATATCCTGGCGGGTGGCGGTGAGCTTTAGGAAGCTGCCGGTGAGGCCAAACTCCTGGCGGCGGATCTGGCCGGCGCCATCATCCAGCGTGTCGAGGTTGCCGCTCAGGGCCCACTGCTTGCCGAGGGTGGTGGTCATCCCCAGGGTGGTGCGCTCGGTGCCGGCCTGTGCCGCCAGCTCCTGCAGCGCCTGGGCGGTATCGCCGCTCAGGTCACCCCCCATCAGGCGCTGGGGAACTGTAAAAGTTTCGTCGATTTCCTGGAACCGACCGCTCAGCTTCACGGCGCCCAGGTTCATGTTCAGGGTTTGGCGCAGGGCGCGCCCTTCGCGGAGGCGCTTCGGGTCCACGCCCTGGAAGGCGTTGCCATACTTGAAATCGTTGACCAGGGTGGCGGCGGCGCCGTGGTCAAACTTCGGCTTGAGGAAGAAGACCTGCGAGTCGCTCTGCATGAAGCCGAGGTTGCCGGTGAAGCCGAAGCCCTGGAGGGTGGCGCCGAGCGGATCGCGGCTCTGCTGGTCGGCGGAGGTCATGGCGTAGGCGAAGCGGAGCTGGGTGGCCTTGCCAAGCTGCAGCGCCAAGGGAATGGCGCTAGTGGTGGACGTGGCCGAGAAGGCACGCACGCCCTGGCGCGGCTGGCCCAAGTACCGCGGGGCGACGCCGGCCACCGAGCGGCGCTCGCGCTCCTGGGAAAGGAGCGCCGCGCTGCGCTGGAGATGCTCGGTGAGCTGCGGCGAGCCGAACAGCGCCGGGCTGGTCGACTCGGCAACCGCGGGCGTCGCGGCCAGCAGGGTGCACAGGCACACGGCGAAGCGAACGATGTGATTCCGCTGCATCGTAGCCATCCTCCGAGTGGGGTAGCTGCGCTGTCGCTGCGAAAGGCTTGCAGCCTGGGGGAGGGGAGAGAGCAGGGTGCTAGAGGGTGTAGAAGACCAAACCGTTGCGGACTTCCGGTTGCTGAGCGAGTTCACTGCACCCTGGGGGATGCTTCCCTCTCGCTCTTCTGACCGGCTCCACCGGTTTTTCCGTCCTGTCAGCACCAGGGCCTTCAGGAGGCTCTTGATGAGGCTCAGCATAGTCGGCTCGCGGGTGTGCGAGCCACTTAGGTTAGATAACCAGGTGCCGACTTTGTTTCAGATTCCTAGATTCTTTTTCGCGAGATTTTTCTATAAGGCGCTCGCCGCGTAAGGCCGCAAGCAGCGGCTCGTGGCCTGGGCGCTCCCAGCTCGCCCACCCGCTGACCCTCCCCCCGGGGAACCGGCTGCATGATAACCCTCGCGCCACCCTGCGT
>JAAZEB010000309.1 GCA_012512505.1 Armatimonadota bacterium | reverse complement strand
CGCCGTCTCTGCAAGGAGTGGCGGCGGTATTGGGGTGCGGTGGAGAACAGCTCCCACTGCGTGCGGGACCTGACCTTGCAGGAAGACGCCAGCCAAGAGCGGACCGGGGCCGGGCCGCAGGTGATGGCGGCCCTGCGGGACCTGATGCTTGCCCTAGCGCGGCGTGCAGGGGCGAGCAACATCGCGGCTGCCCTACGCGCCTCTGCGGGTCGGTTTGAGCAGGCGGTCACCATCGTCTTGACCGCTGGAATGCCCCGTGACCGCTGAATGAAAAGGCCCTGTGCGAGCTGGCGGCCGGCCTTGACCCAGGCCGGGCCGGGATGCTACACTGCGGAAGGGGCGGCAGCAGTCCGCGCCGCTCCTGAACGCGGCGCCGCGCTGGCGAGCGACGCGAACCCGGTGAAGGCAGCGCAGCATGGCAGGTAACCCAACGGGGCCACGGCGCCCCTACCCCTGGCATCCCCCGGCCGGGCATTCAGTGGAGCTGATCTGGGAGGGCAAGTACGACGACGACGGCCGCCGCCGCCCGCCCAGCCTGCCGCCCTTCCCGGTGACGCTGCGACAGTGCGAGGAGGTGCGCCCCCCTGCCGGCGGCGATTTCCAGAACCGCCTGATCTGGGGCGACAACAAGCTGGCGCTGGCCGCCCTCCTGGAGGAGTTTCGCGGTCAGATCCACCTGATTTACCTCGACCCGCCCTTCGACGTGGGCACCGACTTCCACGCCGGGGTGGCCCTGGGCGAGGCCCTGCCGCTGCTGGATCAGGCGCCGGTTGCCGGTACCGTGGCCTACCGCGACCGCTGGGGCCGCGGCACCGACTCTTATCTGCATACGCTCTACGAGCGTCTCCTGCTGATGCGCGAGCTGCTGACCGACGACGGCAGCCTGTACCTGCACTGTGACTGGCGCGCAAACAGCAGCCTGCGCATCCTCTGCGACGAGGTGTTCGGGCCGGAAGCGTTCCAGCGGGAGATCATCTGGCGGATCGGTTGGGTCTCCGGCTACAAGGGGCGGGCACGCAACTGGGTGCGCAACCACGACACGATCCTCTTCTATACCAAGACGCCGGGCCGCTTCACCTTCAACAAGGAGTACCTCCCCTACCCGCCTGGCTACCGCCGCCGCGACGGCTCGCCACCGCGCGGACCCGGCTACCCGCTGGAGGATACCTGGAACTGCAGCGACCTGGACCGCCTCGACTCGATCCAGATCATGAGCTTCTCCGGCGAGAAGGTGGGCTACGCCACCCAGAAGAACGAGAACCTCCTCGCCCGCATCGTGCGCGTCTCTTCCAACGAGGGCGACCTGGTGGCCGACTTCTACTGTGGCTCTGGTACTACCCTGGCGGTGGCGGAAAAGCTGGGCCGACGCTGGATCGGGTGTGACCTGGGTCGCTATGCCCTCCACACCACCCGCAAGCGCTTGATCCGGGTGCAGCGCGAGCTTCAGCAGGCGGGCAAGCCGGTGCGCCCGTTTGGTATCTACACGCTCGGCAGCGCCGAGCGCCGCTGGTGGGCGGTGCAGCGGCTGGGCGGGGCCGAAGCCGAGGTCCGGGCGGCAGTCCTCCGTGCCTTGGGGGCCGAGCCGCTCCCCGGCGGCGGGCCGCTGCACGGCCGGCTGGGGCAGGCCGGCGTCGCCATCACCGAGACCGATGTCGTGCTGGAGCGGAACCGGCTGCGCGAGCTGGCCGAGGCCGCTGCCGCCGTCGGGCTTCCGGCCGTGCTCTGCCTGGCCTGGGAGTTTGCGCCGGGCCTGCCTGGGCACGCGGCGGCGCTGACCGCCACGCTTGGCTGCGAAGTGCGGCTGGTGCCGGTCCCCCGCGAGATCCTGGAACCCAACTGCCGCCACGCGCGCTTCCTCGAGGCCGGCCGGCTGGAAGTGGCGATCATCTGGCACGCGGAGGCGGCGGGGGACACCGCCTCGCCGAGCTCTCGCTGCCTGCCGGCGGTAGATGTCCGGCTCATCTCCTTCCAGCCGCCCCTGCCCCTTGCGCCAGAGGAAGAGCGGAACGCCATCGCGGAGCGCGCGCGCACCGCTCCCTTCGACTTCATCGACTTCTGGGCCGTGGACTTCGACTACCAGCCGGAGTCGGGCCTCTTCCGCCACCACTGGCAGGCCTACCGCACCCATCGCCAGCGTGCCCTCGCCCTGGAGAGCACCTGCCGCTTCGTCTACCCGGCACCCGGCAAGAGGCACATCGGCGTGAAGGCGGTGGACCTCTTCGGCCTGGAGACGATGGCCCTGGCGGAGGTGATCCCACCTGGCGAGGAGGCGGAGGAATCGCCTGCCGGCTGAGCCTTCGGGGACCGGCCGCGCCCGGCTGGCGCTCGCCTGGGCGGCAGCTTCCTTGACAAAGCCCCTCCCCCAACCTATAATGAGTTGCGGTTGGCGGGGGAGGTCCGCACGCAATCAACGCGGCATCACAACAAGCAGGCTCTTCGGATTCGGCTGGTCCCACGGTGACCCTCCTCATCCCGGCGCGCAACGAGGCCGACCGCATCGGCGAGACGCTGCGGGGCGCCTGGGCCGGGCTCCGGTCGCTGGCCCTTGGTGACGCCCAGGTGATCGTGATCGACGACGGCTCCAGCGACGAGACGGCGCGCGCGGCCTGGGAGGGGGGCGCCACGGAGGTGGTGCGCCTGGAGGTGGGCCGCGGCAAGGGCGGCGCCCTCAACGCCGGCCTGCGGCAGGCCACCGGGGAGGTGATCGTCACCCTCGACGCCGACCTAGGTGCCAGTGCCAGCGAGGTGGCGAAGCTGATCCCGCCGGTGCGTGACGACCAGGCGGACATGACGATTGCCGCGTTTCCGAGCGCCGGCCGCTCGGGTGGTTTCGGCAGCGTGGTGAAGCTGGCACGCTGGGGGATCCGGCACGCCACCGGGCAGGAGATTGAGGCCCCCCTCTCCGGGCAGCGTGCCCTGCGCCGCAGCCTGCTGAAGGCAGTGGGCGGCTTCGCGGAGGGGTTCGGCGTGGAAACCGGCCTCACCCTCGCCGCGCTGCGCCAGGGCTACCGCGTGCAGGTGGTGCCGACGACGATGCGACACCGCGCCCTCGGGCGCACGCCGGCCGGGTTCCTGCACCGCGGCCGGCAGTTTCTGGATGTGGCGCGCGTGCTGATTCGCCAGCGGGCCTGGCGCCGGCAGGGGGATTGAGGTGCGCTGGCGGCTGCCGCTGCGCCCGAACTACCGGGGCGAGCTGATCCCGGCCGCGGCCGGGCTGCTCTTTGTGCTGCCGGCCCTGCTGCTGTGCAGCCTCCTGGCGCTGCTGCGGCCGGAGCTGCGGCAGGCGGCCGCGGCACACGCCGGCGCGCTGGCGGCGTTCGCCGCGCTGGGCTGGCTGGATGATGCCCGTGGCACCCGCGAGTTTGGTGGCGTGCGCGGCCACCTGAGGGCGCTGCTGCGGCACCGCAAAGTGACCACCGGCCTGGTGAAGCTGGTCGGCGGCGCGGCCGCGGCGACGGCACTGGGTTGGGGAATCGCGCCGCGCTGGCCCGAGGCGCTGTTGAACGGCGCGCTGATCGCGCTGGCGGCAAACTGGATCAACCTGCTGGATCTGCGGCCGGGTCGGGCGCTGAAAGGGTTTGCCCTCGGGCTGCTGCTGCTGGCGCCGTACGCCGGCCCGCTGGGGATCCTGCCGCTGCTGGCGGTGGCGCTCCCGGCCGGGGCCTACGCGCCGCTGGACCTGCGCGCGCGCGCGATGATGGGCGATACCGGCGCCAACGCCCTGGGCGCCACTCTCGGCGTGGCTGCGGCGTTGCACCTCGGCAGCAGCGCGCGGCTGGCGCTGCTGCTGGTGCTGGCGGGGCTGCACCTGCTCAGCGAGTTTGTGTCGTTCTCGGCGGCCATCGAGCGCCATCGCCTGCTGCGCTGGCTCGACCGGCTGGGGCGGGGCCTGCCCAACTGAGACGAGGGGTTACATGGAGGAGAAGCTGTCGACACTCGATCCGGAGACGATCCGCGCGCTGGTGCGGTTGGTGGAAGAGAACGCACTGACGGAACTCACTGTTGAGGAGGACGACTTCTCCATCACCCTCAAGGCGGAAGGCGCGGCCCAGGTGATCGCCGCGCCGGCTCCCACCACCCAGCCGGAGACCGCGCCGGAGGATGGGCTGCCGCGCGTGCAGGTTCGGGCTCCGATGACCGGCGTCTTCTACCGGGCACCCAGCCCCACCGAGCCCCCCTTCGTGGAGGTGGGCGACCACGTGGAGGTCGGGCAGGTGATCGGCTTGATCGAGGCGATGAAGGTCTTCAGCGAGGTGCCCACCGACGTGGCCGGACGGGTGGTGGAGATCCCGGCCAAGAACGGCGACCTGGTGCAGCAAGACCAGCCGCTGGTGGTGCTCGTGCCGGAGGAAGCGTAATGGCGAAGGAAGGAGTGCAGATCGGCCTGCTGGGCCTCGGCAACGTGGGCAGCGGCGTGATGCAGGTGTTGAGCGCCAACCGGGAGGCAATCGCCGCCAAGGCGTACGGCCCCCTGGAGGTGAAGCGGATCCTGGTGCGTGACCCCACCAAGGCGCGGGGCGCGGCGGTAGATCCTTCCCTGCTCACCACCGACGCGCGCGACATCCTGGGCGACCCGGAGATCGACATCGTCTGCGAGTTGATGGGCGGCCTGGAGCCGGCGCATCGCTACGTGGGCGAGGCACTGGAGCGCGGCAAGCAGGTGGTGACGGCCAACAAGGAGCTGATGGCGCGCCACGGGCATGCCCTCCTGGCCGAGGCCGCTCGGCGCCGGCAGGATATCTACTTCGAGGGCGCGGTGGCCGGCGGCATCCCGATCATCCGCCCGCTAAAGGAGGACCTGGCCGCCAACCGCATCACCCGCATCTCCGGAATCCTCAACGGCACGACCAATTACATCCTCACCCGCATGGCTGCCGATGGTAAGGAGTTTGCCGCCGCCCTGGCCGAAGCGCAGGCGCTTGGCTTCGCCGAAGCGGACCCGAGCTACGACATCGAGGGGCGCGATGCTGCCTACAAGATCGCGATCCTCGCCGCCATCGCCTTCCACACCCCCGTGGATGTGGAGCGCGTCTACCATGAGGGGATCACCCGCGTCTCGCCGCGCGACATTGTCCACGCGCGCGACCTGGGCTACGTGATCAAGCTGGTGGCAACCGCCAGCGAGGAGGAAGGGGCAATCGATGTGCGCGTCCACCCAGCGCTGGTGCCCACCGGCCACCCGCTGGCATCGGTGAACGACGTGTTCAACGCCGTGCTGCTGCACGGCGACGCAGTGGGCGACGTGATGTTCTTCGGGCGCGGCGCCGGCTCGCTGCCGACCGGCAGCGCCGTGGTGGGCGACCTGATCGACGTGGCGCGCAACCTCCGCTTTGGCGCCACCGGTCGCGTGGCCTGCACCTGCCACTTCAACAAGCGGCTGCGGGAGATGGCAGAGCTGCACACCGAGAACTACATGCGCCTGCTGGCGGTGGACCGCCCCGGCGTGATCGCGGCGATTGCCGGGGTCCTCGGCGAAAACCAGGTGAGCATCGACTCGGTGGTGCAGAAGGGCGCGCAAGACAACCTGGCGGAGATCATCTGGGTGACCCACCCGGCCCCGGAGGCGAGCTTCCGGGCGGCCCTGGCCCGGATCGCCGAACTGCCGGTGGTCCACGAGATCTGCAGCGTGATCCGCGTGGTGCGGTGAGCTTCTGCGCGGCAGCCGCGCGAACCCCCGGCTGGCCAGGCTGCCGGCCAGGGCAAACGACAGACGGATTAGGTGGAAATGCCAATGTGGCGTGGTGTGATTGAGGAGTACCGACCCTTCCTGCCGGTTACGGACAAGACGCCGGTGGTGACGCTGCTGGAGGGGGGCACGCCGCTGGTGCCGGCGCCCCTGCTGGCCAAGAGCCTCAACCTGGACATCGAGCTGTACCTGAAGTTCGAGGGCATGAACCCCACCGGGTCGTTTAAGGACCGGGGGATGACCATGGCGATCACCAAGGCGGTCGAGGAGGGGGCCAAGGCGGTCATCTGCGGGTCAACCGGGAACACCTCCGCGTCGGCGGCGGCTTACTCGGCGCGTGCCGGCCTGGACTGCACCGTGATCGTGCCTTCGGGGATGATCGCCATGGGGAAGCTGGCGCAGTCACTGGTCCACGGCGCCCGCTGCCTGCAGATCGACGGCAACTTCGACGCGGCGCTGCGCATCACCCGGGAGATCTGTGACCGCTACCCGGTCACCCTGGTGAACTCCCTCAACCCCTACCGCATCGAAGGGCAGAAGAGCGGCGCCTTTGAGATCTGCGACGTTCTTGGGCGGGCGCCAGACTACCACGCGATCCCGGTTGGCAACGCCGGCAACATCACCGCCTACTGGAAGGGCTACAAGGAGTATCGCGAGGCCGGCCGCATCGACCAACTGCCAAAGATGATCGGCTTTCAGGCCGCCAACTCCGCCCCGATCGTGGACGGCCACCCGATTGAGGCGCCGGAGACAATCGCCACGGCAATCCGCATCGGCAACCCCGCCTCCTGGAAGCAGGCGGAGGCTGCCCGCGACGAAAGCGGCGGCCTGATTGACAAGGTGACGGACGAGGAGATCCTGGTGGCCTACAACGCGATGGCCTCCCGCGCCGGCGTCTTCTGCGAGCCGGCCTCGGCCGCCTCCCTGGCGGGGGTGATCAAGCTGGGTCGTGCCGGCTACTTCCCTGCCGGCAGCACCGTCGTCTGTGTCCTCACCGGCCACGGCCTGAAGGATCCAGCCCGCGCCATCAAGGAGTCGCGCCCGCCCGCCTCGCTGCCCGCCGACACCCAGGCGGTGGTAGAGGCGATGGGCCTCTCGTAGCCCCTTGCCCTTTCGCACCTCATCGGCGTTGGAGACGCCTCCTACCCAGAGCACACACTGGCTTTAGGATGCGTCTCCAACGCCGACCGGTCGGATCGCCGGCGTCCCGCCGGCCGCCCTAGGAGGCCTCTCTGACGCCGAGGGGGTGTTACTCCCCCAAGGGAGATGGCCGGAGTGCCCGAGCCATCGGGCTTCACACTGTTAGGAAGCCGCATTGCTGCGGCGCTCCGTTACTCTCCCGGGCAACTGGCCGGAGTGCTCGAGCCATCGGGCCTCTGCCGATGAGGGAAAGGTATCGGGGTTGGAAACCCCTCCTACGCCAGGTCTCCGGGTGGCGGTAGGGGCGCCTACGGTTCGCGGCACCCCAAACCGCTGCCGAAGGACGCCGTCACTCCTCCAGGAAGCAGGTGTGGTTGAACCGGGCGAGGACGGGGCCGCGGTCGCCGATCTCCACCAGGCTCACCGCGGCGTTCCGCATCCGCAAGCGCGAGTAGGCTTCCAGCGGCAGGCCGATGGCATGCAGCACCAGCGCCCGGATCGAGCCCCCATGCCCCACCAGGGCCACCGTTTCGCCCGCGTGCGCGGCCACCACCCGGTCGTAGACCTGGGCGGCGCGCGCCCGCAGCGCGGCGATCGTCTCGCCGCCTGGCGGGCGGTGACGCAGCGAGTCCTCGCGCCAGAGGCGATACTCCTCCGGGAAGCGCGCGGCGATGGCCGCCTCGTCGAGCCCCTCCCACTCGCCGAAATCCACCTCGCGCAGCTCCGGCGCCAAATGCACCGGCAGCCCATGCACGGCGGCAATCGCCTCCGCGGTCTGGCGCGCACGGCTCAGGTTGCTGGCGTAGACGGCCGTGAGCGACTCGGCCGCCAGGTACGCCGCCACTGCGCTTGCCTGCCGCAAGCCCTGCTCGTTGAGTGGGACGTCCGTCTGCCCCTGGATGCGGTGCGCCGCGTTCCACTCCGTCTCACCGTGGCGCACCAGGAAGAGTCGCGTGACCAACCATGCCTCCTTCAGCGGTGTCTTTACCTCCCTACTTCGGCCCGGCCAAGGCCCAGACCTGCGGCCGGCGCCGGGGCAGGAGGGCTTGCGCCGGCCGCCGAACACCGGGGCGACACGGAACCCCACGGCAGCGACGGCACGGGGCAGCGCCTGGAGACGGCGATGGTGGAGATCCGGCACAAGACAACCGGCATGGTGCTGCTGGCGGTGGATGCCGACAGCCTGGCCGGGGCAGACCTGGAGGGCGCCAACCTCGTCGGTGCCGATCTGCGTGGCTCTCCGTTTGCCCAGGTGGGCGTGGTGTCTGCCACCGTGGCGGCGGTGCTGGCGATACTGGTGTCGTCCGAGTGGGCTGAGCGCGTGCTTCAGGTGCTGCTCACCCTGCTGGTTCCCGCCCTGGCAGCCCGCTCGCTGCAGCGAGCGGTGGGCGCCCGGGGGGGTGGCCTCCAAGGCGCCAACCTGCGCGGTGCCAACCTGACGGGCGCGGATCTCTCCTTTGCCAACCTCCGCGGTGCCGACCTGCGCGGCGCCAGCCTGTTCGGCGCCACGCTGCGACGCACAAGCCTCCACGGTGCCACCTTCGACCACGCCACCCAGTGGCCGACCGGCTTCACCGGATACCGCCGGCAGGCGCGCCTTCTGCTCGCCGACGCACCACCAGAAGAGATGGCGGCAACCGAGCCAGAAGACGCGTAAGGCAGGACGGCACCATCCTGCCGGCGAATCGGTACCACGAAGCATCCGATGCCCGTGCATCGCGACCGTCAAGGAGGCAGCCATGCTGAAGGAGGAGGAGCTTCCCCACGTCCGCATCGGCATCCGCATGGTGCGCTCGTTCGGGTTCAACAACTACCGCAACCTGATCCTGCGCTCCACGGAGAAGCAGGTTGAGGCGACCATCGAGGTGGTGCCCTACCCCGATGAGTGCGAGATCGCCGTCATCGAGCAGGGAACGGTGTACGATTCCAGCCCGGATGCCTACACAATCCGCGTCAGTCACCAGGAGGCGAGAGACGCCTACCAGTTGTCGATGCGGGTGCGCCGCGAAGTGAAGAACTACCTGGCATCGCGTGCCAGTTGATCGGGCCGGCAAGAGGAGAGGGACGAAAAGCGGAATGGAGATCATCCCCGCGATTGACATTCGGGGCGGCCGGTGCGTGCGCCTGCTGCAGGGCGACTACGCGCGCGAGACGGTCTACGGGGAGGACCCGGTGGCGATGGCCGAGCGCTGGGAGGCGGAAGGCGCCACGCGCCTGCACGTGGTGGATCTGGACGGCGCGCGTGAGGGCCAGCCGACGATCCTACCGCTGTTGGAGCATCTCTGCGCCGCCGTGCACGTGCCGGTGCAGGTCGGGGGTGGCATCCGTTCGCTGGAGAGTGCCCGGCAGGCCCTGGCGGCCGGCGCCGCCCGGGTGATTCTCGGCACCAGCGCGGCGCTCAACCCGGCGCTGGCCGAGGAGGTGTTCGCTACTCTGGGCGAGCAGGCAATCCTGGGGCTGGATGCCCGCGAGGGGATCGTTGCCATTCACGGGTGGCGCGAGACCACCGGAGAGGCCGCCCTCGCCTTCGCTCACCGGATGAAAGCCGCCGGGGCGCGGCGCATCATCTACACCGACATCAGCCGCGACGGCATGCTCCAGGGAGTGAACGCCGCGGCCTGCGCCCACCTCGCCGCCGAGACCGGACTGCCGGTCATCGCCTCGGGCGGCGTCAGCACCCTGGCCGATATCCACACCCTGAAGGAACTCCCAGGCATCGAGGCCGCGATCATCGGCAAGGCGCTGTATACCGGCGCGCTCTCCCTCACCGAGGCCCTCGCCGCCAGTGCCGGGTCTTAGCAACACTCAGGCGGGGTTCCGCGTGGCAATCCGCGCCACTCACCTCGCACTAGGGGGACCTAAGGCCGGGGTGAGGGCTGCAGCGCAAGCCCTCACCCCGGGGCAACGCGGCCGTGCGGCCACATCCCCGTTACTGTCGCGCGCGGATGAAGCGAAGGCTGATGCCCGGCACGGTGGGTGGCGCCAACTGCTCGCGGAGGTCCACCGCTTCGGCGTTGCCGCCCTGCTCCAGGTTCTGGGCCAGTTTCTCCAGGCGCTCCTTCTCGCGCTGAAGCACTTCCACGGCCCGGCCGATCAGGGCCGCGCGGTCGCGCAGCGCGCGTGCCTTCTTGCGGCCGGCCGCCCCCGAGACGGGCACCGGCGGCAAAGTGCTTAAGTAGTTTTCCCTCATCTCCTCCGGCAACGATTCGTAGAACGAGCGCTGCTTGTCGGTCAGGTCCTCAATGGTTACGGGGCGCTTGCGCGCGTTCGTTCTAGGCATCCTCTCCTCCAAGATCCCAGCATTTCTCTGCAACACAACGTCGCAAGAGGAATGCATCTGCTATCTGCCTGTTAATCGCCATTGTATCGGGATCGTCGGGCAGTGTCAAGGGCAAGGAGGTCGGCGGAAGATGAGGATGAACTCATGCACTTTGTTGACGCGGAAGACCGAGGGAAAGCCGAGCGGACGAAGGCAGTTGTACTCGCTGTGGCGATCCCAGATGATCAGGTCATCATACAAAAAGCCACGGCGAGTCAACTCCGCCGCCAAATCGCTGTGAAACGGATAGAATCGCCCTCCCTTGCGCAGGTCCATCACCACCACGCAGCAGTAGCCACCCGGTTTGAGGACCGACCACACCTCGGTAAAGATGCCTCCCAGCAGCATTAGAAACTCGCCGTAGTCGGCCACACGGCCCAGGTCGCCATCACCCCCAAGGTAGTCGCGCGTCTCGCGTCGGTCGGCGGTGCGTCGTCCGGAGAGGATGTTCCAGTAGGGGGGCGAGGTCACCACCAGGTCCACCGAGTCGGCCGGCACCAGGTCGCGCAGGGTGCGCGCGTCGGCCTGGTGCAGCACCGGACGGGGCGCCTCGTCCGGCAGGAGAGCAAACCGCTCGTGCGCCCTGGCGGCATAGTCGGCGCACAGTTCGAGGCCGATGCCGCGCCGGCCGAGGCGCGCGGCGGCAACCAGGGTAGAACCGGTGCCGGCGAACGGATCCAGCACCACCGCCTCCGCGGAGGCGGTGAAGCACTCGATCAACCGGGCAGGGAGCGCCTCGGGGAACAGCGCCGGATGCTTCAGCGCACGCTCTTCCTTTGTCTTGGCGATGTCACTCCACACAGAGAGGGAGTAGCGCGTCCAAGTGCGCCCGTCCAGCGAGTTGGCGCGCTTCTCAGGGAGGCGGCGGGTGCGCCGGGGCTTGGGATCGGTCACCGGGCGGATCCCTCCGCCACCAGCGCCGTGAAGCGCAGCTCACCCCTCGGGGCCTCCCAGCGCAGGCCAGACCCGTCTGGCAGCACCACGGCGCCGCTCTCCGCGCTCACCGAGGCCACCCGCAGCCCCGCCGGCAGGCGGAGGTGCAGCACTGCCCAGTCCGGGCCGCGGTCTGCCTGGAAGCACACTCGCCCGGTCACCCGGGCGCTGCCGGGGTCGTACTGCAGCGTGTAGGAGACCGGGCCAAAGTGGGTGGCCGCTCCCTCGATGCCAACCGGCTCGCCGCTCGCCAGCCAGCCGCGCGCGGCACCACGGGCCAGGTGCAGCCCCTCGCCCTCCTCCATCACCAGGCAGTCGCGCACACAGCGCACGACGGCCACCGGCGTCCAGAGGTGCTGCCGGTCGCCCGAGCACTGGTCGGTGCCAGCCACCTGGCCGCGTTCCTCGCACCAGGTATAGAGGGGCGTGCCGTGGTTGAGCGCCGCGTAGAGGAGTTCGCTGGCGACATCCCCTTCGCCGCGGACCAGGTGGGCCTCGGCCACGTTGTCCAGCGAGATCGCCACCCACATCCCGTCGGGCATCCAGCCGGTGTTCACGTGCAGGCCGCCAGGGCTCAGGTGCTGCTCGAGGTGCCGCAGGGTGCCGGTGATCAACTCGTGGTCGGCCGGCAGGAGGCGGCAGGGAAAGAGGGCGTTCAAGGCTCCCCAGCGGCTGCCGCTGGTCTTGCCCGGCACGCCCGGGATCCAGCGGTAGCCCTCCGCGGGGATGGCGCCGGCCTCCAGCGCCTGCAACAGGTCTGCCCGTGCCGTCTCATAGATGGCGCGCAGCTCCGGCAACTCTTCCGTCTTCCCCAGCGCCTCCGCCGCTTCGACCGCCACCCGGTCGGCAAAGACAGCCCAGAAGTTGTGCGGCAGGAAGACGCCATAGAGGTCGTCGTCATTCTTCAAGCCGCAATCGCCAAAGCCGCGTGGCATCAGGCCGTAGGTAAGCGGGCGCTGGCCGTCCACCAGGACGCGGGTGCGGGCGCGCTGCCGCTCGCGCCAGCGCGACGCCGCCGCCAGGCGCGGGAAGGCTTCCTCAAGGGCGCCGCGGTCGCCGGTGAGGCGGTAATGCTCACTCACCGCCCACGCCTTGAAGCCGGAAAGACCCCACATCAGGTGTCCCCAGCCCTGGGGATCATCCCAGCAGCCATCGTCACCCTGCAGGTCGAAGCACAGCCGCTGGGTGATGGCGGCATCTTCGTGGCGGCCCAGTTGGTCGAGAGCGACACTGACGACCAGCGGCTCACCAGAGTTGGGAGCGCGATAGGCCTCGGTGCCGGGCACGCTCGCCAGGTAGCCGTCGGCCACCGGCTCGCGCATGATGTAGAGGTCGGCCAGGCAGGCGAGGAAGCCCTGCTGCACGCCGGGATCGGGGATCCGCACCTGCGCCCCACGCGCCAACAGCGCGCGCCATTCGGCAACCGCCGCGGCCAGCTCACCAGCCCAGTCGTGGTCGCGGAGGCCCGGCAGATCGGCCGCGTAGGCGCGATAGGGCCGGATCACCCAGCCGGTGGCCTGCTCGCCCGGCGCCAGGTTCCAGGTCAGCCGGAAGCCGTTGGCGCTGACCACCGCGCACTCCTCGCCGCCCAGGCCCAGCAGCACCACCCGGTCGGCCCGATCCTGCCAGCCAGCCAGGAGGACATCGCGGTCGGCCGCGGGATCCACCCACCCCGGGTTGTAGGGCGCGAGGGCGCCGGGCCGCTCGCAGCAAACGCTGAACTGATGCGTGCGGTCACCGGTGTTGGTCACCTCCACGCGGACGATCGCGGCGGTTGCCCCGCCCGCCACCTGCAGGCGCACCGCGCCGCGCGCGTCGCGGTAGTCGTTCTCCAGGACCGGCAGGCAGCCGTCCAGGCGGCGCCAGGTGCTGTGGGCGAAGGGGTGGCCGTCCAGCTCCGGCTGCAGGCGCACGTCCCAGTCCGTCCGCGGAGTGGCGAAAGCCGCCAGCGGAAAGCGGCGCAGGTCGTCAGTGGTCCAGGCGAGGCGCAGGTAGCCGCTCTGCAGATCAAGCAGCGTCTTCTCGCTGCTGTCGGGCCGGGCCACGGTCAGGCGGTGCGGTGGGGCAAAGGCGTAGGCAAAATCCACGCGAGACTGCATCGTGGCAAACTCCCTCTCTAACAGAACCCTTGGGCAGTAGAAGCCCATCCCTTCAGCGGGGGATGAAATCGCCCGCCGCCGGCCGGCTCAGCCAGGCATCACCACGGCGGCCACGTCGCGGGCGAACGGCGGCGGCTGGAGCGGCAGCGCCCCCCTGGCCGCGGTGGCCGAATCGGTGCGGAGGACTTCGCCGGTGTAGGTATCCCACCACTCAACGCGGTAGCGGCCGGCGGGCAGGCCCGGCAGCGACACGCGCAGGTCGGCGAGGGTCTCCGGCTCGCGGCCCTCCAGCACGGTGCGCCAGTTGCACTGGCGGTGGTGCAGCCACAACACGGCCGTTCTGCCAGCGTGCAGCCCGAGGGCGGCTACGTCCGGATAGCGGCTGCTGCGGTAGGCCGGGAGGCGGATCGAGCGCAGGCTGAGCCAGTCGCCGTCGGCGTTGGCGATGGTGAGCCGGTGCTTGCCGGCCGGCACGCGCACGCGATAGTCGCGCTCGTAGTCGCTCTGCCACACCTTCCACTGCTCCAGGTAGCGGCTCCGCTTCCAGGGGCCCTCTCCCTCCGGGCCGGCATCCAGCGGTTCGTCCACCTGCAGCGCGTCATCCACGGCGATCTGCAGGTGCGCCTTGCCAGAGACGGTCTGCAGCGTGATGACACACTCCCCCTCAGCCGGCATGTCGAGGTGGAAAGTGAGGCGCGTGTGCAACTCCGCGGGGGTATGCCGGTTCGGGCTGCCCACGGTGCCGGCCACGGGCGCGCCCTGGATCCTCCCATCGCGACCGACGACATAGTCATTGCGCGGCGTCTTGCCCCAGCCGGTGCCGGGGACGATCTCCAGGGGGGTGAACCGCTCCGGCGCCTCCGCCGCGCGCTGTACCTGAATGTCCTCCAGCGGCCGGAAGCGAGTGCGCGCCCAATCGACGCGGGCAGCGAACTTCGCCACCGGCGTGAAGAGAGGATACAGGTTCTTGGGGTGAACGTAGTTGTCCCAGTACCAGAGCATGGCGGTGCCGGCGCTGCCGGAGAGCAGCCCGGCCCAGAGGCCATCGTGCAGGTTCTGCCCCTTGCCCTCGGGGTCGTACTTCAGGTCGGAGGTGCGCCAGTCGATACCAAACTCAGCCAGCAGGTAGGGCTTCTGGTAGTGGCGGTGCGCGCGGGCATCGCCGGCGATGTCGTCGGCAAAGTCGGCCACGTTGCCGTTGTCACCGTAGCGGTGGGTCATGGTGAAGTCGATGTCAGGCAACTTCCAGACGGCGTCATCGCCGTAGGTGGTGCTTACCAGGTGGCGATGCACATCGTGGCGCTTCAGGTAGGCGGCCATCTCGCCCACCCAGGCGGCGGGGGCGTTCTGCTCGTTCCAGAACTCCCAGGCGAACACCTGTGGGCTGTAGCCCCAGCGGGCCACCAGATAGCGCAGCCGGCGCTGGTAGAGCTTACGCGCCGTTGGGTTGGTCCAAAGCTCTTCCGGCTCGCGGCAGGGGCCGCCGTTGGCGGCGTTGTAAGGGTTGCTGACCCAGGAACCCTCGTTGAAGTAGCCGCCGGTGGCGAGCTCGCCGAAAGTGCCGATGCAGAACATCAGGCGGACGCCGCTCGCGCCGGCTAGGCGCACAATCTCGTCGAGGCGCCAGGCGTTGTCGAGGGCGTAGCGCCCCAGGCCGAGGTAGGTGCCGGTTCCCGGCTTCTCGGTGGGCGCTGGCATCCACTCCAGCCCCTTCTCGTTGAAGGCGAGCCAAAGGCGCGCCCAGTTGCCGCCGGCCGCGCCAAGCCTTTGCAGCCACTCGCGGTAGAGCGCCAGCGGCATGGGGCCATTCGCCCAACAGAGGTTCTCCCCGATGGCGATGTAGGGGCTGCCGTCGTCGTGGCAGAAGTAGGTGGGCGACGCCGCCGAGACGCGGATGAAGCCTTTAGCTTTGGCGGGCGTGGCCCGGAAGGTAACCGGGGGGCACTGCGCGGTGCCGGTGCGGTCGCGCACCTTCACCACCACGCGATAGGTGCCCGGCAGCGTCGGCGTCAGGCGCACCTTCCAGCAGGCCGGCCCGGCCAGGCGCAGGCGCTCGCGGCCGCCGTCCGTCTCCAGGCGAAACGGCGCGTAGTAGAAGCCGGGCACCACCCACCGCTTCCGGTTGGGCAGGGTCACCTCAGCATCGACGGCCACGTCCTCGGGATCAAACGGGTTATCGAAGGTGGCGGCGAGGTCGGGGGTCAGCTCCACCCGCTCAAACTGGGGCACGGTGGCGCGGTCGAGGGTCACCGTGCCGGCGCGCAGCGGCTCCCGGGCGGTGAGGGGGATGCCGGCCAGCCCCGCCTGCGCCGCCCGGGCAGCATCCTGGTCGATGGCGGCGGGGGTGGTGGCCGTGATCGTCAGGGCGAAGCGCACCGGCTCGCCAGCCTTCAGGGTGCGGCTGTGGGCGGTGGTCGCCTGCAACGCAAACGCCGGCGCGTCGAACCGGCGGTTGTCTTGCAGTGCCAGCGAGAGGCCCTCGGCACCCAGGCGCACGGCGCTCCCATCGGCGGCCACCAGCGCCAGCCAGTCGGCAACGCCCACGTCGGCAAAGCGATAGGCCTCCGCCCGCAACTCGGCCGGGCAGGTGCCCCGCAGCACGCTCTCGCCCGCCGCCACGAAGCGCGTCTTGCCGGCGTGCTCTTCCACCGGCAGCGTTGCGCCGAGGAGCACGTTCTCCACGGCGATATCCGCTTCCGGCACCAGCTCGTACTCCAGCCGCACGCCCCCCGCTACGGGGCGGATCGTCTGCCGCAGGCGCGAGCGCGCGCCCTCGGCCGCAAGGGGAAGCTGGAGGGTGGAGACCTCCCCCTCTTGCTGGCGCGCCACCGCAGTGGGCACGACCGAGCGCTGGTCGCCGCGGGTGCCCTCCCAGCCAGGAGCGGTAAGGGCAACGCCCAGGCTGGTGAGGAAGAGGCGCTCGCCAGCACGCACCTCGGCCACGCCCCGCTCGTCGAAGCGCACCACTACCGGCGCACCGGCCGCCAGCGTGGTCAGCGCAATCAGACTGCCGTGGAGCAACATCGGAACCTCCCGGGATGCAGGCATCCGCGCCCTCTGTTCGACCCCCCGGCGCTGCCTTCCCCCCGGTGGCCCCCGCTTAAGACGGCGCCCCGGGCCCACCCTCCCCCGGCTGCAGCACCTCGGCCGGCGTCTCCATGTCGGCCAGCGGATAAACCTGGAAGCGCGCGTAGTTGTAGACCGGCGCCGTCGCCAGCAGCCGCTCCAGCTCCTCGTTCGAGTCGACGTCGTAGATCCAGGCGCCGCCGTGCTTGCCCACCACGTGGTAGCGGGCCACCAGCTTGCCCTGGCTGACCACGCTGCGGGCGTACTCCGGCATCTTCATCACCGCCTGCACCATCGGCGCGCCCAAATGGGCGGTGTCCAACTCCCACATCACCAGGAACTTCATGCGCTCTCCTCTCGCCGCGCCACGGTCAATGCGGGGTTCCTCACGCGGAGTGTAGCACAGGAATGGCGTGCCTGGCAAGCGTCAGGACTGCATCCCGGCGCTCCGACCGCCGGCGCCGCTCTTGACACTCCCCACCCCGGAACCTATAATGCCGGCAAGTCCGGTTGCTGGAGGGTTGCCCATGACGCCTCGGATCCACTCGCAGACGCCCCGCGTGCGCTTTGCTTTCCTCGCCGATGCCCACCTGGAGGATGCCGCGAGCGCGGCACCCCTGCGCGCGGCAATAGAGAGCCTGAACGCCGAGCCGCCCGACTTCGTCGTCTTTGCCGGCGACATGATGGACCAGGGCACGCCGGAGCAGTGGTCGGTCTTCCTGGAGTGCCTGCGCGCGCTGCGGGTGCCCTACCACCTGCTGCCGGGAAACCACGACCTGGGGAACGCCGGCCAGGCCGAGCGGTGGCGCCAGACGTTCGGGCCGCTCAACAGCGCCTGGGAAGCCGGTGGCCTGCACTGCATCGCCCTCGACACCACCAACACCGATCCCGACCCGGAGAACTGGCACGGCTGGGTGGAGCCGCCGGCGATGGAGTGGCTGCGGGCTACCCTGGCGGCGATCCCGCCCGAGGCACCCCTCCTGCTGCTCTCCCACCACGGCCTCGTTGGCGTTCCCGACGACCTCTCGCGCGATGTGGGGAACGCGGCAGAGGTGCTGGCAGAGTTCCGCGACCGGCGCCTGCTGGCCGGGTTCGCCGGTCACTCGCACCGGCTGCTGCGGAACCGCTGGGAGGGGATCCCGTTCTACACCACGCCCTCGGTGGGCCTCACCCGGGCCAGCATCGGCGTGCCGCCCGGGTTCCTGCGCGTGGAGATCCTCCCCGCTGGCCTGCGGGTACGGTTGGAGTTGGTAGACGGCGTCGAGTAGCAGCGCTGGCCGGCGCCCACCCGCGAAGGGATGGCCGGAGTGCCCGAGCAATCGGGCTGCGGCAGTTGGGAAGCCGCGTTGCCGCGGCACTCCGTTGCTTACCCGGGCGATTGCCGGAGTGCCCGAGCCATCGGGCATCAGCGGTTGGGAAGCCGCATCGCTGCGGCACTCCGGTAGCTTACCATCGGCATCGGAGAAGCCTCCTACGGGACGCACGCCCGCCGGAGGAGACATCTCCGACGCCGATGGGTCGGATCGCCGGCGTCCCGCCGGCCTCCTCCGGAAGCGCCAGGACCACCCATGGCTCGGTGTTGCCGGCCAGAGGCCGGCGATCCGACCGCGGCTATCCCCCGCCGGCCTCCGTCGCGCGTCAGGCCGGCTGCCCGGCGTTGCCCACCACGTCTCGCCAGGACCGCTTGGGCCGCCAGCCCAGCGCCTGCTCGGCCGCGCTGGTGTCGATCAACCCGTGGTAGGGATCCGCCGCCAGGGCTTCCTCCGGCAGGTGCAGCGGCACGTCCGGGAAATACTCCGCCAACAGGTCGGTGGTTGGCGTCAGGCTGTAGGTATCTGACGCGGCCAGCAGGTAGCGGCCGTGCTGAATCCCCTCGGCTTCCAGCGCCAGCAGGGTGGCGTCCACCACATCCGCGATATCGACGTACGACCAGAAGTCGCTGGCGCCCCAACGCCGATAGCGCGCCGACGCGTCGCTGTCCGGCAGCCAGTGGGGGTACATCTCGGCATCGGCGACCAGGGTGGGGCGCAAGCAGATGGTGGTGATGCCGCTGCTATCACTGAAGTAGCGGCAGGTATCCTCGCCCACCCCCTTGCTGAGGGAGTACGGGCGCAGCGAGCGGCGCGGGTGCGCGTCATCCAGCGGCAGGTACTCCGGCTTGCGCTCGGTGCCGGTCAGGCCAATCGCCTGGATGCTGCTGAAGAAGACCACCCGCCCTACCCCGGCCTCGCTCGCCGCCTGCAGCACGTTCCAGGTGCCGAGCACGTTGGTGCGGAACACCTCCTCCTCGCGGCCCGCCCGGTCGTTCGGGATCGCCGCCAGGTGAACAACCGCCTCACACCCCTGCACCGCCCGCCGCACCTCCATCGCGTCAAGCACGGAGGCCGGCCAGTGGTCCGGTTCCGGCATCGCCCGCCGGTCGAGGGTACGCACCTCCCTGCCGGCGGCGCGCAGTGCCGCCACGATCTGCCGGCCGATGCGACCGGCGCTTCCCGTCACCAGCACCTTCACTTCAGCGCAATCCCCTTCTGTTCGGCCACGGAGCGCACGTGCGCGGCGGCGAGGGCGTACTCCGCGGCGCTCGGGAGATGCTCCAGCATGAGCGGTATGTCCGGGTCGAGCTGGTTCAGCTCCTCCAGGAAAACGCCATAGTCCAGCCCGCCCTGGCCGGGGCGCACCTCATCCAGGTGGGTGGTGAGCCGGCCGGAAAGGACAATGTCCTTCCCGTGGCAGCTCTTGATGTACGGCCCGAGCTGGCGGAAACACTCGCGGATGAGCGCCGCGTTGCCATAGTAACGCTGTGGGCTGCAGATCAGGTTCACCGGGTCGAGGTGGACGGCGAAGCGCTCGCGGTCCACGGCGCGGATCAGGCGCACGTAGCTTTCCGGGGAGTCGGGATAGGCCCAGGGCATCGTCTCCAGGGTGTAGAAGGTGCGCGTTGGCTTCACGGCGTCGATGATCGTCCGTACGCTCTCGACGATCAGATCGAAAGTGGCGTCGGTCAGGTTCTCCGGGTGGGGGCCATCCCACTGCTCGCCGCGCGAGCCGGAGATGTTCACGCAGCAGCGCGCCCCGATCCGGTCGGCCAGGGCAAGCTGCTGGCAGCACAGCTCCATCGCCGCCCGGCGCGTCTCCGCCTGGGGGCTGATCGGGTTGCTCCAGGCGCCCACCTCCGCGATGACGATATCTGCCGCGCGAGCCGCCTCGGCGTAGGCACGCACGACGTCGTCGTCGGCCTCGGGCCCCAGCGGGCAGAAGGCAGCACTGAACCCCGCGGCCCGCACGGCGGCCACCCACCGCTGTGGATCCGAGCAATCAGCAAAGACCGGTCCCCCAAGTCGCATTGTCAGCTCCCTTTCGCTCCCCCTCCTTCGGCAGCAGCCCGGGGATGCCCTGCACCCGCCTTGACCACGGCCCCGGCCGCCTGCTATACTTCCGGCAGCAGCAGGAAGGAGCAAACCCCGTTGCGGAGGCCGCTGTTCACTGGCGTGCGTGAATTCCTGGCCCAACAGGCGCGGGCCGGACGAGATTGCCGCGTCGTTCGGGGGGCAGAGCCGGAAGAGGCGCTTGCCACCGAGCCAGCACTCTACACCCCGGCCGTCCACCACGTCGAGGGCGACCGGCTGCAAACCCGCCCCGTCGGCTTCCGCGCGTCCGGGGGCGCTGCCCGCTCTGGTTTCCGCTTCTTCCTAGACGGCGTGCAGTACAGCCACCTGATCGCCTACGTGGATAACGCGCCACTGGTCTATCACCTCAGTGCTGCCGCCATCCTCCAGCGTGACCCCGACCGGCGCGAACTGCGGGTGTGGCATTGGACCGGCGCCCAGGAGTGCATCCTGGCCCCCAAGGCCTATGTGGATTGCCGCTTGCTGGAGGCACTGGGCGTGCCGGTGGAAGATACGATGGACCAAACGCCCGACGCGCCAGAAGAGGCGGTGGCGCTGCGGGCGCTGGCGCACAGCAAATCGCAGCGCCTGCGACGGCACGCGGAGGTCGGCTTGATCAAGCAGTGGCAGGCAGCCGGCGAGGAAGGCTGGCTGATGGTGGATGGGCCGCTGATGCTGCTGCCCACGCTGCGCGCGCGCGACCACATCGTGGGCGTGGTCAAGTCGTTCGGGGCACAGTTTTTCGCGGGAGCGGAACAGTTGCTGTTGCTGTCGCTGCCGGAGGGGCACCGGACCACGGCGTTTCAACTACCGCGTGGCACCCGGCCGATGGAAGGCGGCGGTACGGAGGAGGCGCGCCGCTGGTTCTCCTGGTACGTGCGCATCCGCGATGCCCGCGAGCGGGAGGTGGACTTCGGCCTGCTGCGGGTGGAGATCCCCCCGGACCCCGAGATCCTGGGTGCCGCCGATGAGATCTCGCGCTGGCTCATCGCCGAGCGCGCGCCGCTGTCGACGCCAGACCCTCGCTGGGGCAACCTGCTCTATCCGATCCACGCCTGCGAGCAGTACCTGCGCAGCATGCTCCCCGAACGCAACCGGGTACACCTGCACCTGCGGTAGCCCCCGGGCGCACCGCGGCCCACAGGGTAAGGCACTTCTTCCTAGGCTCTCAACGCTCAGGCGCTGAGTTGTTGGATTGCGGCCTTCAGTTCGGCGGCAAACGCGGGCACCGCCGTCAGCGGATCGGGCTTGCTCTCGTACTCGATGTTCAAGTAGCCCTGATAGCCCACGGCCTTCATCACCTGCAGCGCGCGCGCATAGTCCACTGGCTCCTCGCCGCTCGGGCCGCTCCAGTGCGTCTTGGCGTGGGTGGTGACCGTGTGCGGCGCCACCATCGCAAACTCGCGGTAGGGGTCGGCGCGGAAGTTCCCGAAGTCGAGGTTGATGCCGAACCAGGGGCGGTCCACCTCCCGCACCAGGCGCAGCACCTGCTCAGCGCGCGCGGTGATGCCACCGTGGTTCTCCAGCGCCACCACCACCCCACGTTGGGCGCCGTACTCGGCACACTCCTGCAGGCAGGCCACCGCCCAGGCAACGGCCTGCTCCTCGGTGTGGCCGGGCGGCACCGGGCCGGCGAAGACGCGGATGCATGGCGCGCCCAGCACCACTGAGTGGTCGATCCACTGCTTGGTCATCACCACGTGCTCGTGACGCCGGGCCGCGTCGGCCTGGCAGAAGTTGCTGCCCACTGCTGTGCCGGCGATGTGCAGCCCGCGCCGGAAGCACTCGCGCTTGAGGTGAAAGAGGCTGTCGCGGTCGGTCTGCTGGAAGTAGTAGGCGGTCAGCTCCACGCCATCGAGGCCCATGCCGGCGGCCAGGTCCAGGAACTGCTCGAGCGTCATCGCCCCGCTGTTGAGGCGGTCGCGGAAGGAGTAGGCGCAGCACCCCACGCGCATCGGTGTGTCTCCCTTCGGACGGCGCCGCAGCTCCGGCCACCCGAGTGGAGGCCGGCCGCATGTCGCCATCCGGTTCGGCGGCACACCGGGCAACTCCTGCAACCACGGCGGCAGCGGGGCGAAGGAGTGGGCGCGGCCGGCAGCGAACCCCCTCCGGCAAGCCGGCACCCGCCCCGGCTCAAGGGAGAGGCAGATGGCAGTGAAGCACGCGGCCCTGGCCGCAACCCCGACGCTGGTGGTCGATTCCCCCATGCCGCCGCCGGCCTGGGCGCTCCTCGAGCGGCACCTCTTCGCGGTGATGGACCGTGCCGCCGTCCAGTTCGTTGCGCGCTACACCCGCCCCGATGGCACCCTGGTCTGGCGCGACGAGTGGCCCGGGATGGATGGCTCCGACGACGCCTACGAGAGCTTCGGCAACTTCCCCCTCTACTACGTGCTGGGCGGCAGCGAGGAGGTCCACCGCCTGTCGCGCCACGAGTGGAACGCTCTCACCTGGCAGTTCACCGAGTACGGCCAGGTGCACAACGAGTTCGACGCCTACTACGACTGGATGCACCACGGCGAAAGCTCGCTCTACCTCTACTACTTCGGGCTGGCCGACCCCAACGCGCACCAGGATCGGCGCCGTGCCCTTCGCTTCGCCGGCATGTACCTGGGCGAGGATCCCGAGGCCCCCAACTGGGATCCCGAGCACAAGCTGATCCGCTCGCCGATCAACGGCAGCCGCGGCCCCCGGCACGAGATGTCGGCGGTCGATTGGGTCACCCACCGGCCGGTGCTGGCGAACTACCTGACTCCCTACGAGGATATCCCCGGCGTCGACCCGGTACAGGCGGACTGGAACGACGACGCCGTCTTCGCCCGCATTCTGGAGGCGCTGAACGCGCGCATGGCCCGAGGCGACGTGCCGTTGAACCTGACGGCAACCAGCCTGATCGCCAACGCCTACCTCTACACCGGCGCGGAGAAGTACCGCCGCTGGATCGTCGACTACGTGAACGCCTGGCGCGAGCGCACCGAGGCCAACGGTGGCATCTGCCCGGACAACGTCGGCCTCTCCGGCGCCATCGGCGAGTACATGGGCGGCAAGTGGTGGGGCGGCTACTACGGCTGGCGTTGGCCCCACGGCTCCCTCAACATCCTCGAATCGACGCTAATCGCCGCCTGCAACGCGGCCCTCGTCACCGGCGACCTCGCCTTCCTCGACTTCCCGCGCTCGCAGCTCGACCTGCTCTGGAACCTTGGCCGCCAGGAGGACGGGCAGTTCAAAGTGCCGCACCGCTACAGCTCCCAGGGCTGGTGGGACTTCCGCCCGCCCGATCCGCGCCTGCACGTCCACCTCTGGAGCTTCACCATGGCTGAGGAGGACCGCGAGCGGCTGGCGCGCTTCCCCAGCATCGGGCAGTGGGACCGGGTCCATGGTGGCCGCGACAAGGGCGACCAGGCGCACGCCGCGCCCTGGCTGCGCTTCATTGCCGGCCACAACGCAGACTACCCCGAGGCGATCCTGCGCGCCAACTATGCCGAGACGTGCCGACGCCTGGAGCGCCTGCGCCAGGATGATGGAGACCCGCGCGAGTGGGATGTCCACCACTGGCAGGAGATCAACCCGGTGACGTGTGAGGGCCTGGTGCAGCTCACCCTCGGCGCGCCGCCGCCGATCTACCATGGCGGCCTGCTGCACTGCCGCGTGCGCTACTTCGACCCCACCCGGCAGCGCCCCGGCCTGCCCCCCGGCATCGCCGCCCTGGTCGAGCGCATCACCCCACAAGGGATCCTCCTCCGCCTGGTAAACACCGACCCGCTGGAGGGGCAGGAGGTGGTGGTGCAGGCTGGCGCTTTCGGGGAGCACTCCTTCACCGAGGTGCAGCGTCTGGATGAGGCCGGCCAGCCCACCGACGACGGCGCGGTGGTGAACGGTCGGGCCTTCGCGGTGCGGTTGGGTCCGGCGGCAGGCGTGGCCCTGCGGGTAGGGATGCGGCGCTTCGTCCACCAGCCGACCTACGCCTGGCCGTTCTAGGATCAAGAGACTATTTCCAGGGGAGAGCCCTGGAGCGCCGCGGCGACGCAGCTTCCCAGCTACTGAAGCCCGATGGCTCGGGCACTCCGGCAATCGCCCGGGATGGCAACGGAGTGCCGCGGCAATGCGGCTTCCCAGACTGTTGATGCCCGATGGCTCGGGCACTCCGGCAATCGCCCGGAAAGAGCAGCGGAGTGCCGCGGCAACGCGGCTTCCCAACTGCCGAAGCCCGATGGCTCGGGCACTCCGGGCCGGGTGGTGGCTTACGGCTGGCGCACCCGGATGGCGTTGGCGTGGGCATCCAGGCCCTCGACTTCGGCGAGGGTGAGGATGTGCCGTGCCTCGGCGCGCAGGCGCTCGGGCGAGTAGGCGATCACGCTCGACTTCACCAGGAAGTCGTCCACGCTGAGGGGCGAGGAGAAACGGGCCGTGCCGCCGGTCGGCAAGACGTGGCTGGGGCCGGCGATGTAATCGCCCACCGGCTCCGATGATGCCTCGCCGAGGAGGATGGCGCCGGCCGCCTTGATCTGCCCTAGCAGCGCGAGCGGCTCGGCAGTGGCAATCTCCAGATGCTCCGGCGCCAGGGCGTTCACGATTGCCACCCCCTCGTCTAGCGATTCCACCACCACGCAGGCCCCGCCGGACCGCAGTGACTCGCGGATGATCTCCGCCCGCGGCGACTGCTCCGTCTGCACCCGCACCTCGGCCAGCACCGCCTGCGCCAGCGCCTCGGAAGGGGTCACCAGCACCGAGAGGTTGTCGCCGGCGTGCTCGGCCTGCGAAAGGAGGTCGGCCGCCAGGTAGCGGGGGTTGGCGCTCTCATCCGCCAGAATGGCGATTTCGGAGGGTCCGGGCAGCGACTCGATCCCCACTTGCCCAAACACCTCACGCTTGGCCAGGATTACATAGCGGTTGCCCGGCCCGGCGATCTTGTCCACCCGCGGCACGGTGGCGGTGCCGTAGGCCATCGCCGCCACCGCCTGGGCACCGCCGACCTTGTAGACGCGCTCGATGCCACACGCTTTGGCGGCGTAGAGGATGTGCGGGTCGGCCGTGCCATTGGGCGCCGGCGGGGTGCAAAGGACCAGGAACGGCACCCCCGCCACCTTGGCCGGCACAGCGGTCATCAGCAGCGTGCTGGCCAGCGGCGCCTTGCCGGCGGGGATGTAGAGGCCCACGCGTTCGATTGGGCGGATGATCTGCCCCAGCAGCACCCCGCCCTCGGTGTCGATCCAGGAGGGCCGAAGCTGCTTGCGGTGGTAGCGCTCGATGTTGGCAATCGCCACCGCCACCGCCTCCCGGAAGGCGTCGGAGACCTGCCGGTCGGCCTCGGCGAACTCCACCGGCGTCACCTGGAGCTGCTCGGGCCGGGTGATCGCCGGGGAATCGAACCGCGCCACGTACTCGAGAAGGGCTTCGTCGCCGCGGTCGCGCACCGCCTGGCAAATCGCCCGCACCACCTGCTCCGGCTCTGCCAGATCGACGGCGGCGCGGGGCTGCAGGCGGCGGATCAACTCATCGCGGGGATAATCCTTAGAGCGCAGGAGCTTCATCATAGCGCTCTCATGGTAGCACGGCGAGGCGGCCTCGGTCAATGGGGCCGGCGCAGATCAGGCCGGTGCCCGGCACCACCCCGCCATAGGAGGCGTCTCCAACGCCGACAGGTCGGATCGCCGGCGTCTCGCCGGCTTCCTCGTCGCCGGCCAGAGGTCGGCGCTCCGACCGTGGTCTTACCCCGCCGTAGGAGTCACCCATGCCCGGCGGGCGGCCACCGAGAAGGATGAAAACGGGCTATTTTCAGGGTGGGCGTCTCCCGACGCCGATGGTTCGCGGGTCTCCGGGCAGTGGTAGGGGCGAAGCATTGGTGGGTCGGACCGATTGCGGTGCAGTACGCTTGACCTGCCAATGCTTCGCCCCTACGATTCGCGTACGGTTCGCGGCTCTCCAAACCGCCGCCGGCGGCAAGAGGCTATTTTCAGGGCAGGCGTCAGGCCGTGGGCAGCACCAACACCTTCAACGCCTCGCCGGATGGGCTGGCGGCGCGGGCAATCGCCTCGGCGGTCTGCGCCAGCGGGTAGCGGTGGGTCACCAGCGAGCGCACGTCAATCTCGCGTCGAAAGACGATCTGCTCCACCTCGGCGTTCAACGTCACGGCGCTGCTGTAGCTGCCGATCAGGTCTTTCTCGGCGGCGCAGATCGCGCCGGCATCCACCGTCACCGGCTCGCCCGGGCGGGTATTGGCGAAGAGCAGTACCTTGCCCCCGGGGCGCACCGCGGCCAACGCCTGGGTGATCACCCCGGCGCCCCCCGCCGCCACGATGGCCGCGTCGGCGCCGCGACCGTCGGTGTGCTCCCGGATTACTTCAGTGAAGGCATCAGTCCCGGGATCGAGAGCGGCGGTAGCCCCCAACGCGCGGGCGATCTCCCGCCGCCGAGGAATCGGGTCGGTGGCAAGCACAGTGGCCCCATCGCGGCGGGCAAGCTGGGTGAGGAGCAGCCCGATCGCCCCCTGGCCGCACACCAGCACCGTATCACCCGGGTGAATGCCCAGGCGGCGCACCCCCTTCAGGCAGGTGTTCACCGGCTCCAGGAACGTGGCTTCCTCAAAAGTGAGGTCGTCCGGAAGGCGCACCATGCCGCCGCCGGCGACGATCCAATCCATCACGCGCACGTACTCGGCAAAGCCACCGCCCGCCGGCGTGAAGCCCGCGGTGGTGCCGGTGCGCTTGTAGGTGGGGCACTGGGCAAACGCCTCATGGGCGCAGTAGTGACACGCTCCGCACGGCAGGTGGTGGTAAAGCGCCACCCGCTCGCCCACGCGCCACCCCGAGACCCCCGCCCCGAGGGCGACGATGGTGCCGGCCATCTCGTGCCCGAAGATGCGCGGCGGCGGCTGCAGCCCATGCTGCATCTTCTTGATGTCCGTTCCGCACACCCCGCAGGCGCCGATCCGCACCAACGCCTCCCCGGGGCCGATGGAGGGCACGGGAACCGCCTCCAGGCACACCTCGCCTACCCCGCGATACACCGCCGCTTGCATCAACTGCCGCTTTACCTCGTTCCCTACCTGAAGTGCGTGGCCAGCATCCCCGATCCGCCGCAAGCGCCGTAGCAGCCAGCCGCGCCGCGCCCGTCCATTATACCACGACCGCCCGCCGCGTGGTCTGCATGCGAACACGACCGCACTGCGGGCAGATCCACTTGCGCTGCTTGTGGAAGGTGCGCCGCTGCTCGCGCATCTTCCGGCGGCATCGCGGACAGGTCATCGCCACCTCACGTGCCGCGCAGACGCTCGCGCAGGGCCAGCCACTCCTCGTCGGTGAACTCGCACGGCAGCGACACCTTGGTGCCCTCGTAAACCGACTTCTGCGCGCCAAGGAGGGCCAAAACCGCCTGCCGGTGCAGCTCATAGCGGTTCAGGTGCGGCGGCCCGCCGTCCAGCCAGTCGGCCACGGCCTGGGTGAAATCGCGCTGGCCGGTGGGCTCCTGCTCGTCCCAGCTACTCTCGCCGTGAATCGGCACGGCCATCCCCTCGGACTGGTACCAGTAGCCGTTGTTTTGGGTGAGGTAGAGGCGGCCCTTGGTGCCCAGGAAGTCGAAATGCAGGTGCATCCAGAAGGAGGTCTCGCCGGGGGTGCCCAGGGCATCGGGGCTGCAGTCGAAGAAGACACGGACGCCATTGGGGAACCAGTACTGGGCGAAGATACTCTCGGGCGCCTGGTGCGTCGCCTGGTAGTCTTCCTCGTTGATCGTGTGCGCCATTGCCCACACGGCCTCGGGCGGCGTCTCGCCGAGGAAGAGGAGCAGCAGGTCCATCATGTGCGGGCCCATGCCCATCGTATTGCCGCGGGTGCTGGCGCGCACGCAGTAGACCTCACCTAGCTTCTCGCGCACGATCTCGCTGATGACGCCGTCGCGGAACTGCGGGTAGTAGCGCCGCTGGCAGTTGGTGATGATCTTCAGGCCGGTCTCGGCGTGGATCTGATCCAGCGCCGCCAGCTCGCCCGGCTTGATCGCCAGCGGTTTCTCGACGATCACCGCTTTGACGCCCGCCTTCGCCGCGGCGCCAATCTCCCAAACGCGATGGCCGGGGCAGGTGACGATATGGACGATATCCGGCTGCAGCTCCGCCAGCGCCGTCTCGTAGTCGGCGTAGGCGGCGGGCACCTCGTAGGTCTGCCGGAACGCCTCGCGGCGCTCCTCCACCCGATCACAGACCCCGATCAGCTCTATGTTGCGCAGCTCGCGGTAGGCCTGGGCATGCGCTGGCGCGCGGCCGCCGCAACCGAACAGCAGCGAACGGTAGGTTGGCATCTTCTCTCCCTCTTTAAACCCGCCGGCACCCAGCCGGGCGGTCGCCGGTGGCGGCGGCCTTATCCGGCGCGCAACGCCCTGAGAGGATCTTCGCCGAGGCATCGCGCACTCCTACCGGCGCGGGCTCCTGGCCCCGCCGCGACAGGAAGTTGCGCCAGGGCACCGAACCGGGATCCAGGAGCCAGCCGGATCCGCCGGCACACCACTGAGGAACCAAAACGCCCATGATCGACGATATCCTTGCCTCCTTCCCGCCGTCCACCGCCGCCACGATGGGGCAGCGCCGCCAGGCCGCCGTCTGGCGTGGCGAGGAGCCAGACTCACTGCCGATCCTCATCGGCGGGGCAGCGCCGGATAGCGAGCGCTTCCCCCGTTACTCGCTTGGCGAGCAGTACCGCGATCCCAACAAGATGCTGGTGGGTCAGCTCCTGGGCGCGTTGAACATCGCCTGGGGGCACTCCGACGCGGTGCCCTCCTTCCGCGTCAACTTCGGCTGTGCCTTTCTGGCCACGCTGATCGGCCTGGAGCAGCGCGTCTTCGAGGAGCAGATGCCCTGGCTGGTGGAGCACTGCCCCAAGGAGCAGCTTGCCCGCCTCTCGCCAGACCAGGTGACGCAGATGGCCCGCGAGGGTGGGTTGATGCCGGAGTGCCTGGCGCGCTACGCCCTCTTCCGAGAGGCCGTCGGCGACCGCGTCGCCTGCTACATCGCCGACACTCAAGGCCCGTTTGACCTGGCGCACCTGCTGCGCGGCGAGGAGCTGTTCTACGACCTCTACGACGACCCCGAGTTCGTCCACCACCTGATGCGCCTGGCCACCCGCCTCTACATCGAGGGCACGCGGCTGATGAAGGAGGCGCTGGGCGAGCCGGCCAACGCCGGCCACCACTCCGGCATGCTGCGAATGGAGAACGGCGGAGTGCGCCTCTGCGCCGATACCGACACCCTGCTTTCGCGCGCGCAGTGGCGCGAGTTCTCCCTGCCCTATCTGCGCGAGGCGCTGGCCGCGTTCGGCGGCGGCTGGGTCCACTTCTGCGGCAGCGGCCACCAATGGCTGGACGACCTGATCGCGGTACCCGAGGTGCGCGGCATCAACTGCGGCAACCCGGAGCGCTACGATCCGGCCGAGGTACTAGGCAAGCTCGTTGCCCAGGGCAAGTTCTACTTCGGCGGCTTCCCCCAGCGCCCCGACGAGAGCCTGGAAGAGTACTTCCGCCGACAGCTTGGCGCCCTGGGCGGCCGGCGCCGCGGCTTGATCTTCCTCCCATGCGGCAACGGCAGCCCGGAGTGGCAGGAGCCGGAGCGCGTCGTGGAGCGGTGGCGCGCGGTTCAGGATCAGATGCTGGCTCCGGCAGGCACCGCGTAGGCGGCGGGCCAGCGCTGGCAGCTCCCCAGGGAAGGACCTGCGTGCCATGAGTGAGACGATTGACCTGAGCGGCCAATGGCAGTTCGTGCCGGACCTGGGTGCCCCCTCCGCGGAGTACGCCACCCCGGGGTATGACCGCAGCGACTGGGAGAGCGTGCCGGTGCCCGGGTGCTGGAACCGTTACCGCGAGTGCTATGCCCTCTACGAGGGAATCGGGTGGTATGCCCGCCGCTTCCACTCACCCCGCTCCGGCCCCGCCTGGCTGCGCTTCGACGGCGCCAACTACGAGACCACCCCCTTCCTGAACGGCGTGGCGCTGGGCACCCACCGCGGTGGCGGCGCCGGGTTCACTTTCGCCACCGGGGATGCCCTCCGCGAGGGCGCCAACGAGCTGGTGGTGCGCGTCGATAACCGCCGCCACCGGATGCACTTCCCCGCCGTCTCCGGCTGGTTCAACTACGGGGGGCTCCACGGGGACGTGCGTCTGCTGTTCACGGCACCGGAGCCCCGCCCGGCACCCCCGCCGCGCACGCGCCTCCACGCCGGCCGCCTGGAGGTGAAGGGTCGGCCTGTGTTCCTACGGGGGATCAACTCCCTGCCGCTGCACCCGACCGCCGGCTCGGTGCAGCACCCCGACTGGATCGAGCGCGACCTGGAACTGCTGCAGGCGCTGCACGTCAACGCGATCCGCTGTCACCTGCCACCGGGCGACTACCTGGCGACGCGCTGCGACGAACTGGGAATCCTGGTGCTGCCCGAGGCGCCGGTCTACTGCCTGAACATGCCCGGCTATGGCGACCGCGCCGGCGCCGAGGGAGAGGTCTACCGCGACCCGGAGGCGCTGGCGCTCGCCAAACAGATGCTGGGGGAGATGATCGCCGACCTGCGCCACCACCGGCGCATTCTGGGCTGGGGGATCGGCAACGAGTGCGACTCCTGGCGCCCAGAGGCGCGCCCCTTCTTCCAGGCGCTCGCCGACGAGGCCCGTCGGCTCGACCCCACCCGGCCCGTCTCCTATGCCGCCCTCTGGTTCAACCCTGAGGATGCCTGCTACCAGATCGTCGATCTGCTGGGCATCAACCAGTACACCGGCTGGAACGATCTCCTGGACCGCCCTGAGGAAGCCCGCCGCCTGGATTTGAGTGGCCTGGAGACGAAGCTGGCGGCCGCCTGCGAGCAGACACGGCAGCCGATCCTGCTCACTGAGTTCGGTGCCGACGCCGTGCCTGGCTACCACGCGGCGGAGCGCCCCCTCTGGAGCGAAGAGTATCAGGCGGAACTCCTCTGCCGCACCATCACCCTCGCCCGCCGCTTCCCGCGCATCGCCGGCACCTTCCCCTTCCTGTTCAACGACTATCCAGACCCAAGCAAGCCGGTGAACGGCCGCTGGAACGGCCTCAACCTGAAGGGCGTCGTCACGGAACAGCGCGACCGAAAGCTGGCGTTCGACGCCCTGGCGGCGCTCTACGCCCAGATCGAGCGCGAGGATGCCGACGCCGGTCAGGAGGGCAACCAGTGATTGGGTTGATAGGGTGGATGACCATGGCGGCCATGTTGCTCATTCCGTGGGTGCCGGTGGGGGCCGCCGACGCGGCGGAACCAACCAGCCGCCTCAGCCTGTTGGCGGAGCCACAGGCGTGGGAGCCGCACGTCGATAGCGGCAACACCACGATGGAGCGCGTGGCCTCGACCGACGCGCCCCTGGCCGTGCAGACGCAGACCGACGGCGGCGACGAGAGCTTCCCCAAGATCCAGCGCCAGTGGGAGAAGCCGCAAGACTGGCGCCGCTTCGCCCACCTGCGCCTGCGCCTACGGGTGACCGCCACCGACCCGCTGGTCACCGGCAAGTCGCTCAACTTCGTCTTTTCCGACGACCGCACCCGCCTGGAGAACCTGCCCGGCACACCACCGAAGCAGCAGGGCCTCGGCCTGTGGGTGCCCGCCGGCGAATGGCTGGAGACCTCGCTGGACCTCAGCCCTCTCGGGCGCTCGGCCATCCTCGGGCTGCAGATCTACGTTTACGAGAACCCCCCGGCCGTGCCACACACCTTCCGGGTGGAGATCGCCCGCCTGGAGCTGGAGGGGATCGATCCCCGCACCACCGTCTTCGATGGGCAGGCCTACGGCCGGCGGCCGCTGCCGGCGCGGCAGGGACGCCCGGCGGCGCGCGTTGCCACGACGGACGGGCTGGCGCTGCTGCTGGGAAGCGCCGGGGAGGTGCGCCGGGTGAGCTTCGACGGCCGGGAGGTAGGCCGCGGGGCGCGTGGGCCCTCCGGCATCCTGGTGCGCGACGCCACCAGCACCGAGCCGCCGGTGATGGCGGGCGGGCACCTCACCCAGAGTGGCGGGGAGGCACGGCAATCGGCGCGGCTG
>JAAZEB010000308.1 GCA_012512505.1 Armatimonadota bacterium | reverse complement strand
TTGTTCCTTCGGCGCTCACCGCCTCGGCAAACCGGGCCACCGGCAGGCCGCCCAGCTCCTCCGCGCGATAGAGGCCGTGCGCCGCGTACCACCCGCCCATGGTGCTCTCGGAGCCCCGCGCCGGTCGGTGCGCGCGGAGACCCGGCACGCCCTCCAGCAGATCCCAGAAGTAGTTCATGGCCCGCTGGATCTCGGCCACGCGCTCGCGGTAGTGGCGGAGCTGCACGCGTCCCACGGCGGAGGAGAGCTGGTGCATCCGGTACTTATAGCCGCCCCAGGGTAGACCGGCGAACGGCACCAGGTCCGGCTCGGTGATCACCTTCTCGCCGGTGCTCCAGCGCACGGCGGCAGTGCGCTCGTAGTGGCCCCAGGCCACCGCGCGCTCGTAGAGGCGCCGGTCGTCGGTGATGATCATGCCCCCCTCGCCCACGGCCAGCGACTTCCCGGACATCACCGACATCGCCCC
Organism: Armatimonadota bacterium; assembly: GCA_012512505.1. GTDB lineage: Bacteria > Armatimonadota > JAAZEB01 > JAAZEB01 > JAAZEB01 > JAAZEB01. The sequence continues at coordinate 15,142 of JAAZEB010000308.1, read as the reverse complement.
GATGTGCCCGATCGTGCCGACCAGCCGGCCCTTGTAGCGGCCGCCGTGCGCGTGGGAAACATCCTCGATCACTTTGATGCCGTACTTCTCGGCCAGCGCCATGATCGGGTCCATGTCGCAGGGATAGCCGCAGTAGTGGACGGGCACGATCGCCTTGGTGCGCTCGGTGATGCGGTGTTCGAGGTCGTTCGGGTCGAGGCAGAGGCTGTCTGGTTCTACCTCGGCGAAGACGACGCTGGCCCCCAGGCTGAAGGCCGGCAGCGCGGAGGCCCAGTAGGTGAGGCTGGGGGCGATCACCTCATCGCCCACGCCGACACCGCAGGCCCACAAGGCCGACTGGATCGCCGCCGTGCCGGTGTTGAACGCCAGGGCATACCGCATGCCGTGCCAGGCGGCGAATTCATCCTCGAACTGCATCGTGATGTCGGTGTCCGACATCTTGCCGGCGCGCAGCACCTCCAGGACGGCTTGTTCCTCTTCCTGGGTGATGATCGGCCAGGTGAAGATGTCGCCCGGGTCGGTCTGCACCGCTTTGGGTCCGCCGTGGATCGCCAAACTGCTTGCTGCCATGTGCCAGGAACTCCTTCCGCGAGGCCGCCGCGCTGGCTCGGGCCTGGCGCGCGCGCTGGATAGGGATTAGGTGTGCCAGCGGCAGATCCTTCTCGCCGCCCGCGTGGGCGAACAGCGGCCAACGCGCGGCAGCGGCAGCGGGAAGACGGCGGCGGAGCCGTCAGGCGCTCTCTCCCACCAGGGAGGGGGCCTGGGCCTCCAGGAGCAGGGCGCCTGGCTCACAGCGGATGCCAGTCAGGTTGGCGGTGAGCCGCACCTCTTGGCGGGCGAGGAGGCGCTCTACGTTGACGACCACCGTGTCCTCTTCCACCTGCAGCCACTCGCGTTCGAGCTGCTTCAGGCGGCCGGTGATCCAGGGCATCAGCAGCGGCTTCATCGGCACGCCAGCGCTGCGAACCGCGGCCAGGCGAACCGCCACGAACGCGCCATCGGCGGCCGCCTCGAGGTCCGCCTCGAACGGCAGCGACACGCCGAGCATGTTCCCTTCCCCGCGCAGTACCAGCCCCTTGCCGTCGACCGACACGCTGACCGCGCTCAGGTAGCCGGTGCCCTCCAGCACGGGCCGCACCCAGCCGTTCAACTCTTCCTCAGTAACGCGCAACGCCAGCGTGCAGATCTCCATCTCGCTCCTGTTTCCAGACGTTCGGCGGTTCCCCCAGAGGGCCACCCGGGGAGAAGGGAGGCGCGGCCCCCCTTCCCCCAGTACGAGAGGCCGGGGGGCCGGCCCCGCCCGTTCCCCCTATTCGGCAGTACGCTCGACCTTCACCGGGGCGCCGCACTCGGCGGAACGCCACGCCGCTTCGGTCAGCTCAATCACCCGCAAGCCGCACGTCGCCGGCACCTGGATCGGCTCCTTGCCCAGAATGCCGTAGATGAAGTTGCGGTCCGGGTCCGAGTAGTCGGGCAGCTTGGTCACTTCCACCGGGGCCTGGTCGCCCAACTGCTCGTAGAGCCGGCCGTTGCGGTAGAAGAAGGTGGCATCCTGCGCCCAGAAGGTGATGTCCTCCCACCAACTGCAGCGGGAGTCGCCGACCACCGAGAAGGTGCCCTGGGCGCCGTTGACGAAGCGCACCGAGATCGCCGAGTTGATGTCCACCGCCGCGCCGCGGTTGTCGACGAAGGCAAACACCTCGGAGACGCCCTGGCCGGCCACCCAGAGGATGATATCCAGCAAGTGGCTGCCGGAGTCGTTCAGTTGGCCGCCGCCGGAGAGCGCCGGATCCTGGCGCCAGGTGCCGGCGGTGCCCTGCAGCCAGCGCTGGCCCTGCAGCGCGCTCATGAAGACCAGCTCGCCGATGTCGCCCTTCTGGAACGCCTCGCGCATGTAGCGGAACGCGCCCTGGAAGTGGCGCTGGTAGGAGATGCACAGGATCTTGCCGGCCTCTTCCGCTTTGGCGATCACCTGCCGCGCGTGCGCCACCGAGCAGACCATCGGCTTCTCAGTGAGCACGTGCAGGCCGGCATCCAGCGAGTCCATGATCTGGGGAAAGTGCAGCGTGTGCGGGCTGGCGATCTGCACCGCGTCCAGCTTTTCCTTCTCCAGCATCTCCCGGTAGTCCGCGTAGACGGGCAGCGCCTTGGTGGCCGTGAAGGCGGTCTGGATCCGCTTGATGCTCGCCTCGCTCGTATCGCACAGGGCCACGATCTCGGCTTCCGGCAGGGCCTGAAGGCGCTGAACGTGCCCGTGGGCGATCCCTCCACAACCGATCATCCCGACGCGAATGGTGTCAGACATGCTTGGCTCCCCTACGGCGTATCGCTTCTTCCGTGTGGCGTAGTGGGTCGGCGGCCGCGCCGATGGCTCCGCCGGGGTTTGGTGCTCCCCGGTCAGCCGGCCGGCGGTGAGCAAGGCGTGGGCGCGCCGGTTTCACCGCGCTCTCCGGGTTGTTCTCCTTCACCAGGGCCACGAACGCATCCCGCCAGCCGACGGGCCCGCTGGTCCGCCGGGGCGTTGCTGGTTTCGCTGCCCCACCAGACAGATCCTCCCCCTCTGAACGCGTGACCCACCCGAGGCGAAACGCACCCCCACCATTTCACCGCATGCCGCCCGCGTTCCCTCCCGGCTCAGTAGCCGATGGGGATGCGGCTCATCTGCCGGACGCGCTCGGCGTAGCGGCGAACGTAAGCGCGGGGATCCTCCCGGTGCTTCTCTGCCAGGGAGGCATCCGGCGCCCCCAGCAGCGCCAGCGCCTCGGCCGCCGCGAGGTCGAGCTGCCAGCGGGCGTCCTCGCTGACGGTAGCGCGCCCGCCACTGCTCACCTGGAAGACGCGCTCGCAGGCGAGGTCGTCGCGCTGCACCAGGGCGCGCAGCGCCGGCACGGCCGCCGGGTCGCCGATGCGCCCGAGGGCCCGGATGGCGGCGATCAGCGCGTCCAGGGCGGTCTCCGGCTCCCGCAGCAAGCGCAGAATCTCCGGCACGGCCGCCGGGTCGCCGATGCGCCCGAGGAGGACCACGGCGCCCTGCCAGAACGGCGCGGAGCGATGGCCTTCTACCTTTGCCTCGCTGCGCTCCGTCAGGCAGCGCAGCAGCTCCGGCGCCGCCTCCGGCCGGCCGTGCATCGCCAGGGCGACGGCTGCCCAGAAGCGCGCCTGAGGGGAGCCGTCGGCCAGCACCGTCAGGAGCGGCGGGATCGCATCCTCGGAGTGCGCCAGGTGCCAAACTGCCGCCTTGGGCTGGGGCGAGTCGAGCTGGGCGATCCACTCCGCGACCGTGCCCGCGCGCTCCTCGATCACCGGCTCGTCGCGCAGGAGGCCGGAGGCCAGCAGCACCTCCTGCAGGCGGCGCACGTCAAGCTGCCGGGGGGTAACCCCGGCCAACGCCGCCTGAGCCGCGGCCACTCCCGCCGCCTCGCCGATGCGCTGCACGTCGCGCTGCATGCGGAACATCATGTGGGCGTCGTGGGTCAGCGAGATCGCCCGGCAGGCCACCAGGAGGCCCTCGATCCCTTGGGGCAGCAGGCAGCGATACGGCACTTCACAGGCGATTGGGTCTTGCCAGGCGCCCATGATCCAGCACCACAGCGCCGCCTCGTCGCTCTCGTTCTCGTAGTCGAAGGCGTGGTTGTCGTAGTGGGCCTTCGCGTAAGAGATGGCGTCGGTGAAGCGCCGGCCGGAGATCTGGTCGTCCAGGGTCAGCACGTAGTCGCCGATGATCTGGCGGCTCTGGCGCAGGCCGAGCAGCGGCGAGAGGGTGAGCAGGCGTGTCTCGGGGCTGAAACCGCCCTCGCGCCACAGGTGCTTCAGGCCCAGGCGGCGCGCGCGCGTCAGGTCGGTGACGTCGGTGGCGTCCACGTAGCCGGCGTCGAAGTTGTGGAAGGAGATGCCGCCGTTGGCATCGAGGAACTGGCACGACTGCGAGTAGTGGTGCGGCAGCTCGTCGCGCTCTCGCCCCAGGGAGAACGCCGCCCCGGCCAGCGCCGCCAGGTCGGCATCGCCGGTCGAGTCGACAAACACCTTTGCCGGGAAGAGCACGGCGCCGTTAGGTCCGGCCCCCTCCGCGGCGGTCACCCGCCCGTCGGCGCAACGGGCGCCAATCAGCGTCGTGCGGAAGACCAGGTTCACGCCGGCCGCCTCGGCCAGCTCCTGGAGGGCGATCTGTTTGGCATCGGGGTGGAAGCCATGCAGGCGCTGCCGGGCGCCAAACAGCTCGGCCAGCTCCTGGGTCCGCCCGTCCACCTCATCTTGCAGGCCGCCGGTAAAGCCATGGTAGTACCAGTGGATGCCGCCGCCGGCACCGATGCCGCCCAGGAAGTGGCTGCTCTCCAGGAGGGTGACGCGCGCCCCCTGCCGGCCAGCGGCGATGCCGGCCAGGGCACCGCCGGTGCCGCCCCCTGCCACCAAAACGTCGCACTCCGGGGCCTCGATCGGCTCCGGCGATGGTCCCGCCGCGTCGAGGCCGGGCAGCGGCATCTCGGCGGCCAGGCGCCCCACCAGCGCGCCGGCGGCAGCGCCCTGGTGCCAGCGCGCGCGGATGTTGCCGGCCATCTCTCGGTCTCCCGCGGCAGCCAGCCAGACGCCGGCACCAAACAGGTTGGGCACCTCCGGGTGCTGCGGCTCGGCGCCGAGGGCAGGTCCGGTGAGCGGGAGCGGCTCGCGGCCGGTGTGGGTGAGGAGCGCGTCGGCAAACGCCGGCACCTCGGCGCGCAGCACGCGGGCCACGGTCGGGATGGCGCGGCGCAGCGCGATCCCGAGGGCATTGGGGGCGCCCCAGCCCTCAGCCGGCACCTCCGCCTCGAAGGCAACGGCGACCTCGCCCGGCCAGACCGACGGCAGCAGCCGCGGCGTGCCCACGCCCGGCACGGGCGGCACGGCGATCTCCCGTGGGTCGCCCGCTACATGGTTGAAGAAAAGCACCAGGCGCCCACGGATCGCGGCCGGGTCGGGCAGAGTGGTGCCGGCCAGACGCCACAGCGCCGCCTCCTCGGTGGCATCGATGAAGGCGCGCGCCCGCACGATCTGGCGGCCGCTCTTGTTGCCCACCACTACGCCCCCAAGGCGCTCGCCATCGCGCCACAGCGCCACCGGCGCGCTGTAGAGCAGCAACTCGATACCGGCCTGGGCTACCAGGCGCTCCAACACCAGCTCGCAGATCGGCGCGTCCAGGCGGAAGCCGTTCACCCCGCCGGCAGCCCGCAGCGCGGTAGGCAGGGGACCATCATCCAGGTCGGCGCCCGGCCAGTTAAGCGAGAAGGCGGAGGTGGCCTCCCAGCCAAGCTGCGGGCGTGCCTCGATCAGCAGCGTCTCGCGCCCGGCAGCCGCGCACGCCAGCGCCGCGGCCACTCCCGCCATGCCGCCGCCCACCACGACTACCTCTGCTTCCGCCAGCACCGGGATATCCTGTCGGTTCATCGCTGCCTCCTGCGCCGCTTTGTCGCCGCTCCGGCCCCGTCCGCAACCGGCGAAGCCGCTCGCCAGGCCCGCGCGGCCACCTGGGCCAGGGCAGGCGAACAGCCGGGATCGGTCCTGGGCCGGCGCCAAGCTACCCCACTGTCCCATTCCGTGGCAGCCCGCAGAGTCCTTGCCTTGACAGGCGCCGGCTGCTGTGCTATACTCGCACACGAGCAGTCACCGTTCTTCGAGCGGAGGCAGGCTGCGAGAGTGCCTGCCGGCCGTGGAAGGAGTTCCCCCATGCGCGAAGCACCTCGTCCAGCGGAGCCGGCGCGCAGCCCCCGTTCCCGGGCGTTTCCGTTGGCGGCTGCGCTCGTTGCCTCGGTGGCCGTCTGGCCGGTGCTGGCTGCCCCTAGCCAGCGTGCAAGTCGGCCGGCGGTGCAGATCAAACGCACGTCCGACCCCATCCGTCACCTCGACCAGGTGGCCCGGGCCTTCATCCCGAAGCAGGAGCAAGCGTTGCTGCGCCACATCCTGAACGAGTTGCTCGCCCAGCAGGCGGCGCTCACCAAAACGGGCCTCAGCCTCGATCAGCAGATTGCCTTGCTAGAGCGCTCCGCCGACTTCTGGCAGACGTCCGGCAGCGCCGTTCGCGGCACCGACGCGCAGACCAACCTGGCGATGTCGCTCAACTGCCGCCAGTGGGCTATCCTGCTGAAGCTGCAGCGCGCGGCACGCCGGGGGAGCCCCGCCGAGGTTCGCCAGCTAGTTTCCGACGTGATCAAAACGCACGAGCAGTGGAAGCAGGTCGGCGGGCGCACCACGCAGGCCGGCGGTGGGATGCCCGGCATGGGAATGGGCATGGGCCCGGGGATGGGTCCAGGAATGGGCATGGGTCCAGGAATGGGCATGGGCCCGGGAATGGGCGGCCCGAAAGGCGGCATGTCTGGGATGATGGGCCCCGGTATGGGTGGCCCTAAGGCTGGAATGCCCGGGATGATGGGCCCCGGCATGGGCGGCCCTAAGGCCGGAATGCCTGGGATGATGGGCCCGCGCTAAGGCCCACGAGAGCTACACGCGACGACCGTCGCGGCGAGACGCGGTGGGTTGGCGCACCGCCCGTTCCCAGAACGGCGGGGGCCACCCGGAGCTCCTTCGCCTGGTGGCGGTTCTCCCAGATCGAGACGATCCGCCCCGGCCGGGCGTGTGAGGAGCCTCACTGCCCTGAGCACGCTTGCTACGGCTCGGGAGAGGATCGCCAGGAGTGACGGTGGGGGGAATACCCAATCCACAACCAGGGGAGATATACCGGTCCGCGCTACAGACCGCCTTGGGCTACGCGGTCGCCGCGGCCCTTTGGGTCCTGTTGTCCGACCTCTTGCTGGCTGCCTTTCCACCGAGCACCGGCTGGGTGCTGTGGCGCTCGGTGATCAAGGGCTGGCTGTTCATCCTCATCACCGCCACGCTGCTCTATGCCCTCCTCCGCCGCCATGCCGACCGGGTGCTGCAGGCAGAGCGCAGCTACCGCGACGCGGTCCAGAATGCCGAGGAGCAGAAGCGGCAGTTCTTCAGAAACACGATCGCCGGGATCACCGAGGGCAAGCTGATCGTTCGCGACCCGGAGGAGATCGTGCCGCTCCTGCCGCCGCCCCTGTGCGCGTTCACGATCACCACCCCTAGGGATGCCGCCCGCGCCCGTGAGGAAGTGCGGCGCGCGGCACTGGCCCTGGGCATCACTGAAGAGCAGGCTGACGACCTGGAGGTGGCCGCCGGGGAGGCCATCACCAACGCGATTAAGCACGCCCAGGGTGGCGAGGTGACCCTCCACGCCGATGGCGACAAGATCCTCGTGCGCGTGACCGATCACGGGCCGGGCATCGCCGACCTGATGCTGCCACGGGCCGTCCTCGAGCGCGGCTACTCCACCAAGCCATCCCTCGGCATGGGCTACACCCTGATGCTCCACCTCACCGACCGCATCCACCTGTGTACCGGCCCGGGTGGCACCATCGTCATCCTGGAGCAGCACCGAGACTCGGCCCCCCGCCCGGCCCCCGCGCCTCAAAAACAGGCGAACCCCGCGCCGCTGCCCACCGCCTGGGTCTGAAAAGAAGGGCCCCTTATCCCCCCAACGCTGGGGGGAATCCCTGTCATCCAACTGGTTCTTATCCCCGGCTTCGAGGGGGTAAGAACGAAAGGCCCCCCTCTCCCCCCAACACTGGGGGGAACCCGCTCGCTACCAAGCGCGGTTCCCCCCGGTCTCGGGGAGCCAGGGGGGCCAACCTCCTCCATTCCCCCCGAGATCGGGGGGTCAGGGGAGCCAACCAGGGGACTGCTATTCCTTGGCGAGGGTGGCGCGAACGCGCGTCTTGCTGACGCTGCCCACCCGCAGGCCGAACACCTTCATCGCCTCGGCCGTTTCCAACCGCTCCGCCAGGGCGTCCGCAGAGTCAATGTCGGCGTCGAGGTCGAGCACCAGCACGCCCTCGTCGTACGACTCGCGAGTCACCTTGTTGATGCCCTCCAGGGTGCCCACTGCGCGCTCGAAGCGCGCGGCCTGGGTGAAGCTCTCGAAGATGCTCACCTCAAGCTGCAGCTTGCGCGTGTCGGAGGCCGGCAGCAGCAGGATGTCGGTGACAAACTGCGGCGCCAGGCGCCGGGCAGTCTCCTGGAGCGCCTTCTTGCCGGCGACCGCCTCGGACATGGCGGCACCAGGGCCCATCAGGGCATCGGCGCTGACGATCTCCGCGGTGTCGGCCAGCAGGGCGCGCACCTCCACCCGGGCCTGGCAGGAGACGATCCCCTCGGCTCCCTCAACCCCGATGTCCGCGGCGCGCTCGCTGAACGCTTCGCCGGTGATGACGATGTCCGCGCCCAGCTTGCGGGCGATCTCGGCGGCCACCTGGGGATCCTCCTTCAGGCGCTCGGCGTTCTGCTGGCGCAGCTCGGCATAGCGCTTCTGGTCAATCACCTTGAAGCCCGCCTTGACGAACTGGTTGATGAACTCCGTCTCCGCGGCTGGGTCGGGCACGGGCCGTTGGATGTGCCACTCGGGGATGATCACCATCACCCGCCACTCGCGCACCAGGCCGCTCTCCTTCAGGAGCTGCGCCATCGGCACGGCGCTCACCACCCAGGTGCCGGTGAAAGTGTAGACATCCCCGTCCTGGCTCGTCTTTGGCTCCGGCTTTGCCTTCAGCACGGCGAAACCGGCCGCCTTCGAGTAGATCTTGTCCTCGATGAGCGCGGTGTTCTCGACAATCGTCTTCGAGGTGAGGAAGCTGCCCAACACCTGCTCGATTGCCAGGCGCTGGGAGACCTTCCGCGCCTCCGCCGCCGACGCTCCCTCGCCGGTCGTCTCCACTTCGCGGCTGCCCGGCGTGTGCTTCTTTTCATCGGCGGCCAGGGCGAGTCCGGCCGACAGGGCCAGCAATAGCGCCATGCCCGCCGCCATCCGCTTCACAAGCACCATCGTTCCCTCCTGGGATCCTGCCACCCGTGTCGGACGGCAGCGTCACTCGACGTCGAGCATCTCCACCACCTGGCCGACCTTGACCGCCGCCAGCTTCCCTTTGGCGAGGCGCCACTTCGGCTTGCCCAGCGGCTGCTTCTTGAACTCGCCCACCTCCAGCGTGCTCACCCGCTCGCGCACCTCCACGCAGCGGGCCAGGGCCACCTCGGTGATCTTCTGATCGAGCACTTCGCCGGTGGTCGGATCCTTGATCTCCTCGCCCCGCTCGATGATGCGGAAGAGCCGGTCCTTGGTGACCCCATGCTTTTCGCCCAGGTTGATCACCACCGTGCCGGCGTCCGGGTCGATCGCGGCCACCTTGCCTTCCAGCTCGGGCGCCAGGATCTGCGCCAGCTTGCGGGCGCTCTTCTGCAGCACCTCGGTCGCCACCTTCAGGCGCGGTGCCGGCGCATCCTCGAAGGTGAGAACGTCCAGCTCTTGCTTGATCACCTTCTGAAGCTGCAGTTTTCCCGTCTCGATGTCGGTGACCTTGAAGGCAACCTCGGCGATGGCGTGGGCGCCCTGGGTGTTGCGGCCAGCGCCGCCGAGGCCGATCCGGCCGAGGACATCCAGACCGGCGGCGAGGTGGCCCTTCTGGATCTCCAGACGCTGCACCTCGCCGTAGATCAGCATCTTCACGGCGAGCTGCTTGCCCAGTTGCGCCGCCTGGTCCGGATCTACCACGCCGCTTTGCTCCAGCTTGAGCTGCTGCAGCACGTCGCCAATGCGGGCACGCTCGACCACCTCGTAACGCGGCGAGAGCATCAGCGCGGCACCCAGTTGGTTGGCGCAGATGACCCCGGCTTTCTCACGGAACTCCCACGCCAGGTCCCCCGCCTCCTTGAAATCAAGGATCGCGATCGTGACGCGCTCCTCGGCGCCCTCTTCCGCCGCGACCCCGGGCATTGCCCCCAGCGCGGCGATCACTACTGACAGCACTCCCGCCAACCAGCGTAGGCTTGACATGATCCTTCCCCTCACGGCTTGAGCACGAACATCACGCGGCACTGCTTCAAGAAGCTGCTCTCCCTGTCTGCCGCGAGCACCGCCTCGGCATCATCGCCGGTGAGGGCCACGGCGCGTTTGCCCACGGCGGCGGCAGCCGGCACCACCATCGGCCGCTGCCCAACGCGGTCCACTGCCTTCTTGGCATCGGCCAGTGACGTGACGTAGCCGACGATCCCGCGCTTCACCGCGGTATCGGTATCCACGGCCGCACCCCCGTAGATCTCCTGCTTCGTCTCCCGGTTGTAGATCTTTGGCGCCAGGGCAGGCTCCACCTCCGCCTGGGTGCAGTCCACGATCAAGCCGGTAGCTGGCCCGTCGGGAGGCGTCTCCCGGCTGCCAAGGGCCGGCACGTCGGAGTATTGGGTTGGGGCGTCCGGCTTCGTCGGCGGCGAAGAGAGGACCGGCGGCAGCACGGCGGCGTTCACGCTGGTCTGGGCGCCGGCCAGCGGGATCTCCATCACCAGCCGGAACACCTCCTCCTCGGCATTCCAGCCGAGGTCGGTGAAGCCCAGCGCCTGCATCAGCGGGTGCCGGCTGTCGGTGTAAGTGGGGCCGGCCTTGATGTGCGCCCGCACCGCCGACCGGATCCGGTCGCTGGAAAGCGCCGAGTCCACCGTCTCGGTCTCGCTGCTGACGGCAATTCCGGCGATAACGCCGGCGGCTTCCCGCAGGGCGAGTTGGCGGGCGGCGATCCGGGCGGTGGTGCGCTTCTGGCCGCCAACGGCATCGCGCAGCGGCACCCCTTCACCAACAACATAGACCTTGCCGCGGATCCAGTCGACCTTCCCGTTGTCCATCACCTGGAGGTAGCTCTGCGTTTCGGCGAAGACCACCGCGGCCGCCACCAGGGCGACGAGCACCGCGAGAAAGCCCGCGCTTCTCATCTTCATCTCTCCTACGATCCTTCCTCTGCCGGGCGTAAGGTGCGCAGCATGTCGAGGTAACGCTCCGGGGTGATCTTGCCGGAGACCATCTGGTCCAGATACTGCAGGATCCGCTTCTCCACGGCGGTGAGCGTCTGCTTTTCCAGCAGCGCGCACGAGTAGTCGGCATCCTCGGGGTCAAGCTTCGTGTAGATCACCCGCTTCTTCTCCGCCAGCGGGCCAGTGGGCTTGGCGGCGGGGTTCAGCGCCAGCACGATGTCGGAGGCGGCGAAGTTCTCCGCCTGGATGGTTGGTTCCTGTTCCTTGCCGTTGGCCTGGGCCCAGCGGCGGACGTGCTCGGAGACGTAGCGCGCCAGCTCCATGAAGGTGATTGCGCCGTCACGGTTGCGGTCCGCCTCGCCCATCAGACCGGTCTTCACGTACTGAGTAAAAACGCCCTGCTTCAGCTTGGGATCTTCCCAGGACTGCTGGCCAGCGGAGGAGGAGGCCAGCACCACCCGGCCCTTGCCACCGCCGTAGGCGTTGTAATATTGGGCGCCCAGGCCGCCGGTGCCGCTGGTGCGCTTCACGGCGCCGCTGTGGCAGGCATCGAGGATGGTGACGATGCGCTGGGCCTTCATCCGGTCGAGCGTGTCGATAAAGTCGGTGTTGTCCACCGCGCTGGCAGCCAGCGCCTCGATGTCGGTGTTGCACGGCAGGATGTAGCCCTTGCCGTTCTCCTCGTAGCCATGGCCGGAGTAGTAGATGAGCACCAGGTCCTCCGGCTCGGCGCGGCGGGCGATCCGGTTCAGGAACTTGATGATGTTGATGTTGGTCGGCTTATCCGGCGTGTTGTCCGTCAGCAGGAAGACGGTATCCCGGTCGAAGCCGCCGCGCTCTGGGTCGACCAGCGCCTCGTAAACGGCGGTCACGTCGCGCACCGAGTAGCGCAGGGTGGCGATGTTCTCGGCGTCGTCGTACTGGTTGACGCCGATCAGGAGCGCCCACTTGCGTCCCACCCGCTGGGTGCCCGGCGGCTGCACCACGGCCTGCTGCACCTGCGGCGAGTCGGCCTGGGGCGGCCGCAGGGCAAAGCGTCGCTGGGTCTGCTTGCCCGTCTTATCGGTGGCGGTGATGACGATCTGCCCGCCCTCGGCCGGCGCCAGCACCTGGGTGCGGAACCAGACGGCAGCGGGGCCTTTGAGACCCGCCTGCTGCAGGTCCGCCTCGTCAGCAAACGCCAGCGTGGCCGTCTGGCCGTTGACGGTAACTGCGGCGATCGCGGTGTCGTCGGCGGCAACGCCGGTGACCGCCACCTGCTTCTTGCGGGGCACCACGGCGAAGTCCTTGGCCTCCTCCACGTCCGGCTCAAAGACGCGGATCTCCGGCGGCCTCTGATCCTGTGCCACCGGGGTGGGAGGGGTCTCCACGGGCTGAGGGGTGGTGTCGGGGGCCAGCCACCGCAGCACCCGGTGAAGGGTGTAGACCATCTCGTAGCGCGTCAGGTCGCGGTCGGGGTGGAAGCGCCCGTCCGGGTAGCGGGAGATGAGGCCCTCCTCGCCGGCCGCCAGCGCCCACCGGGCGGGCAGCGCCAGCATGGCATCGACATCGGGGGGCGCGGGGCCGAGCTTCACGTTGGTGGCGACAGGCGCTTCCTTCAGGAGCTGATAGAGCCAGACGGCCATGTCGAGGCGGGTCATCGTCTGGCCGCCGCGGAAGAGGTTTCGGTCGCCCGGGATCACCCAGAGCATGCGGCGGATGGCGCGGGTTGCCCAGTGGTCGCCGGGCACGTCGGTGTAGGGCAGTGGCGGGAGCGCGCCCTGCGGGCCCAGGCGAACGCCCTTCCCCTCCAGGTAGGTCACCAGGTTATCCAGGCTCTTCACCAGGTCGTACTTCGTCAGGTTGGTGGCGCCCCGGAAAGTGCCGCCAGGGAACAGCTCCACCAGGTCCACCTCGGGGTGGGTGACGGCGAGCACCGCCGGGGCGGCCCAGTGATCCCCCGGCACGTCGGGCGGGCGGACACCAGCCGCCGAGCCGGGAGCCACCACCACGAGCAAGGCGAAGGAAACGGAGAGCCAGAAAGCCAGGACACCCCCCGCGGGGCGTGGACGCCTCATACGGAACTCCTAACCGAGGAATCAGCGACGACAAGCCCGCGCCGTGAGCGCCTGTGCTCATCGCCCATCCAGCCTTATTATCGGAACCCGCCATCGATTCTTGAGGACCCACGCGGCCAGGGCGGGCGCCGGCACCACCAGCCCCCGCGCGGCAGCATCCTCCACCGTTGGAGGGGCATCCGCCGCCGATTGGTCGGAGCGCCGGCGTCTCGCCGGCAAGCCCTGTCCGTCGGCGGCCTTCTCGCCTAAGCGGGAGCTGGCCAGAGGCCGGCGATCCAACCGCGGTCGCCCCGCGCCCGGGGCCGGCCGCAGCAGGCATGTTCGCGCCGCGGCAGGGGTTGGCGGGCGCCCCGGCCAATCTGATCGCGGGGAGATAGCGCGCCAGACGAGGGAGGAGGAACCGATGAGAGAGCAGACGCATGCGGTGGAGTTCTGCGTGGTGGGCGGCGGCCTGGCCGGCCTGTGCGCGGCGGTGGCGGCGGCCCGCCAGGGCGTGCGCGTGGCGCTGATGCACGACCGGCCGGTGCTGGGCGGCAACGCCTCCTCGGAGGTCCGCATGTGGGTGTGCGGCGCCCACGGGCCGAACAACCGGGAGACCGGCATCCTGGAGGAGATCCAGCTCGATAACCTCTACCGCAACCCCGCCGCCAGCTACTCCCTCTGGGATAGCATCCTCTACGAGAAGGCGCGCTTCCAGGAGAACCTGACGCTGCTGCTCAACTGCTCCTGCACCTCCCTGGAGATGGCCGGACGGCGGATCCGCTCGGTGCGCGGGTGGCAGACCACCACCCAGACGTGGCACACGGTGGAGGCGGAGCTCTTCGCCGATTGCTCCGGCGACAGCGTGCTGGCACCCCTTTCCGGCGCCGACTTCCGCGTCGGCCGGGAGGCCGCCCACGAGTTCGGCGAGTCGATTGAGCCGGCGGAGGCCGACCGCAAGACGATGGGGATGAGCTGCCTGATCCAGGCCCGGGAGATGGAGACGCCTCAGCCGTTTATCCCGCCAGCGTGGGCCTACGTCTATCCGACCGACGACGACCTGCCGCACCGCGCCCACGACCTGGGCAGCAACTTCTGGTGGATCGAACTGGGCGGCGAGGACGACTCGATCTACGACACCGAACAGGTGCGCGACGAACTCCTGAAGGTCGCCTTCGGGGTGTGGGACCACGTCAAGAACCGGGGCGACCACGGCGCCGAGAACTGGACGCTCGACTGGGTCGGCTTCCTCCCGGGCAAGCGGGAGAGCCGCCGCTACCTGGGCGATCATATCCTGACCCAAAACGATGTGCGCGCCGAGGGGCGCTTCGCCGATCTGGTGGCCTACGGCGGCTGGTCGCTGGACGACCACCATCCGGGGGGCATGCGTTACCCAGGGCCGCCGACGATTTTCCACCAGGCGCCGTCACCGTTTGGGATTCCCTACCGGTGCCTCTACTCGCGCAACGTGGAGAACCTCTTCTTCGCCGGCCGCAACATCAGCGCTACCCACGCGGCGCTGAGTGCCACCCGGGTGATGGCCACCTGCGCTATCCTCGGCCAGGCGGTTGGCACCGCGGCAGTGCTGGCCGCCCGCGACGGCCTCACCCCACGCGGCGTCGCGCGCGAGGGCGCCCCGGAGCTGCAGCAACTGCGGATGGAGGACGACTGCTACCTCCCGTGGAAGGAGCGGGAGGTGCCCGCGCGCACCCGGGGCGCGGTACTCACCGCCGCGGAGGGCGACCCGGAGCCGCTGCGCAACGGGGTAGATCGGCCGGTAGGTGAGGCGGATAACGGCTGGACCGGCCGCTTGGGCACCTGGGTGCAGTATGCCTTCGCGGAGCCAACCCGGGTGCGCGAGTGCCGCTTCGTCTTCGACAGCGACCTGAACCGGCCGCGCCTGAACATGCCGTGCAGCTACCCCCTGCGGCGCGAGCCCCATGCCGTGCCGGCGACGCTGGTGCGCTCGGCCCGCGTTGAGGCGCGCGATCCGGCCGGCAACTGGGCCACCGTCGCCCGCGTCGTCGACAACCACCAGCGCCTGGTGCGGCTGCCGCTCGACGTGCAGACCACGGCGCTGCGCTTCGTGCCGGAGCAGACTTGGGGTGCCGAGCAGGCACACCTGTTCGCGTGGGACGTGCGTTAGCAGCACGGCCGAAGAGTACATGGGGACGCGCTGATGGACCGGAATGATGCCCTTCTGGCGGCCGGTCCGGGCGTTCGCGGCCCTTCGCGGCCGGGTGGAGGGGGCGCGTCCCCTCTGCGTC